>NZ_JBGLRE010000006.1:0-266246 GCF_041403185.1 Aeromonas sp. S9(2024)
CGAGTTTGAATTCAGCAGTAAATGAGCGACGTAGTCTTGTCATTGAACACCTCTGGTCATGGTGGCGACTGTACCACCTAAAACGGTGTCCGGGATGATTAGACCACTACACTGTTTCCTCAGCTGACCCTGCGCCAACGCCGTGTTGCCCGGCAGGAGCTCATGTCTCCACACCCCATTACCTCGCTCAATACCCAGTTACCAGCATGCAACGGTTGCCCTCATTGTCAGACCGAAGCCGCTCAGCTGGCGCCCTGGGGTTGGAGTCGGGGACTGCGCCGCTACCGTTGCAAACTGTGCCTGCGCACCAGCTCCGTGCTCACCAAGACCCCCCCTGGCCAGGTTGCGCAAAGCCCAGTGCTGGGAAGACTACGCGCAAGCCCTCATCGAAGGACTGACCGTTCGCCAGGCAGCAATACGTTGCGGGGTCAGCAAAAATACAGCCTTCCTCTGGCGCTACCGCTTCTTACGGGCGATGGCTGACCATCAAGCCACATGGGAAGAGGGCATCGTTGAGGTCGATGAGACCTTCTTCCTCGAGTCGTTCAAGGGGCAACGGGGGCTGCCGCGTCCGCCACGGCATCGTGGTGGTAAAGGACGAACCCGTGGCACCGGGTCGGATTACATCCCGGTGATGGTGGTGCAAGACCGGGCAGGCCATCATGCGGATTTTCAGATGGAGCAGATGAATGCCGAGACGGTGATAGCGCTCCTGAAGCCGCTGGTGTCACCGGAGGCCGTGCTGTGTAGCGATGGTGCGGGAGTGTATGCCAGTTTCAGCCAGGCACAGGGAGTGACACATCAAGTGGTGCACAATCGTCAGGGAGAGCGAGTGGTCGGTGCGTATCACATCCAGCACGTGAACGGATATCACCATCGGTTGAAAGCGTGGATGGATCGATTTCATGGTGTGGCGACCCACTACCTGAAGAACTATCTGGGTTGGTGCAGGATGCTGGAGCGTTACGGAAGGGGTGTGAATATCAAAGCGTGTTTGCATGAGGCGCTGGAGCGCCCCATGCAACACGTAATTGGGACATAGCCTTTTGTTAGTGTATAATCCTACGCTTGAAATTATAACCATAGATATATAAATAATGTGGTTGTCAGCTCCGTTATTATAAATATCCATTATTGGCCAAGGTGAAGAAATGCCTTTTATACTTAAAAATAGACATATTACATTATTGCTTGTTGTTTTTGCTGTTTTATTTTACCTTGTATTACCAGTTCAGATGTATACGCCATTGCATTCAGATGATTACTCCTATTTCTTTAATGGTGGGGATATAGCAAAAATATACAACCATTATATGTCATGGAGTGGACGCCTTTCGGCAGACATTACCAGCAGCACAATGCTTTATTATTTAAGCAAACCAGTATATTCAGCCCTTAATTCATTAGCACTTATAGCGCTGGTGTTTCTCATATCATATCTCCCTGCTAACCTAACCAATAGAAAAATAAATTTCAATGACATTGCAATTTGTGTTGTTGTATTTTTATCTTATTGGGTAGCGAATACAAATCTGGGGCAAACATCATTTTGGATTGTAGGATCCGCCAATTATCTCTGGACAAATCTCTACATTCTTATATATATAAACTTGCTCGTGTCATTAACAAAGAAAACCTCAGGATTTTATCTACACACCCTGTGCCTTTTTGTTACTGGTATTATTGCTGGGTGTACCAATGAAAATACTGGTATCTTTGCATGTTTATTTAGCATTTTTTTGTGGATCTTCTTTTTAGCTGAGAGACAAAAAAACCAGAATATAAAGTTTGCAGTCGGCTCTGCAGGGACATTACTTGGGTGGTTAGTGCTTATTCTTGCTCCTGGTAACTCAATACGCGCTCAACATATATCATTCATAAACTGGTATAGCCAAAGTATTTCATGGCGAGTTGACGAGCATGTTTTGACCAGGTTTTCTGCTATGATGGGGAGCTATTGGCAGATTTTTCTAATCACAATTTTTGTGTCAGTAGCTTTCAACTTAATAAAAAATCATGAGCAGAATAAAAATAATAACCTTGTAGCCAAGGCTGCTATTTTCTTCTTTTTCACATCAGTTCTGTCAGCGCTAATGTTAATAGGAGCGCCTGTAATTCCTGAAA
Source organism: Aeromonas sp. S9(2024) (assembly GCF_041403185.1). Classification (NCBI taxonomy): domain Bacteria; kingdom Pseudomonadati; phylum Pseudomonadota; class Gammaproteobacteria; order Aeromonadales; family Aeromonadaceae; genus Aeromonas; species Aeromonas sp. S9(2024). Next base: position 2,125 of record NZ_JBGLRE010000006.1, read on the forward strand.
GAAGTGGCAATGGTACTTTAGTGTTTTTACTTATAATGTTTGCTTTTGTGGCCAACATTTTCAATGTAAATAGCCTCAAAACATCTATATATATAAATTTATTGCCTCTGTTCTTCCTTCTTTCATACTTCATACCATCCTATCATCTTATTTATAGAGCTTACAGTGCAACTCATTATCAGGAGATTGTTAGAGGGGAAATTATAAAGTCATCTAAAATGGATGGTAATAAGAACATTTTAATTCCTGACTTTAATTTCTCAAGATTGATTAAGCTCAGCGATAGGTTCGACTCTTACCATAATGCGGATGCTATGGGTAGATATTGGGGTGTAGAACCTATAAACATATACCAAGTTCCATTTAATTATGGGGTTATCGTTGAAAATGATAACTCCATACGAACTATAGTATTAGACAAAGAATTATCTAAAGGGGTAACAGTTTCTAAAATATTCATATATGAAGCGCCTAAAAAACCTTTCTATAAAACAGAGACCCACCTACTTACCGAACTAAGTTTCAATCCGGAAACCCTACCTAAAAACCAAATGATATATATGCATTTGAGCGGTTCAAAAATCCTTGAGAAAGGAAATGACTTTGTAAAAACATATGGATTTATTAATGCAGATATTGGACGCGGCATTGGGTACCGAATTGGTGAAAAATATTATGTAGACCAAGTCCTGCTAGATGGAATTACCGCTAATGATATTGAAAATATTGACATTGGAATTGTGCAATGATATAATTAAAATCATTTAAATGAATTTAACCAATAAAGGAGCCTATTTTTAAAAATAGGCTCCTTTATTATTTATTGGCGGAATATAAAAACAGAACCCACGTTGGTCACAGAAGCTTTACTCTAATAATGTGTGTTATTGGATGTGTGAATCGCCCCGGCTTCTCTAGACACTTTTGAGCCTTTCGAAATATTGCTTTTTACACTCTATTGGCGATAGCCCATTGTTGAAACTGTGCCGACGCTTGGGGTTGTAAAACATTTCAATGTAATCGAACACATCCTGCCGGGCCTCCTCGCGATCCGCATAGGTTTTACGTCGGATCCGCTCGCGTTTTAGGAGCTGGAAGAAGCTCTCCGCCACCGCGTTATCGTGACAGTTGCCGCGTCTGCTCATGCTGGCCTTGAGCCGGTGCTCCCGCAAAAAATCCTGCCAGTCATAGCTGCTAAACTGGCTACCTTGGTCGGAATGAACCAACACTTCCTGCTCGGGTCGTCGTCGCTACACCGCCATCAGTAACGCGCTGATGGCCAACTCTCGGTCGATCCGTGGCCTCATTGACCAACCAATGACTTGTCGTGAGAACAAATCCTATACCGCGGCCAGATAGAGCCAGCCTTCATGGGTTCGGATATAAGTGATGTCCGTTACCCAGACCTTATTTGGCTCAGTCACATCGAACTGGCGCTCAAGATGATTCGGTGCAACTACTGCTGGCCAGCCACCATAATGACCGGGACGGCGACGATAACCGGTTTGTGAACGTAAACCCTCATGACGCATTAATCGCGCTGCTCGGTGTTTCCCGTAGGTCTCGCCCATCTCTCGCAGGTCATCCCGGATCTTGCGATAACCATAGACGCCCCCGCTTTCTAGCCAACATTGCTTGATCTGGCCCAGGAGGCGTTGGTCTTCCAGGGCTCGGGCAGATAAAGGCTGGTACTGCCAGGCGTAATAACCGCCCGGGTGGACATTCATCATTCGACACAGTCTGCGGATGGGATGTGTGGACGCATGCTCCCGGATGAAGGCGAACCTTACCCTGACAGCTTGGCAAAGTACGCGGCGGCCTAATGGGATGGTCTGCTCCATCCACCCCGCTATGCTGGAGCCAGCATCAAGGAGGCTGATCATGACCCAATCGCAGATTTACATTTACGGCATCGATTTAGGTAAAAACTGGTTTCACCTGGTGGCGATGGATCGCATGGAGCATGTATTGACCAGGCAAAAGCTCACTCGTGCACAACTGAAACAGTTCATCAGCACGACCCCACCTTGTCAGGTCGCCTTCGAAGCATGTCCTGGTTCGCAATAGTGTGTGTGGTCAACTAAATCCGGACACTTGGTTAGGCCGAACCTCGGCTTTTGCTGGCGGTATCCCGTCATTGTGTTGATGTGGACGCCGCCAGTTGTAGTAATCCATCAGGTAATAACTGATATCTCGTTTTGCCTCTCGCAAGCTCATATATCCCATAGCCGGAAGCCACTCTGACTTCAGGCTTCTGAACAACCGTTCCATCGGGGCGTTATCCCAGCAGTTTCCACGTCGACTCATACTCTGGGTCATGCGATAGCGCCACAGTCGTTGCCGAAATGCCCGGCTGCCATATTGGCTGCCCTGGTCGGAGTGAAACAGCACACCGCATGGGCAACCCCGCTGCTGATAGGCCATCTCCAGTGCTTTGATGGCCAGCTCTGCATCAGGCTTATCAGACATCGCCCAGCCCACGACCCGCCGGGTGTACAGGTCAAGAACCGCTGCCAGGTAATGCCAACGACCACCTGCCCAGACGTAGGTGATATCGCCACACCACACCTGATTGGGTTGCTGGACATCAAATTCGCGGGCCAGCAGATTGGGAATGTCCGGTCGTTCAGACTGTGCCACCTTATAGCGGTGTGCGCCCCGCTGTTTGGATGCCAGCCCGGCTTCCTTCATCAAGGTTCCGTATTCTGAATCGGCCAATCTGATACCCCAACTCTCGCATCATCGACATCAAGGCGCGGCTGCCCGCTGAGTTCCGGCTCGCTTTGAACAAACGGCGCAACTCACAGCGCTGCTGCATACGCTCACAGTTAATCGCCCGCCTGCGGGCCAGATAATCGTAAAAAACAGGAAGTGGGAACATCGAAAGCGCAACAGACCAAGGTGATGGGGGCTTGCTCCCTTAATCGGTCTATCAGCGCGTACGTGTGAACTCGTCCGCCATCAAGAGAGCAGTAGCCTTTTTTAGAATGTCCTTTTCACGTTCGAGCCGGTTGATGCGGGCTTCCAGCTCCTGAATTTTTTGCTGCTCCGGAGTCAGTGCTTTGCCGATTGGGGTTGTGCCACTGCGTTCGGATTGCAGTTGCTGAACCCAGCGGCGCAGTACGGTTTCACCGACATCCAGTGAACGGCTGGCTTCAGGGACAGAATATCCCTGGTCGAGCACCAGGGATGCGGCGTCGAGTTTGAATTCAGCAGTATATGAGCGACGTAGTCTTGTCATTGAACACCTCAGGTTATGGTGGCGACTGTACCACCTAAAATGGTGTCTGGGATGATTAGACCACTACACTGATCCAGGCGTAAAGACTGTGGCTGGAAACACCAAGCCGCTCAGCAACCTCTGCCACTGGATAATTGCGCTCAGTCACTTGCTTGACGACGGCCAGTTTGAATTCTTCCGTGTAACGTTGCTATTTGCTCATAACACCTCCTGAATGACCTCAGTTTGAGGCTCTTGGGGTGTCGAGGAAAGTAGGGGCGATTCACTCACCGGCGGCCCCGTGTCTCTGGACCTCTTGCGCCAGATGGGCGACAGCAGTGAAGCCTTCCCCCTCATCCAGGGTGACGGCGTGATGCGTGGCGCCTTCGTGATTGAGGGCATCAGCACCACCCGCACCGCGTTTTTCAGCGACGGCACCGCCCGCCAGATTGACTTCACCATCAAGATGAAACGGGTAGATGACAACGACAGCACGCTGGGCAACACCCTGCTCGGCCGCACCGCTGGCAACCTGTTCGGCCGCCTCGGTGCGGGCAAGCTCATCAACAGCGCCGGCAAGCTGCTCGGGGGGATCCTCTGATGGACTTCGCCTCGTTCGCCAGCCAGCTGGCCCAGAATATCGGCCTCACCAACCCCCTCGATGCCAGGGGCATCCCGTGCCGGCCTATCAGGTCACGGTCGATGGCAGCGACATCTCCGCCGCCATCCGCCCGCGCCTGATGAGCATGACCATCACCGATAACCGCGGCTTCACCGCCGACACCATCGAGATCACTCTCGATGACAGTGACGGTCAACTCGCCATGCCGCGCCGGGGCGCCAGCCTGCGGGCCTTCATTGGCTGGCAGGGTAGCGCCCTGGTCGATAAGGGCACCTATCACATCGATGAGGTGGAGCACAGCGACGCGCCGGATGTGCTCACCATCAGGGGCAAGTCGGCCTATCTGCGCGGTGGCATGAACAAGCTGCACGAGCGCAGTTGGCACCAGAGCATCGTGGAGCAGGTGTCGACCCCCTACTCGCTCACCCCTTGCGTGGGAGAGACTTTCAAGGGCCAGCAGATCGACCACATCGACCAGACCAACGAAAGCGATCTCGCCTTCCTCACCCGACTGGCGGACCAGTGCAATGCCATCGCCACCGTCAAGTCAGTCCGCCTGCAGTTCATCAAGGCGGGTCAGGGCTCCACCGCCAGCGGGTTACCGCTGCCCGCCATCACCATCACCCGCCAGGACGGCGACCAGCACCGCTTCTCGGTAGCCGACCGCGACGCCTACACTGGCGTCACCACCTACTGGCAAGACCACAATAAAGCCGAAAAGAAGAAAGTGGAGGTTAGGCGCAAGACGACCAAGCCGAAAGAGGAACCGGCCCTGCCGCCCGGGGTAGTCGTCAACAAGAAGGAGAACGAGCTGCTGGTCGGGAGCAACGAGAACGTGAAGGAGCTGCGCCACATCTACGCAACCCAAGCCAACGCCATGCAGGCCGCTCGGGCAGAATGGGAGAAACTACAGCGCGGTGTGGACGAGTTCGATATCACCCTCGCCAAGGGCCACCCCGAACTCTACCCGGAACAACCCACCACGGTCAGAGGGTTCAAGCCGCAGATCGATGAGGCCTACTGGCTGCTCACCCAGGTGGTGCACGGCCTGACCAACCAGGGCTACACCAACCGCCTGCAACTCGAAGCGAAGCTGGAAGAACTGCCGGAGTGACAGTCATCGCCGCTCAATAGCCGTGGACAACTTTGGGGCAGTGAAAATACTAAAACCAATAAAAACATACTGTTAAGATCGTAATGATGGCAGCCTAGGCTGCCATTTTTTATTTCCCTTGTAGAGGTTTCCGGCTCAGAGGGTGTTGCGCCTGGGGCCGAACGGCAGGCGCCAGCGCAGCAGGCTGTTGATAGTGGCCCGCCACTGGTTGGGGCGCCCCAGGATCTGCTTTTGCAAGCGGGTCTCCTCCTTGAGCATCGCCTCGTCGCTGCGCGCCCACGCCTGGCTGTAGAGCTGCTTGATCCCCGCGAGCGCATCGGGGGACTTGGTGATGAGCGTTCTGGCAAACTCCCGCGCCTCCCCCAGCGGATCCGGGCAGACCCGGCTGACCAGACCGAGGCCTTTCGCCTCCGGGGCTAGCAGCTCGCGGCCCGTCATGGCCAGCTCCATGGCGCTGTCCACTCCCATCAGGTTACGCATGGTGACGCTGCCGCTCATGTCGGGGATGATGCCCCACTTGATCTCCATCACCGAGAAGCGGCAATCCGGCGTGCTGAAGCGAAAATCGGCACCGAGCGCGATCTGCAGGCCGCCACCGAAACAGACCCCCTTAGTCACCGCGATGACAGGCACAGGTAACTGATGCCAGCCATAGGCCACCCGCTGGGCCAGGTTGGTGGCTTCGTCCGCCTCGCGCCTGAGGATCTCGAGGGCCGCCACCGGCTGCTTGAGCATGGACTTCACATCAAGCCCGGCACAAAATGCCCGCCCCTCACCATGGAGGATCACCGCCCGCAAGCCCTTGTGCCGCTGTAACTGGCCGAGCGTCTCGTCGATGGCACTGAACATGGCCCTGTCCAGCGCATTGAGTTTGTCTCCTCGCGTCAACATCACCTCGGCGATGCCGTCCCGGATCTCGCACTTGACCCTTGGTTTCTCCATTTCCCTCTGCCTCTCCTGAGTATCAACTGGTCATACCACAACGTTATCAGAGTGTTACCATCAGGTACAGGGAGCCCGCCATTTTCCTGCCCGGGAGTGCATGCGAGCGCCCAGTGCGACTAAAGTCGGCTGGCTGCCCCCCGGTCACTTTGTCAGACTGAGTCCATATCACTGGCCAGGGATCGCCATGACAACACTCTTCAACTTCGCCCGCCCACCGTTTGACAATCTGGCCGCCGACGCCCGCCAGCGGCTCGAGCAGAGCCTATCAATCTGTTACTTTCGCGCCGGCGAGACGGTACTCAGCGCAGGCGACACGCCCCCCGGTCTCTATCTCATCATCAAGGGTGCGGTGGAGGAGTCCGCCCCCCATCATCAATTTGGTGACTATGGTTGCGATGATCTGTTCGATGTGCGGGCCCAGTTTGATGGCCACTGCCGCCACACCTTCACCGCTCTGGAAGATACCCTCTGCCAGCTGATCCCTAGGCAGACCTTTCTGGCCCTGTGCGAGCAGGATCCCGCCTTTGCCAGCTACTTCACCGCCAACCTGGCAGAGCGTCAGCGCCAGCAGGAGCAGCGTGAGCAACTGGGCCAGAAGAACCTGGCGGAGTTTATCCTGACCCGGATCGCCCCCGAACACCTGCAGCCGCCTCTTGTCGTCGACAATCGCCTGTCGCTGCTGGCAGCTACCGAAGCCATGGTGGCCAAGAGCAGCGACTGCCTCATCTATCCCGCCCGGGACGGCAGCCTGAGCCTTGCCACCCGCAAGACCCTGTTGCATGCCCTGACCCTCAAAGGGCTGCCCCTGACGGCGCCGCTCTCCCTGCTGACGCCAGCCCCCCTGATCGGCCTGCCGCAGGAGAGCTATCTGTTCGATGCCCTGCTGCTGATGACCCGTCATCGCATCAAGCGGCTGGTGATCTGGCATCAGGGAGAGGTCGCCGGGATCCTGCAACTCACCCAGGTGCTGGGGCTCTTCTCCACCCACTCACACGTATTGACCCTGCGCATCGCCCGCGCCGATACACTCCCTGCGCTGGAGGCGGTAGCCCGTGAGCAGCTGCAACTGACCCGTTCCCTGTTTGCTCAGGGCATTCACACCGCCTTTTTGATGAGGCTCATCGCCACCGTCAACGAGCAGCTGATCGCCAAGGCGTTCGCCCTGGTGATCCCGCCCGAAGTGCAGGAGAAGGTGTGCCTGCTGATGCTGGGCTCGGAGGGGCGCGGCGAACAGATCCTCAAGACCGATCAGGACAATGCCCTGATCCTGCCTGCCGATCTGCACTGGCCCGGCCAGGAAGCAGATCTGGCCGCCTTCAGCGCCCTGCTGGAGCACCTCGGCTATCCTCTCTGCCCCGGCCAGGTGATGGTCAACAACCCGGAGTGGGTCAAAACGGGGGAGCAGTGGCAAAGCGCCATCACCCGCGCCTGCACCATGGCCAGTGAGGCAGAGCTGCTCTGGCTTGCCACCCTGGCCGATGCCCATCCCATTGCCGGGGATCGCACTCTGCTCTCCCCCATTGCCCGCACCTTGCGGGAGCAACTGAGAGACAGGCGGGATCTGCTGGCGGAGATGGTGAGGCCGGCGGTAGCCTTTCATGCTCCCCTCACCCTGTTTGGCCGGCTGGAGCGTTCGGCCGAGGGGTTGGATCTCAAGCGGGGCGGACTCTTCCCGCTGGTGCACGGGATCCGCATGCTGGCGCTGGAGGCCGGCATACTGGAAACCGCTACCCTGGCACGCATCGATGCCCTGGTGGCGGCCGAGCGCATCAGCGCCGAGTATGGCAGCAACCTGGCGGAGGCATTCCGGCTGTTTATCCGCCTGCGCTTGCGCAGCCAGCTCAAAAATGGCGACAGCCGGGTGCAGGCCAATGAGCTCAGCCACAGCGAGCGGGATCTGCTGCGCCATGCCCTGCATCAGGTGAAAAAATTCCAGCAGTGGCTCACCTTGCACTTTCGTCTGAGACAATGAGCATGCTGGACTGCCTGCGACGCTACTGGTATGGCCGCGCTTTTCGGGATGGGGAGTTTGCCCCGCTCTTTGCCGCGCCGCCGCAAGATGAGCTGGTTGCCCTCGATTTCGAGACCACCAGCCTGGATCCCGCCCGCGCCGAGATCGTTGCCATCGGCGCAGTACGGCTCCAGAGTAACCGGCTGCTGACCGGCGAGGCGCTTGCCATCAAGGTGCTTCCCCCCGCCAGCCTGACCGCCCAGTCCGTGACCATCCACGGCTTGCGCCACCAGGATCTGCAGCAGGGCATGCCGCTGGAAGCCGCGCTGCGCCAGCTGCTGGCCTTTATCGGGCCACGCGAACTGGTGGGTTATCACATCGCCTATGATCTGCGCATCCTCAACCTGGCCTGCCAGAAACAATGGGGCTTGACCCTGCCCCAACGGGGCATAGAGGTGAGCCGTCTCTATCACGACAGCCTCTATCGGCGTTACCCGGATGCAGTCATCGATCTGCACCTGGCCGCCATCTGCCATCATCTGGCCCTGCCTGCCCTGCCCGTCCACGATGCCCTTGCCGACGCCATCACCGCGGCTCTCATCTATCTACGCCTCACCCGGGGCGGGCCACTGGCTTATCCCAAAGTCTAATTGTCCACAAATAACATTTAATTCACATTTTGATTACATGGGCAGCCAAGCTGCTCGTCAGGGCAACCCCCTTTATCCACCGCTGACACTCATGTCATGGAGAACTGCAATGGAACAGCAAAGCTATCTGAGGATCCAGCAAGATCCCAACTTCCAGGAGCTGGTCGCCAAACGCCAGCGTTTTGCCTGGACCCTCTCGGCCTTGATGCTGGGGCTCTACCTGGCGTTTATCCTGCTTATCGCCTTTGACCCTGCCTGGCTCGGCACCCCGCTGAGCGAAGGCTCCAATATTACCCGCGGCATCCCGGTCGGGGTGGGGCTGATCCTCGCCTCCTTCCTGCTGACCGGCATCTATGTGTTCCGTGCCAACGGCGAGTTTGACGAGCTGAACCAGAAGATCCTCAAGGGAGTGCAATCATGAAAGGCAAGTCTTTGCTGCTGTTGGCCTCTCTGGCCTCTTCCCCCCTGCTGGCAGCCGATGCGCTGACCGGCGACGTCCAGCGCCAGCCCCTCAACATCCCGGCCATCGTGATGTTTGTGGCGTTCGTGGCGGCGACCCTGTTCATTACCTACTGGGCCTCCAAGCGCAACCGCTCGGCCTCCGACTACTATGCGGCAGGCGGGCGTATCACCGGCTTCCAGAACGGTCTGGCCATCGCCGGTGACTATATGTCCGCCGCCTCCTTCCTCGGCATCTCCGCCCTGGTTTATACCTCGGGCTATGACGGCCTCATTTACTCCATCGGCTTCCTGGTGGGCTGGCCCATCATCCTGTTCCTGATCGCGGAGCGGCTGCGCAACCTTGGCAAGTACACCTTTGCCGATGTGGCCTCCTACCGCCTCAAGCAGACCGAGGTGCGTACCCTCTCCGCCTGCGGCTCTCTGGTGGTGGTCTCCCTCTACCTGATCGCCCAGATGGTGGGTGCCGGCAAGCTCATCGAACTGTTGTTCGGCCTGCAATACCACATCGCCGTGGTGCTGGTCGGCATCCTGATGGTACTCTACGTGCTGTTTGGCGGCATGCTGGCCACCACCTGGGTACAGATCATCAAGGCAGTGATGCTGCTCTCCGGTGCCAGCTTCATGGCGCTGATGGTGATGAAGTCGGTCAACTTCGATTTCGGCACCCTGTTCTCCGAGGCGGTCAAGGTGCACGCCAATGGCGCCGCCATCATGAGCCCGGGTGGTCTGGTCTCCGACCCCGTCTCCGCCATCTCGCTCGGATTGGCATTGATGTTCGGTACCGCCGGTTTGCCCCATATCCTGATGCGTTTCTTCACCGTGAGCGACGCCAAGGAAGCGCGTAAATCCGTGTTCTACGCCACCGGCTTCATCGGCTACTTCTACATCCTGACCTTCATCATCGGCTTTGGTGCCATCCTGCTGGTCAGCACCAACCCGGCCTTCAAGGACGCCACCGGCGCCCTGCTCGGCGGCACCAACATGGCCGCAGTCCACCTGGCCGACGCCGTGGGTGGCAGCCTGTTCCTGGGCTTCATCTCTGCCGTCGCCTTTGCCACCATCCTGGCGGTTGTGGCAGGCCTGACTCTGGCGGGTGCCTCTGCGGTCTCCCATGACCTCTATGCCAGCGTGCTGAAGAAGGGCAAGGCCAACGAAGCCGACGAGCTGCGCGTCTCCAAGATGACGACCCTGGTGCTGGGCGTGGTCGCCATCGGTCTGGGGATCCTGTTCGAGAAGCAAAACATCGCCTTCATGGTGGGTCTGGCCTTCTCCATCGCGGCGAGCTGCAACTTCCCGGTGCTGTTCCTCTCCATGTTCTGGTCCCGTCTGACCACCCGTGGCGCCGTCTACGGTGGCTGGCTGGGTCTGGCGAGCGCAGTAACCCTGATGGTGCTGGGCCCGACCGTGTGGGTGAAGGTGTTGGGTCATGCCCAGGCCATCTTCCCCTACGAGTACCCGGCGCTCTTCTCCATGGGGCTGGCATTTGTCGGGATCTGGTTCTTCTCTGTTACCGACAAGTCCCAGGCTGCTGCCGACGAACACGCCAAGTTCCTGCCGCAGTTCGTCCGCTCCCAGACCGGGCTCGGCGCCTCCGGTGCGACCTCCCACTAACAGTCAAGGTCTTGAGACAAGCCGGCCCAGTGCCGGCTTTTTCTTTTCCTTTTGTCATTGCCGTTCATAAACTCGTTTCCCAACCCTCACTGCGCCTGGTCGGCAACCCAGGCTGGATTTTGCGTGCAAATATTATCAACCGTCATGCCGCTCATGACCTGATAGGCCGCATGGATCAGCGAATACTCAGGTTTCGCCGCATCGAGAGGCGCCTCCCAAAACATGACGCCACCCAGTTTCGTTGATAATGCAAGCTCGGTTTTCTTAATAATAAGGGGGAGCCCATTATAATAATTGGTTTTGTTTTCGGCTGGCTTGGCCACATCAGGTATAAATTCAAAGCTATTTCTGCATGCATTCACAACGCTGTAGCCCTGCGGAGAGACAAGCTCACCAAATTCATTCTGGTTCCAACTCGACGTATCTTCATTTTCCTGATCCGGATGTTGTAATGTGATGTAGCTCCAATCTTGCCAATTGTTTCGGCTATAGACGGGCAACCCCAACATCACTTTCTGCGGTGGTACTTTTCTTTTGTTCACCCAGTAATCAATACTGTCTATCGCATGTTGAAAGGTACTGTGATTTTCAAATTCCATGTCGTATGCCATGAGATTAATACTATCAAAATCTCTTAACGTTGAATCCAGATATGCGTCGGCATTCCCGCTATCTGTCATTTTATCTCTGGTACCAATGACTGCTGACGACAAATATTTATTCCGTTTATGTAGTTCATTGGCAAGTTCTCTGACAAATAAAGCGTATTCGTCTGCAAATTGCACCCTAGGGTATTCCCAGTCAATATCAATACCATCAACACCATACTCTTCAACCAGTGCCATTATGTCAGAGATAAATAACTTTCGTTTTTCAATATTGCGCGCTATCTCTTCAAACACCAGATCGAAACCGTCATCATCTCCTCTCCAACCGCCTATCGCGATATATATCCTGGCATTCGGATTGGATTCCTTTCTATAGGCAACCAGCTTATCCAGATCTTGTTTCTGGGCTGGCGTCAATGACTCCAACTCACCCGTAGCAGCATCTCGTGGATTAACAAAGGCGACCACATAATCAGTTATCTCCTTTCCTCTGGCCTGTATATTCTGCATAAATGTCTTTTCATAACGACCAATTGACAGGTACACAATATTACGCGGTGTTGTTATCACATCAGGCCCGGCAACAGCCTCTGGTAGTTCAATCGAACTCGGTTTTTCATCGACATACCTGATGTCGGTCTTGCAACCAGAAAGCAGGCCTATAACGATAATGAATAATAACCATATTGTTGACATATCACGCATCTCCCTATCTCCTTTGTTCTCTTCATCACTCCTAAAAATGCGCTATCGCCAAACCAGACACGACGGCACTATCGCTATCCAAACTCGCGTCATCATGATCCGACACAAAAGTAGTCTTCCTGAATATCAGGATCGCAGCTCTTGTTGCATCGTCCTTCCTGTCCATACAGACAGAAGATCATTAATATATCGATCAGGTTATTAGCCATGCAGTTCATATACTGTCACTGACATTCTGTATCATTAAATTTCAAGCAAGCATAATTTCAAAGCATGTTCAGTCAAAGGCTGCGTTCAAAAACATGTGATTCGAATAGCATTATTCAACATCTCATCCACCTGAAAACAATAATGGTTAGAGAGACGACAATTTCTGGCTGTTTTTTCACATATCCCTCCCCTCTTTTCTGGAGCACTCGGAGTCTGGCTATCTTTATTGATCGCGAGGAAACGGGCGTTAAAAACTGTCTCGCACATACAGAAGACAATGCACAAGCTGTCGCAAAAAAGTGCAAGCAGGCGTGCCATCAAGACACCTCACTTCAGTGCGCACAGCTGGAGGCCAGCTGCCGCTCAAGGCAGCTCAAGGCAGCTCAAGGCAGCTCAAGGCAGCTCATCAATGATGTGTGATTGCGGCGATTGGTGGAAACCGCGAGGTTGGGTGAAATAACAGAAACCCCGTCGGATGGTCAAAACGGTATGACTCTGAACGCTCATAAAACAATCCAGCCGAGAGAGCCTGTTTGACCTGGTCAACATGCACTTCACCCTGCATCGCGCGCCGGTGTTTCGCCGACCCAATCCAGCGCGCGCTCAACAAAGGCCAGCCCACCCGTACGGCACTATTCACCATGTGCAACGATCACCTGTTCCGGCTCCCAACTCAACACCTTGTCGCGCGCAGCACGGGTTGGAGCTCGATCGGTGAAAGACAGGCGCAACTCGCCCGGAGCGTGAGGTGATTTTTCTGTGATCCCGTCCAAATACGCCAAAGGGCGTTGCCACCAACTCCAGTGCTTGTGCAGGAAATCCTCGCTGAATGCCTCAATCAGATCGGCAAAAATTGCGGTACGCGACGGACGATGAAAGAACACCACTTCATCAAAGATGAACGACCCGCGAAACCACGCCTGATCAATATCCAGCCCCCAGTCATGGGGCGGAGTATCCTCCAAAGGGGCTTCAAAACACAAAACAGTGCACTTTTTGATTGTGCTAACCGGCCCCCAAAGCCGCGCCTCTGGAAAGGCTGCCTGCCATTCAGACAAGAACAGGTAGTGAATCTTGTTCGGGCTAACCAGATGGGTGACACAGCCAAGGGATTCAACTTCAGCACGCAGATCATCGGTCAGGGCGACAGGAGACCAGACCCACAAGGCATCCTCTTCCAACCGAACTATCACCATGCGGGTCGGATAAGGAAAGCTGAAGAAATCCACGATTGGCCCGTCGGCCATCCAAATCCGGTCACCAATGGGAGAAAGGCATGTCATGGTTGACTCCTGGGTTGTTATGTCAGTTACAAGTATGTACGGATAGTAGATACTGGCAGCTAATGGGCTCGCGAATTATCTGTCAACGTTATTAGCTGATACCTTGAAAGCCTTAACCCCAATGCCAGCACCAACTTTTTGACTGTGCCTCGCTCAACCAAATTTAGGAACAATAAGGGAGGGGGAAGTGTTCGCTTTATTATTCTTCAATGGCAAAGCAAACCTGCTCACCACGATGCTCAAGCGTGCGCCAAGCAGTCTTCTCAAAGTGTCGACTTTCTATCCGCCAATAATCCCCGCAAGTAATGAAGGTAGAAAGCCAGCATGATAAAGGATAGAAAACATTCTGCCAGCTTTTCATATCTTGTTGAAAATTGGCAAAACTGACTCAGTATCCACTATACAGCACTACCACATGACTACCACATGCGTCTGCGATAACGGTTTGTTCCTGTATTACTTATAATCTGTTGAGAAAAGACGACGTTATATTTAAGTGCATAGCATAGTCACAGCGTTGCAAGCTCGTCATATGATTGATTTACTGCGACGCCCAAGACACTGCCTCTTCAACGAGTGCCTCTGTTGAGATCCATGCCTTCCTTGGCTCGCAACTGGTGTAATGTAAAACATCTTAATCAGCAGGAAAGCGCCCTAACATTATCATTCAAGCATAATGAATGACGTACGTTTCATATAAAGAACCATTCTCACTCACTATTTCATATTAGGTTTTTTTTCATAAGTCAACTTAACAAGGTGAGATTTAAGTGCCTCATATAAATGTGCATTAGCAGAAAAAATCAATTTTCCACTATGTCCTTTTAATCCCAGCACAAGATAAGGTGGCTTTGATAACATAACAAATCCCGACGTCCCATCGTTTAGCGTGAATGTCCCTGCGTTATATCCAAACAAGCCAACACCATTTTCTCTAAGAACAGGCCTGAAACTAGCTGGCAAAGAGGCCTCATGTAAACCAGAGGTTAGTTCAACATCTTTAAGCATTGTCTTATTGGTATAAACAAGGCTTTTCAGTATCAGGGAGTCATCATTAAGAACGACTTTCGACGTAGTAATTTGTATGACACCAAGAGTGAAGAATACTAAACCTATAATAACGACAAAAGATGTCACACCAAGCGTCAGTTTCTTTGTGAAAAGATACTCAGCACCACAAGTAAGCACAATAGGAGCAACAAACAATATAGTTGCTGATAGTAATATAGTATGGATGGTAAAGGGGACCTCATAATTCATTCAGCACCTCCATAAACACCTTTATTACAATCACAGCATTAGCACAGCTATCTTGTGTATTACTACCTTGTGACAATTGTCAGCATTTGAGCGTATTGAGTCACCCGCCTGTATCTTACTGCCCTGAGCTAACCCTCCCCCGAAGAGTTGTCGACATCGTTATTGGTATTGTGGGAATGGTGGATTTCCGTCAGACGGCGCATCAGCGGCAATACTGTCAGCGCAATAACGGTACAAACCAGTGCTGCAATTCCCAGGTTGAAGAACAGGTTCGTGTAAATAGGCAGGGTTTCAAGCGGATTTGTAATGTTCTCCGGCACACTGGCAAAGTTGGCAACCACACCACCCAGATACTGAGAAATACCCAAAGCCACAAAGTAGACTCCCATCATAAAGCCACCCATGCGCTCGGGAACATAACGGGATATCATTGCCAGGCCCAGACCACTGACCAGCAGCTCGCCAAGCGAGTAAGCACCGTAGCCCCATATCATCACCCAGGAAGAGGTCTTGCCATTGACGGCAAACATGCCGGCAAAGCTGTAGATAAAAAATCCCAGCGCCACGACGGCAAACCCCAATGCGAATTTGGCAGCAATAGAAATATCCTTATTATTGCGTCCAGCAGTAGCATAGACCCAGGCCAGCAGCGGGCTTAGCAACATAATCCAGATTGGGTTCAAAGCCTGGAACTGGGCCGGTGACCAAGTCCACAGCGGTACACCGAGGGCCTGGAAGTTCCAATCGACGTTACGCAAGGCAAACAGCGCCAACGAGGTAGACATCTGCTGATAGAAAATAAAGAAGAATACAGTTTGCAGCGTCAGCACCAAGGCGGCAATCAAACCGGCCCGCTCACTGGTTTCACTGTTGCGGATAAGATAGAAGAAGACACAGAGTCCCGCAACGCCCGCTGTATATACGAAGGCGCGAGCCACATCTTCATATTCGAGGATAAAGGCCGACGCTACCACAGACAGCACAATCAGTAACAATATGATCAGCAGCTTGTTCATCTCAACGGGGCGGGTATCCGGCTCTGAGCCATAATTGACCAGCGTTTTACGCATCATGGCGTAATTACCCAACCCCACCAACAAGCCAACGAAGCAAACGGCGAAGGCTGCATGCCAGCCGAGCTCGTTGCCATAGTTGGCATTGACGTAGTCTTTAATCCAAGGAGTGAGCAACATAGAGAAGGTTGAACCGACGTTCACGGCCATATAGTAGATGGTAAAGGCGCTGTCTATCTTGGAGTCGTCCCCTTCATAGATCTTGCGTACCAGGTTACCGGCATTGGGTTTGAACAAGCCGTTACCGACAACGACAACCCCGAGGGCCAAGAACAGAAACCAAGTGTTTTCTGTCGGTACTGTCATCAACGCATAACCGAGTGACAAAATGCTGGCACCGAGCAACATGGTGCGCTTGGTACCGAGAATCCTATCCCCGACCCAACCGCCGATCGCCGGCGATACATATATCAATGCAGCACAGGCGCTCCACACCAGGTTGGCCCGACTGTCTCCAAAGCCAAGACGCTGTACCATGAAGTACACGATAAGCGCCTGCATACCGTAATAACCGAAACGTTCCCATAACTCGATAAGTGACACAGTCATAAATGAATGTGTCTTGCTTACCTTAAGAGGTTCTAATGTCATTTTGCTTACTTCCATCTTGATTTGAAATAATTTCAGACGAGTAGAGGACTGCTTGACACTGTTTGATTCATCGATATTTTGCCAACTATACTGGGGTATGTTTTGGTAGCTGTGACAAGCGTCAACCTTTTCAATCCCCAAGTCGTAACATCAGATAATGCATCGATAATTCATCATGAATCGTGTCGGGTAAAACGACCTGAAAACACAGAGAAAATAGGCTCCATTAAAGTCATATCAATCTAAAAAACAACGCCTTATACATACATGCACATACATGACGATATATAGGCTTGAGAATTAACCACCATCTTACTTATTTCAAGTCAGTCTAACGAATAACGCGACGCTCTTTATTTATCAGCAACACAGTAAATAAATTCCTGGTAAAACACGCTCATAGGTGATTGTATAGGTTCAAATGAACAAATACTCCCCTGCCCTGCCCTGCCCTGCCCTGCCCTGCCGATGGCAAGCATTTAGCCATCATTAGAAGAAAAATAGGAGTGCACCATATCAAATGGTAAATCACGCAATAAAGAGCGGCAGAACAACAGTAAATAACGCGGAAGATATATGGCCAACCCCTATCGTGTACTTCTGACAAATTCTGACGCCATAGTATTAGTCATCACAAGTTCAGTAGCACGCCTACCACAGGCAATGCTCAGCATAGGCATCATTACCATGCTGTTACAGCAAGGTAGCCTCTATTGGCTAGCCGGTGCGGTCGCAGGCACGTTTACATTAGCGAATGCCGTTATAAGCCCACAGGTGTCAAAATTAGTTGACCAATATGGTCAAAGCAAGGTGCTGCCAATCATTACCACCTTCAGTATGATCATGCTGTTGGTACTGGTATTTGCTGCTTATGTGAAAGCACCTGCACCATTTCTTTTCATTCTTGCAATGTTATCTGGTTCAATACCTAATATTACCGCTTTGGTACGAGCGAGGTAGGCAAAGCTTTATCGTGACAATTCATTACTACATACTGCTTACTCGCTCGATGCAGTTCTTAATGAATTGTCATATATTATTGGCCCTCCACTGGCGATCGGCTTGAGTACTAGCCTATTCGCCGAAGCAGGGCCATTGTCTGCGGTATTATTGCTGACTCTCGGTATGAGTGCATTTCTTCTGCAACGCCGGACTGAGCCAGAGGTCATGGACAGTGTCCATCACCAAGGCAGCTCCACCTTAAAAATACCCAGCCTACAGATTGTCTGTTTGATTTTCCTTGGCATGGGTATTATTGGGGGAGCACTTGATGTCGCAGTTATTGCTTTTGCCAATGAGCAAAACTGGCCTGCTTCTGCCAGTTTTATTTTGGCCATCTACGCACTCGGCTCCATGATTGTTGGGTTAGCATTCGGCTTGGTTAGAATTACCGCACCTTTAGAAAGACAGTTTCTGGTAGGCGTCATAATAACTGCAGCGACAATTATATTACCCGCCCTTTCTTCAAGCGTTTACACGATGATGGGGGCGATTTTTGTGGCAGGTATGTCTTTTGCCCCCACCATGATCATTGTAATGAATCTAAGTACCATTATTTTACCACCAGCAAAACTCACCGAAGGGCTGACCTGGATAACAACAGGTATTAGCCTTGGTATCGCGCTCGGTGGAGCAATAACGGGTCTTATCATCGATACCTATGGTGCACGAGCGGGTTTCGGAGTGGCCGTTGCAGCAGGACTAGCTATGGTTGTCATCGCGATACTCGGTCAACCCACTCTTCAAACAGCTTTGGCAATGAAAGGAAAATGAGTGGCATTATCAGCCCATAACTCTTGCAGCACTGAGGATGTTACCCATCTTCAGTAGTCAGCAGATGGGTCAAAAGCAACAATCCCGGAACGGCAACTATTGAGTATTCCATGCAACCGCACCACGCCACCAGTTGTAGTCATCCATCAGGTAATAGCAAAATCCCGCTTCGCTTCCCGCAGTGTGACACGGCGTTCGGATTGAAGCTGCTGAACCCAGCGGCGAAGTACGGTTTCACCGACATCCAGTGAACGGCTGGCTTCGGGAACTCAATATTCCTGGTCGAGCGCCAGAGATGCGGCTTCCAATTTGAATTCGGCAATAAATGAGCGACCGCAATCTTGTCATTGAACACCTCAGGTCAGGGTAACGACTGTACCACCTAAAACGGTGTCCAGGATGATTAGACCACTACTGTCAAAGGCGCACTTTCTGACGCAGAGATTGACATGCACATATCAGGTGGCATGATCGTGCGCCAAACATTGCACCCAGTATTTCGCCCAACCAACGTAGTGCCGGGGAGCCACCTTTCTAGCCCGCAGTATTCCTGGTGGCACCACGGCGGGCTGCAATCCAACAGTCGGGGGTTCGCTATCGACGGGTCTGCCAACTTCGGCGTGCTTTTGTCACTGGAATATGACTGCCTACGGGGATTTGGCATCATTGCCGAACAAATGGGCCACAATTCTGCAGAGATGTTGCAGAAGGTTTATGGAAAGTGGATTGAATCAGCTGGTCAGAATGGGGTTGATTCGATCTGGAGTGCAATGCAAAGAACGGACACTTGCCCCAATAGCGCCCCCGAATTTTCATTAAGTGCAATAATGCACTGATTACTAAGGAATTTCCAAACACACTATGCTTAGCAGCAATAACATCACCATGCAGTTTGGCGCCAAGCCGCTGTTTGAGAACATCAACGTCAAGTTTGGCGGCGGCAACCGCTATGGCCTTATCGGCGCCAACGGCTGTGGCAAGTCCACCTTTATGAAGATCCTCGGCGGCGATCTGGAGCCCAGCGGCGGTAATGTGAGCCTGGACGTCAACGAGCGTATCGGTAAGCTGCGTCAGGATCAGTTCGCTTACGAAGAGATGCGCGTACTGGACGTGGTCATGATGGGCCACACCGAGCTGTGGGCCGCCATCGCCGAGCGCGATGCCATCTACGCCAACCTGGAGGCCACCGACGAAGACTACATGAAGGCTGCCGAGCTGGAAGGGCTGGTCGCCGAATATGACGGCTACACCGCCGAAGCCCGCGCCGGCGAGCTGTTGCTGGGTGTCGGCATTCCGCTGGAGCAGCACAACGGCCCCATGAGCGCCGTGGCGCCGGGCTGGAAGCTGCGGGTGCTGCTGGCCCAGGCCCTCTTCTCCAACCCTGATATCCTGCTGCTGGACGAACCGACCAACAACCTGGACATCAACACCATTCGCTGGCTGGAGCAGGTACTGAACGAGCGCGAGAGCACCATGATCATCATCTCTCACGACCGTCACTTCCTGAACTCCGTCTGCACCCACATGGCGGATCTGGACTACGGCGAGCTGCGGGTCTACCCGGGCAACTACGACGACTACATGCTGGCCGCCACCCAGGCGCGCGAGCGTCTGCTGGCTGACAACGCCAAGAAGAAGGCCCAGATCGCCGATCTGCAGTCCTTCGTTTCCCGTTTCAGCGCCAACGCCTCCAAGTCCCGTCAGGCAACCTCCCGCCTCAAGCAAATCGACAAGATCAAGATTGAGGACGTCAAGGTCTCCAGCCGCCAGAACCCCTTTATCCGCTTCGAGCAGGACAAAAAGCTCTATCGCAATATTCTGGAAGTGGAAGGCGTCTCCAAGGGTTATGGCGAGGGTCCCCTGTTCAAGGGCCTCAACATGATGCTGGAAGTGGGCGAGAAGGTCGCCATCCTGGGTACCAACGGGATCGGTAAATCCACCCTGATCAAAACCCTGGTAGGCGATTTGGCACCGGACAGCGGCACCGTCAAATGGTCTGAAAACGCCCAGATCGGTTACTACGCCCAGGATCACGCCGAAGACTTCGACACCGATCTCAACGTGTTCGACTGGATGGCCCAGTGGAAACAGGAGAATGAAGACGAGCAAGCGGTGCGCTCCGTGCTCGGTCGTCTGCTGTTCTCCCAGGACGACATCAAGAAGCCGGTTAAGGTACTCTCCGGTGGTGAGCAGGGCCGCATGCTGTTCGGCAAGCTGATGATGCAGCGCCCCAACATCCTGATCATGGATGAGCCGACCAACCACCTGGACATGGAATCCATCGAATCGCTGAACATGGCGCTGGAGCTCTATCAAGGGACTCTCATTTTCGTCTCCCACGACCGTGAGTTCGTCTCCTCCCTGGCGACCCGCATCCTTGAGCTGACCGAGAACGGCATCCGCGACTTCGGCGGTACTTATGAGGATTACCTGCGCACTCAGGGCGTACAATAATCCCCTCCTCTGCTCGGCAGATAAAAGTCAAAACCGGCACTCGATGCCGGTTTTTTTATGCTGGCCTGTGGGCCGATTGCATCAATTGGCGAATGGCAGATAACAAAACGGCTCCATCAAGGAGCCGTTTGCAATATGGGGAGTACCTTGTCGATTACTCGACGGTCGCTTCCACGCTGGTGAAGTACTCGATCTTGGCTGATTTGCGCAGCTCTTCGATCAGGGACTTGTAATCGGCCTGTGCCCGACCCTGACCCAGCTGGCCTTGCAGCAGACTGACCATCTGGGACGGCGCCGCCGGGACATTCACCTTGTCCAGTGCGACGACCACGCGATCGCCGTTAGTCTCGGTAACCAGCGCCACGCTCGGCTTGCCATCTTTCGGATGGGGCAGCATGAACACCTGGGCAACCAGGTTCTGATCCAGCTGGCGATCGAAGCGGGCAATCCCCTTGTGGGTCTCGACCTTCAGATCAAGCGCCGCCAGATCAGCCTTGATGTCGTCGCCGGCTTTCAGTTTCTCCAGCAGGCTCTGTGCCTTGCCACGGGCCACTTCGCTCGCCTTGTCGTGCTTGATGGCGGCAATCACCTGATCTTTCACCTCGGCCAGCGGCTTGGCCGCTTTCGGCTGATAACCGGTGATATGCAGCACCAGCGCCTTGCCATCGGAGAGTTCGATCACGTCGGAGTTGGTGTTGTCATCGCGCAGCTGTTCGGAGAAGGCCACGGAGAGCACCTTGGGATCGTTCAGCGGAGCCGGGGCATTGACCTGGCTGAAATAGTCGGAAGACACCACCTTCATGCCCATGGCGTCGGCGGTCAGATCCAGCGAGTCCGGGTTCTCGAAGCTGCTGTCAGCCATCTTCTGCTGCTCGGCGAAGAACTGCTCCTTGGCCTTGTCGGTTTGCAGACGGGCAATGGTCTCTTCTTTCACATCGGCAAACGGCTTGGTCTGAGCCGGTTCAACCGCCAGCAGCTTGATGATGTGGAAACCGAACGGGCTCTTCACCACGCCGGAGAGATCGCCTGCCTTGGTCAGCGCAAAAGCAGCCTGTTCAAACGCCGGATCCATCACCCCTTTTTCAAACCAGTCCAGTTCGCCGCCCTTCTTGGCGGAGAAGGTGTCGGAGGAGTTGGCCTTGGCCAGCTCGGCAAAGTCTTCTCCACTCTTGGCCTTGGACAGGAGTTCGTCGGCCTGCTTCTCGGCAGCCTTCTCATCCTTGCCAAACGGGATCAGGATGTGGGCAACCTGGCGACGCTCGGGACGCTGGAACAGATCCTGGTGCTGATCGTAGTAATCCTGGGCATCCTGCTCGGACACGTTGATGTTTTTGCCGAGGTTGGCTGCATCCAGCAGCAGATAGTCCACCTTGACCTGCTCGTCGTTCATGAAACGGGCGCTATTGGTCTTGTAGAACTGCTCCAGCTCGTTGTCGGAGACCTGGACATCGCCCATGTAGTTGGCGGCAGCCAGACGCACCAGACGCAGATCACGGGTCTGGTTGTAGAGCTTGTCGATCTGCTCGGCTTCCCCCTTGAGGATAAATTCGGTCCCGACCAAGGCACCCATCAACTGTTGGCGAACCATGTCCTGGCGCAGGGACTCGCTGAACATCTCCGGGGTCATACCGGCACGGCGGATGAGCTGCAGGTAGCGGTCGTTGTTAAACTTGCCCTCTTCGGCAAACTCGGGCATGGCGACGATAGCCTGCTTGATCTGCTCGTCACTGACCCGCAGACCCAGTTCATGGGCTTTGCTGTCCAGCAGCGCCTGATCGATCAGACGGTCCAGCACGCCGCGGCGGAACTGTTTCATGTACTCGGGGTTGGCGGCCAGCTGGCTGAAGGCTTCTCCCATCTGGGATTCCATGCGGGCGCGCTCGTTGCGGTAGGCATTTTCCAGTGCGGCAGCACTGATATCCGTGCCATTGACGGTAGCGGGGGCGGTACGGGCCGGGCCGTTCAGGTAGCTGCCTACACCAGCCAAGGCAAAGGAGAGAATGATCAGGCCCAAGATAACCTTGGCTACCTTGCCCTGCGCCCCTTCGCGTAGTTTATCCAACATCATGTTTGTACTTATGCTCCCGAACTCGATGGGCGTAAATAATAAAAAGGCGCACCGATTGCGATGCGCCTTGGTCAATCAGTATGAGAGAAGACTCTCTAACTTGTCTGGTCTGCGACCAAGGACGGTAGCCGACGTATATCAGCGTCCGGCTTAGTTAACAGCGTCTTTCAGTGCCTTACCGGCTTTGAAGGCAGGAACTTTACCAGCAGCGATTTCGATGGTCGCGCCAGTTTGCGGGTTACGGCCGGAACGGGCAGCACGCTCGCGAACAGCAAAAGTACCGAAGCCAACCAGGGCAACCTGGTCACCCTCTTTCAGGGCTTCACCAACAGCATCAATGAAGGCATCCAACGCACGGCCAGCAGCAGCTTTGGAGATATCGGCACCGTCTGCAATCTTGTCAATCAGTTGAGATTTATTCACTCTTATTTTCCCCTATTATCGAACACCGCTGCGGCACTGATTTCCCTGGCCACAACAAGTGGAGGTTTTATAGCAAGCCTCCTGACCAGTTGCAAGTGACAATCTGGCGCAAACCCGCGCCACATAACGCATTGCGACTCATCACGAGTACCCGATCGGTGGTCAAGGCTACTTCCGTTGCCGGACGCATGCAAGCCTTAACCGCTGCCTGAATGCGCCAAATTTGCGGCGCATCAACATTTACAGGGTAGAAACCCGTTCAAACCCTTGCGGATTGTCCTGCAATGCCAGTTCCAACACCTCGTCAATCCAGCGAACCGGATAAATTTCAAGGTCTTGTTTGACGTTTGCCGGGATCTCCTCGAGGTCCCGTTCGTTCTCTTTGGGGATCAGCACGCGCTTGATGCCACCACGATGGGCCGCCAGCAGCTTCTCCTTGAGACCACCGATAGGCAGTACCTCACCCCGCAGGGTGATCTCCCCAGTCATGGCCACATCAGCACGAACCGGATTGCCGGTCAAGCTGGAGACCAGGGCAGTACACATGGCGATACCTGCGCTCGGGCCATCTTTCGGGGTCGCCCCTTCCGGCACGTGCACGTGAATGTCGCGCTTCTCGTAGAAGTCTGCATTGATGCGAAGCTTCTCGGCGCGAGCCCGCACCACCGTCATGGCCGCCTGGATGGACTCCTGCATCACGTCCCCAAGAGATCCCGTGTAGGTGAGCTTGCCCTTGCCCGGCATATTGGTGGTTTCAATGGTGAGCAGATCGCCCCCCACTTCAGTCCACGCCAAGCCACAGACTTGACCAATCTGGTTCTGATCGGTCGCCTTGCCGTAGTCAAAGCGCTGAACCCCGAGGAACTCCTTGAGGTTCTCCTGGTTGACCAGAACATGTTTGATGCTCTTGTCCAGCAGGATGCGTTTGACCGCCTTGCGACAGATCTTGGAGATTTCTCGCTCCAGGCTGCGTACCCCCGCCTCACGGGTGTAATAACGTATAACGCCAATCAGGGCGGAATCCTCGATGGTGATCTCGGACTCTTTCAGGCCGTTGCGCTGGATCTGCTTGGCCACCAGGTGCTGTTTGGCGATGTTGAGCTTCTCGTCTTCGGTGTAACCGGACAGACGGATCACCTCCATCCGGTCCAGCAGCGGACCCGGGATGTTCATGGAATTGGAGGTGGCCACAAACATCACGTCCGACAGGTCATAATCCACTTCCAGATAGTGATCGTTGAAGCTGTTGTTCTGCTCCGGATCCAGCACTTCCAGCAGCGCAGAGGCGGGATCGCCGCGCATATCCGAGCTCATCTTGTCGATCTCGTCGAGCAGGAACAGCGGGTTCTTCACGCCAACTTTTGCCATCTTCTGGATGAGCTTGCCGGGCATGGAACCGATGTAGGTACGGCGGTGACCGCGGATCTCCGCCTCGTCACGCACTCCCCCTAAGGCCATACGCACGTATTTGCGACCGGTCGCCTTGGCGATGGACTGCCCCAGGGAGGTCTTACCGACACCGGGAGGGCCAACCAGACAGAGGATCGGGCCCTTGAGCTTGTTCACCCGCGCTTGTACTGCCAGATACTCGAGGATCCGATCCTTGACCTTCTCAAGGCCATAGTGATCGGCATCCAGCACCTCCTGCGCCTTGCCAAGATCTTTTTTGACCTTGGAGCGCGCCTTCCAGGGCACCTGCACCATCCAGTCGACGTAGCTGCGCACGACGGTGGCTTCGGCAGACATGGGGGACATCATCTTCAGCTTGGCAAGCTCGGCCTGAGCCTTCTCGCGAGCGTCGGCGGGCATGCCGGCCTCTTCAATCTTGCGATTGAGGGCTTCGAATTCATCCGGGCTGTCTTCCAGCTCACCCAGCTCTTTCTGGATGGCCTTCATCTGCTCGTTGAGGTAGTACTCGCGCTGGCTCTTCTCCATCTGCTTCTTGACGCGGGTACGGATGCGTTTCTCGACCTGCAAGAGGTCAATCTCCGACTCCATCATCGCCATCAGGAATTCGATACGCTCGGAGACGGAGACAATTTCCAGCACCTTCTGTTTGTCTTCGAGCTTGAGCGGCATGTGGGCGGCCATGGTATCGGCCAGGCGCGCCGCATCGTCGATCGCCGAAATCGAGGTGAGCACCTCGGGCGGGATCTTCTTGTTGAGCTTGATATAACCTTCAAACTGACCGATGGCCGAGCGAACCAGGACTTCCTGATCCTTGTCGTCAATGGCCTTGGAGGGAATGTACTGGGCCTCGCAGACAAAGAAATCCTTGTCGTCGATCATCCGCTCCAGGCGAGCACGCTGGCCCCCCTCTACCAGCACCTTGACGGTGCCGTCCGGCAGTTTGAGCATCTGCAGAATATTGGCCACTGTCCCGACGGAGAAGATCTCCTCCACCGTCGGCTCATCGGTTGACGCATCCTTCTGGGCCACCAGCAGGACTTTCTTGTCCTGCTCCATGGCCGCTTCCAGACAGCGAATGGATTTTTCCCGCCCCACAAAGAGTGGAATGACCATGTGGGGGTAAACCACCACGTCACGAAGAGGCAGGACGGGAATCTCGATGCGTTCTGAACGCTCTAGGTTCATATATGTCCTCTCGGCTTGTTATACCGTTGGCAAAGCGCTTGGCTGAGTATATGGGGGCGCTTAGATGAGATTCAATCGCCGAAACCGTAAAAAGCATGAAAGGGGCAAAAAGCCCCTTTCATTTGATTAAAAATCAGACAGTTATTCTGATGCGGCTGCCTGGGTCTCGGGATTTTCGTAAATCATCAGGGGCGCGGAGTCCCCCTTGATCACGGTCTCGTCGATGACCACCTTGCTGACCCCTTCCAGAGAAGGCAGGTCATACATGGTATCGAGCAGCACGGCTTCCACGATGGAACGCAGACCACGGGCACCGGTTTTGCGCTCCATCGCCTTGCGGGCAATGGCGTGGAGTGCATCTTCACGGAACTCGAGCTCGACCCCTTCCAGATCGAACAGGGCTGCGTACTGCTTGGTCAGCGCGTTCTTCGGCTCTTGCAGGATCTGGATGAGGGCAGCCTCGTCCAGTTCGGTCAGGGTCGCGACCACCGGCAGACGACCAATGAACTCGGGGATCAGACCATATTTGATCAGATCTTCCGGCTCCACCTTGGCAAAGGTCTCGCTCAGGGTAGCCTTGGCATCCTTGGATTTCACCTCGGCACCAAAACCGATCCCGGTTCCCTTGACGGAGCGCTGTTCGATCACCTTGTCCAGACCGGCAAAGGCACCGCCGCAGATAAAGAGGATCTTGGAGGTATCGACCTGCAAGAACTCCTGCTGCGGATGCTTGCGGCCACCCTGGGGCGGCACGGAAGCGATGGTCCCTTCGATCAGCTTGAGCAGGGCCTGCTGTACCCCTTCCCCGGACACGTCGCGGGTAATGGAGGGGTTGTCTGACTTGCGGGAGATCTTGTCGATCTCGTCGATGTAGACGATGCCACGCTGGGCTTTTTCCACATCGTAGTCGCACTTTTGCAGCAGCTTCTGGATGATGTTCTCCACGTCCTCACCCACGTAACCAGCTTCGGTCAAGGTGGTGGCATCGGCCATGGTGAAGGGGACATCCAGCAGACGAGCCAGGGTTTCAGCCAGCAGGGTCTTGCCGCTACCGGTCGGGCCGATCAGCAGGATGTTGGACTTGCCAAGCTCTACACCACTGTTCTCGCCGCTGTTGCGCAGACGCTTGTAGTGGTTGTAGACGGCAACGGCCAACACCTTCTTGGCGTACTCCTGCCCGATCACATAGTCATCGAGATGAGCACGGATCTGATGAGGGGTCGGCAGCTCGTTACCATCGCGCTTGGGAGAGATCTCGCGGATCTCCTCGCGGATGATGTCGTTGCACAACTCGACACACTCATCACATATATAGACGGAAGGGCCAGCGATCAGCTTGCGCACTTCATGCTGGCTTTTGCCGCAAAAAGAGCAGTAGAGCAGCTTATCACCCTCACCCTTGCGTTTCTCTGTCATTCAGCAACCTCGTTTTATCAATAGAGGACGGCCTGTTGAGTTTACAACATACCGGAATTCCCTGCTCAGCCGCGCTGGCTCAGGACACCGTCAACCAGACCGTAGGCCACCGCCTGCTCGGCAGACATGAAGTTGTCACGATCGGTGTCACGTTCGATGGTAGCCATGTCCTGACCGGTATGGAAGGCCAGTCGTTCGTTCAGGGTATTCTTGATCTTCAGGATCTCCTGGGCATGGATCTGAATGTCAGACGCCTGGCCCTGGAAGCCGCCGAGCGGTTGGTGGATCATCACGCGGGCGTTGGGCAGACAGAAGCGTTTGCCCTTGGCACCACCGGCCAGCAGGAAGGCCCCCATGGAGCAGGCCTGGCCCATGCAGACGGTGCTGACGTCCGGTTTGATGAACTGCATGGTGTCATAGATGGACATGCCGGCAGTCACCGAGCCACCCGGAGAGTTGATGTAGATGTAGATATCCTTGTCCGGATTTTCGGACTCAAGGAACAACAGCTGCGCCACCACCAGATTGGCCATCTGATCTTCAACCTGACCGGTCAGGAAGATCACCCGCTCTTTCAACAGACGGGAGTAAATATCGTAGGAACGTTCACCCTTGGCGGTCTGTTCGACCACGATGGGCACCAGCGCACTGCTGGGAGAATCGGTCACATCGTTATAGTTCTTGTACATAAGGCATTGTCCCTAAAATAAAATGGCCCGAGTGGAGATCACACGAGCCATTATACTTAACAGTCTTGACCTTAAGTCAAATGTTCTTAGGCAGCGGCACCAGACTTGTTGATCACTTCGTCAAAGGCAACTTCTTTCTCGGTCACTTGCGCTTTGGACAGGATCAGGTCGATGGCTTGATCTTCGATAGCCAGGTTACGAACGCCGTTCAGCATCTGCTCGTTCTTCTGGTAGTACTCGATCACTTCCTTCGGATCTTCGTAGGCGGTCGCCATGGATTCGATGATGCTGTTGACGCGAGCGTCGTCAGCCTTGATCTCGTTGGTGCGGATCACGTCACCCAGCAGCAGACCTACGCGTACACGACGCTCGGCCTGAGCCTGGAACAGCTCAGCCGGCAGTTCCGGCGCGTTGCCGCCCTGGAAACCACCGAAACGCTGCAGAGCTTGCTGACGCAGGGTGTCGATTTCCTGGGCAACGGCAGCTTTCGGCAGATCGATTTGGTTGGCTTCAACCAGACCGTTCAGTACCTGCTCTTTCACGCTGTTTTTCAGCGCCTGAGCCAGTTCGCGCTCCATGTTCTTGCGCACTTCGGCTTTCAGCTCTTCAACGTTGCCGCTTTCGATGCCGAAACGCTTCACGAACTCTTCGGTCAGCTCGGGTAGGATCTGCTCTTCAACCTTGTGCAGCTTGGACGCGAACTTGGCGGCCTTGCCTTTCAGGTTTTCGGCGTGGTAATCAGCCGGGAAGGTCACGTCGATGGTGAACTCGTCGCCCGCTTTCTTGCCCATGATGGCGTCTTCGAAGCCAGGGATCATGCGACCGGCGCCCAGTACCAGGTTGAAGCCTTCGGCCTTGCCGCCGTCGAACTCTTCACCGTCGATGGAGCCTACGAAGTCCATGGTGACACGCATGCCGTTGGCGGCAGCGGCATCAACTTCGGACCAGGTGGCGTGCTGCTTGCGCAGGGTATCGATCATGTTGGCCAGATCTTCATCCTTCACGGAGGCAACCGGCTTCTCTACCTTGATGGACTCGAGGCCTGCAACTTCAAACTCCGGGTACACTTCGAAAGTGGCGGTGAACTCGAAATCCTGACCTTCTTTGATCTCTTTCGGATCCATGGTCGGGGCACCGGCCGGGCTCAGTTTGTTCTCGATGATGGCCTTGATGAAGTTGCTCTGCATCATTTCATCGGCAACGCGGGCGTTAGCCATGGCGCCGAACATCTTCTTGATGATGGCAACCGGAGCCTTGCCAGGACGGAAACCGTCGATGCGACGGGTTTTGGCCAGGCCATTCAATTCTTTGCGCACGGCGGCGTCAACGGTAGCGGCCGGTACGGTGATGGTAAGACGGCGTTCCAGACCCTGGGTTGTCTCTACAGAAACTTGCATTCTTCTACCTCGTTCAACTCAGCACTGTGTGCTGACCCTTTATTACCCCTGGGCAAAGCCCGGAGTCTTCCTGTTTATAAAGACAACGATATGTCTTTGTGATGAGAAAATATGACGCGGCATTATAGCGGCGCACTTTGGTCGAGTCGAGCCACACATCCCCCGGATTGGGCTGAGTGCAAGCACAATTCGTGCAAAACTGTCCTTTATATGGGGAGAACCTGGCCCGACTTCAACCGGCAAGGAGCAATAATTTTGCGTTTGCTCACCTTTTTTCATTCGAATGCCGATTTGTTGCTCATTTTCCAGGAAATAGAAAACCGCCAACCGATGATTGTCACGGTCACGACCCGAATTGTCCGGTCAAATAAGGGTGAAACCAATCAATGATTGCGTCCCCTGCCCTCCCTCGCTATGGTGGCTGCCAAATCGATGTATCTGGAGTTACCACATGGCCTTTTTCCGCTTCTTGTTCAATCTGCTCTGGTTTGTACTGGGGGGCATCTTTATGGGACTGGCCTGGTGGCTGGCCGGATTGCTCTGTTTCGTGTCCCTCATCGGTATCCCCTGGGGACGTGCCTGTTTCGTCATCGGCACTTTTACCTTCTTCCCGTTTGGCAAGCAGGCGGTCAACCGCAAGACCATGACGGGGCTAAGTGACATCGGTACCGGGACCATGGGCCTGATTGGCAACATCCTTTGGTTCGTGCTGATCGGCGTCTGGTTGGCCATCGGCCACATCGCCTCGGCGCTAGCCTGTTTCGTCACCATCATCGGCATCCCGTTCGGGATCCAGCACCTCAAGCTGGCCCTGATCAGCTTGGCCCCCATCGGCCAGATGATAGTGACCAACCAAGAGGCCGAATCGGGCCGTTATATCCGCTGAAGCTGGTAAAAAGCAGGAGCAGGCGATGCCTGCCAGCGAAAAAAAGGGCAGACTAGGGTCTGCCCTTTTTCATTGTCCGTTGCCGAGGCTCATCATGTTACCCAGCCATTTTTTCGCCAATCTCGCCCGCATGAAGCTCATCTACCGCTGGCCATTGATGCGCAATATCCAGTCCGAAAACATCGCCGAGCACAGCCTGCAGGTGGCCATGGTGGCCCACGCCCTGGGTCTCATCAAAAATCGCCTGTTTGGCGGCCAGGTGAATGTGGATCGCGCCGCCGTGATGGCGCTTTATCACGATAGCAGCGAGGTGCTGACCGGCGATCTGCCCACCCCGGTCAAATATTTCAATCCCGAGATCGCCCGCGAATACAAGAAGATAGAACTGGCCGCCGAACAGCGCCTACTCGCCATGCTGCCCCCGGAACTGGTGGAGGATTTTCGCCCCCTGCTGGACTCGGGTGCCCAGGACGGCGAACTGGCCAGACTGGTGAAAGATGCCGACACCCTCTGCGCCTATACCAAGTGTCTGGAGGAGATCAACGCTGGCAACCGGGAGTTCGAGCCGGCCAGAAAACGCCTCGAGGCCATGCTGGAGGCGCGGATGAGCGAGGAGATGCGTTACTTTATCGACACCTTCGTGGCCAGCTTCTCTCTGCCGCTCGATGAACTGAACGCCCACTGAGCATCAGGCATCCCGATAGACAAAGGGCCCGCCGGTTTGCACCGGCGGGCCCTTCTCTTTTCACTTTCGTTCACACAGGCTGGGGATCAGTGGCCCAGCTCGCGGGACGGCACCAGTCCGCTCGCCCGCCAGGCGGGATAGAGGGTCGCTACCAGGCTCATCAGGATGGCGGCACTGGTCACGATCACCAGATCCTGCATATGCAGCTCGGTGGGCAGGAAGTCGATGAAGTAGATGTCGGGGTTGAGGAAGCGATGACCGATCACGCTCTCGATGACCCTCATGATTTGGGTCAGCTTGCTGGAGAGCAGGCCGCCAAGCAGTGCCCCCAGCAAGGCCCCCGCCACCCCATTGACCATGCCCTGAATCACGAAGGTGAGCCGGATCTGACCGGGACTGGCCCCCATGGTCTTCAGGATGGCGATTTCGCTGCGCTTCTCGTTCACCGCCATCACCAGGGTGGAGACGATATTGAAGCAGGCCACCGCCACTACCATCAACATCACCACATACATGACGGTGCGCACCATCTGGATGTCCTGATAGAGGTAACCCTGGCTGTTCATCCAGCTGCGAATGTAGACGTGGTAGGGGAACTGCTGGGCGGCAGCCACCGTGATGGACTGCGCCTTGAGCACGTCGCTCACCCGCAGGCTGAACCCCTCCACGCCGCTACCCATGCCGGTGATGGCCTGGGCATCTTCCAGATGCATGAAACCGAGCAGGCCATCGAGCTGGCCGCCGATTTCGAGCAGTCCCACCACCGTCAGGGCTTCCCTTCTGGGATTCTTGATGCCCGCATCATCCCCGCCCTGGGGCAACAGCAGGGCGACCGAGTCACCAATGTTCACCCCCAGCTTGTCGGCGATGGTCTTGCCGAGAATGACCCCTCGCTCGCCGGGCTGCAGATCGCGAAGGCCTCGTCCCGTCATGTATTTGCCCGCATCCGACAGGTTGGCCTCAAGCTCCGGCAGCACGGCGCGCAGTTGCACCCCCTTGAGGGCTGTGCCGTGCTCCAGCAGGCCGTTAAGGCGGATCACCGGTGCCGCAGCCTCGACGCCTGGCTGGGCCAGCAAATAATCACGCAGGCGGGGCCAGTCCGGCAACGGCCGCTCGACGGCATCCAGCTCCCCTTGCGGCACCACGGAAAGCACCCGGTTCTTGAGCTCGCGCTCGAAACCGTTCATGGCCGAGAGCCCCAGGATCAGCGCCATCACCCCGAGGGCGATACCGATGAGAGACGAGGCCGAAATAAAGGCGATAAACCCGTTGCGACGACGGGAGCGACTGTAGCGCAGGCCCAGAAAGAGGGGCAGCGGTTTGAACATCAGGCAACCTCCGCCATCACGCCGCTCACCAGGGTCACCCGGCGATGGAGTTTGGCCGCCAGGCTCAAATCGTGGGTCACCACCACAAACGCGGTGCCAAGCTCGCGGTTGAGTTCACAGAGCAACTCATAAACGGCGGTGGCACTGGCGTGATCCAGGTTGCCGGTGGGCTCGTCCGCCAGCACCAGGCTCGGCTCGTTGACCAGGGCGCGGGCGATGGCCACTCGTTGGCGCTCGCCGCCGGAGAGCTCGGAGGGGCGATGGTGCAGACGGTGGGAGAGCCCCACCCGACCCAGCATGCGAGTCGCTTTTTCGGTGGCCACCGCCACCGACTCGCCGGCGATGAGCAGCGGCATGGCGGCATTTTCCAGCGCACTGAATTCGGAGAGCAGGTGGTGGAACTGATAGACGAACCCCAGCTCGCGGTTGCGAAATCTCGCCTGGGTACGGCTGTCCCAGCGGTGGATATCCTCCCCCTTGAACAGCACGGCACCGCTGGAGGGATTGTCGAGTGCTCCCATCAGATGCAGCAAGGTGGTCTTGCCCGACCCCGAGCTGCCCACCACCGCCAGCATCTCGCCGGGGGCAACACAGAGATCAATCCCCTTGAGGACCTGGGTCTCCAGTTCGCCCTCTTTATAGACATGGTTGAGGGCCTGGCAACGCAGCAGAGGCTCACAGGACAGGGCTTCATTCATAAACGGGGCTCCACTTACACCAGTGACCACACCGGCAATCACAACAGAAGATGAATCATTCATAACGCAGCGCCTCGGCCGGCTTCACTCTGGCCGCACGGGCTGCAGGATAGAGGGTGGCGCTGAAACTGAGCAGTACAGCCCCAAGCAAAATAGTGATGACCTGGGCAGGCTCCACGATCACCGGCAGGCCACTGCCGCCCGCCGCCATATAGAGGTTGAGCCCGAGGGCATTGAGCAGCGGATTGAGCCCCAGGGTCAGGGCCAATCCAGCCAGCGCGCCAAACAGGGAGCCGATCACCCCGCTGGAGGCGCCAAGCACCATGAAGATCTTGACTATCCCTGTCTCGCTCATGCCCATGGTGCGCAAAATGGCCACCTCCCCTTCCTTGTCGGTGACCACCATCACCAGGGCGGAGAGGATGTTGAAGGTGGCGACCGCGATGATGAGCACCAGCATCAGCCCCATCATCCGTTTTTCCATGGCCACCGCCTGGAACAGCTCGCCTCGCTCACGGCGCCAATCCTGCCACTGCAGACCGTCGGGCAGCGGAGTCTTGATCACCTGATCGGCGGCGAAAGGATCATCGAGCCAGAGGCGAATGCCACCGACCGTTTCTGTCGGCAGCCGCAGCAGGCGCTGGGCATCCCCCAGGGCGATCAACGCAATCTGGTTATCCACATCGGCACCGACCCCGAAGATGCCGGAGACGGTAAAGAGGCGCTGGGCCGGTACCCGGCCAAACGGGGTGAAGCGGGTCCCTTCTGTCAGGATCAGGCGAACCTGGTCCCCGATGGAGACATTGAGGCGACGAGCCACCCCCTGCCCCAGCACGATCCGGTATTGACCAGCCTGCAGGGTATCGAGGCGCCCTCCCAGCATCTGGCTATGGAGGATATCCCCCTTGGGCCAGCGGGCGGGATCGATCCCCTGCACGCTCACCCCGGTCAACTGGCCGGGGCTTTGCAGCATCCCCTCGCTGTCGAGCATGGGGGCCGTGGCCACCACATGGGGCAGCTTGGCGAGATCCGGTAGGCCCTGGGGTGCTGCATCGATGCGGCCGGCCTGATTGGTCACCACCACGTGAGGGATCACCCCGAGGATACGCCCCTTGAGCTGGCCTTCGAAACCGTTCATCACCGAAATGACTACCATCAGAGCCGCGACTCCGATGGCGATGCCAAAGGTGGAAAACAGGGAGATAAATGAGACGAAGCGGTTGTTGCGCTTCGAGCCTGCATAACGCAGGCCGATGGCCAGCGAAAGGGGCTGAAAAAGTCCGGTCTTCAAGGATATGTACGTTGCCAACAAAATAAGATACCGGATAATAAAGGGAAACCGTCTATGACAACAAGGGATAGCCTCCATGCAGGAACAGTTCTTCAGCGTCACTCATGCCACGCCGGTCAATGTGATCCCCATGCCGGCCGACTTTCAGCTGCCTTCACTGGAGGAGCTGGACGCTGAGCTGCCGGAGCCCTTTCGGATCGCCTCGGCCATTACCTCCATCGATCTGGTGACCACCCGCATGCTGCGCAACCAGAATGATTCGATGCACGACCTCCTCGAGATCGTCAATCAGCAATCCCGCAAGATCGACATGATCATGAGCTATGTGCTCTCCTTGCAGGATCATCCCGAGCAGCGCTTCCACACTCTGCGTTTCGGTGCCGGTCAGCTTACCTATCTGCATCCCTATCACGGCCATGGCGATGTCCCTCAGCCGCACCAGATAGTGCGCCTCAAGATCTTCCTGCGCGACGAGGCGGCCGCCATCTACTGCTATGGCCAGGTCAAGCAGGTCGAGGGGGGCGAGCACGGCAACCATGTGGTGCTCGACTATGTGCGGATCCGTGAAGATGACCGTGAACTGCTGGTACGCGCCAGCCTGCATGTGCAATCAAAACAACTCAAGCTGCGCGCTCAGGAGCGTCAGCGTTAACCACAACGAACGTCAGCGCTAACAACCGCCAACGTTAAAAGAATCGAATGATGCCAATGACTCTCCCCGCCTTGCCCGCCAAAGCGGGCCAAAAAATCACGCTTGGCCAGCTGGTCGGCAGCAGCCTCTCGCTGTTCGCCGCCCGCATCACGGGGGCGGCAGACCGTCCCGTCCTGCTGGTCACCGCCGATACCCCGAGCGCCCTGCGCCTCGAACAGGAACTGCAATACCTGCTGGCAGATGAGGGATGTCCCGTGCTGCTGTTTCCCGACTGGGAAACCCTGCCCTACGACACCTTCTCTCCCCATCAGGACATCATCTCCCAGCGCCTCGAGACCCTCTACAAGCTGCCGCAGATGAGCAAGGGGGTGCTGATCGTGCCCATCTCGACCCTGATGCTGCGCTGCGCCCCCCGCGCCTATCTCGACAAGTACAGCCTGATGGTGACAAGCGGCCAGCGCCTCAACCTGCAGCAGCTGCGCGGACGTCTTGCCGAGGCGGGCTACGTGGCGGTGGATCAGGTGCTGGAACACGGCGAGTTTGCCGCCCGCGGCTCCTTGCTCGATCTCTTCCCCATGGGCAGCAACACCCCCTATCGCATCGACTTTTTCGATGACGAGGTGGACTCCATCCGCCCGTTTGATCCCGAGACCCAACGCTCCAGCGAGCCGGTCAAATCGGTCAGCCTGTTGCCGGCCCGGGAGTTCCCCACCGACGAGAGCGCCATCGAGCTCTTTCGCGGCCACTATCGC
Source organism: Aeromonas sp. S9(2024) (assembly GCF_041403185.1). Classification (NCBI taxonomy): domain Bacteria; kingdom Pseudomonadati; phylum Pseudomonadota; class Gammaproteobacteria; order Aeromonadales; family Aeromonadaceae; genus Aeromonas; species Aeromonas sp. S9(2024). The sequence continues at coordinate 37,537 of NZ_JBGLRE010000006.1, forward strand.
GAACAGTTCGAGATCTCCCGCGCCGAGGGCTCCGTCTATCAGGAGGTGAGCAAGGGACGCTGGCCGGCCGGCATCGAATACTATCTGCCGCTCTTTTTCCAGGAAACCGCCAGCCTGTTCGATTACCTGCCACAGAGCACCTTGCTGCTCACCGTGGGGGATATTTACCCCGCCGCCCAGCGCTTCTGGAACGACATCGGCCAGCGTTATGAGGAGCGGCGCTGGGACAGCACCCGCCCCCTGTTGCCCCCCCAGCAGATCTATCTGCCGGTGGAGCAGCTGTTCGCCGAGCTGGGTCAATATGGCGCGGTGCGGCTGCAGGAGGCCGCTACTGGCGGGGATGCCGGCCAGCGGGATCTGCCCATCGCCCCCCTGCCCGACCTGCAACTCGATCACAGCAAGGAGCAGCCCCTGCTGGCGCTCAGCCAGTTCCTGCAAGGGTTTGCCGGGCGCACCCTGTTTGCGGTGGAGTCCGAGGGGCGACGCGAGGTGCTGGGGGACTTGCTGGCCCGCATCGCGCTGCAGCCCAAGGAGTTCGACTCGCTCGATGCCTTCATCACCAGCAAGGCCCGCCACGGCCTGCTGGTGGCACCGCTCGAGCGCGGCTTCTTGCTGCGAGAGCCGGGGCAAGAGGAGCTGGCCCTTATCACCGAGAGCGAGCTGCTGGGCGGCAAGATCCGCAGCAAACGGCAACGGGAGAAGAGCAAGAACTTAAGCTCCGATGCGGTGATCCGAAACCTGGGCGAGCTGACCCAGGGCCAACCGGTGGTGCATCTTGATCACGGTGTCGGCCGTTATCTGGGGCTCGAGACCATCGATGCCGGCGGTCTGCCCACCGAGTTTTTGACCCTGGAGTACGCCGGCGGCGACAAGCTGTTCGTGCCGGTCACCAGCCTGCACCTTATCAGCCGTTATACCGGATCGGATAACCCGCCCAGCCATAAATTGGGTGGCGAGGCCTGGAGCAAGGCGCGGCGCAAGGCAGCCGAAAAAGTGCGTGACGTCGCCGCCGAACTACTCGACGTCTATGCCCATCGCGCCGCTCGCGCCGGTTTTGCCTTCAAGCACGACAAGGAAGCCTACCGCCAGTTTGCTGCCGGTTTCCCGTTCGAGGAGACCGAGGATCAGCTCAATGCCATCAATGCGGTGCTTGGCGACATGTGCCAGGCCAAGAGCATGGACAGGCTGGTGTGCGGCGACGTGGGCTTTGGTAAAACCGAAGTCGCGATGCGCGCCGCCTTTGTCGCCGTGCACGGCGGCAAGCAGGTGGCGGTGCTGGTGCCCACCACCCTGCTCGCCCAGCAGCACTACGACAACTTCCGCGACCGCTTCGCCAACTGGCCGGTGCGGGTGGAGGTGCTGAGCCGTTTCCGCTCCGCCAAGGAGCAGAGCGCGGTGATGAAGGAGCTGGCCGAGGGCAAGGTCGACATCATCATCGGCACCCACAAGCTGCTGGGCTCCGATCTCACCTTCAAGGATCTGGGGCTGCTCATCGTCGACGAGGAGCACAGATTCGGGGTACGCCAGAAGGAGAAGATCAAGGCGCTGCGCGCCGACGTCGATATCCTCACCCTCACCGCGACCCCCATTCCGCGCACCCTCAACATGGCGATGTCGGGCATGCGGGATCTCTCCATCATCGCCACCCCACCCGCCAAGCGCCTCGCTATCAAGACCTTCGTGCGCCAGCACGAGCCGGCGGTGGTGCGTGAGGCGGTGCTGCGGGAGTTAAAACGCGGCGGCCAAGTCTACTACCTGCACAATGACGTGGAGAGCATCGAGAAGTGCGCGGCGGATCTCGCCGAGCTGGTGCCGGAGGCGCGCATCGGCATCGCCCACGGCCAGATGCGCGAGCGCGAACTCGAGCGGATCATGTCGGATTTCTACCACCAGCGCTTCAACCTGCTGGTCTGTACCACCATCATCGAGACCGGCATCGACGTGCCGAGCGCCAACACCATCATCATGGACAGAGCCGACCATCTGGGGCTTGCCCAGTTGCACCAGCTGCGCGGCCGGGTCGGTCGCTCCCACCACCAGGCTTATGCCTATCTGCTCACCCCTCATCCCAAGCTGATGACCAAGGATGCGGCCAAGCGGCTCGAAGCCATCGCATCGCTGGAAGATCTCGGCGCCGGCTTTGCCCTGGCCACCCACGATCTGGAGATCCGCGGCGCCGGCGAGCTCTTGGGGGACGATCAGAGCGGCCAGATCGAATCGGTGGGCTTTACCCTCTATATGGAGATGTTGGAGCAGGCGGTCGAGGCACTGAAAAATGGCAAGGAGCCGTCGCTCGAGCAACTGATGAGCCAGCACACCGAGGTGGAGTTGCGCCTGCCTGCGCTGTTGCCGGACGACTACATCCCGGACGTCAACATGCGTCTCTCCATGTACAAGCGCATCGCCAGCGCGGCGGACGAGCAGGAGCTGCGGGAGTTGAAGGTGGAGCTCATCGACCGCTTTGGCCTCTTGCCGGAGGCGACCAAAACCCTGATGGAACTGGCGGCCTTCCGCCAGCGCGCCACCGCCCTTGGCATTCGCCGGGTGGAGATGAGCGAGCGCGGCGGCTATCTGGACTTCACCCAGGAGACCCGCGTCAACCCGGCCTATCTGGTGAAGCTTCTCTCCGAGCAACCACGCATCTACAAGATGGATGGACCGACCCGGCTGCGCTTCCAGGTGCCGACCCAGGATCGCGCCATGCGACTCAAACTGGTGGATGGCTTGCTGGCCGATCTCGCCAGCCACAGCCAGTAACCTGGCCACTTGGCCAATAAAAACGGGAGCCCTTGCGGCTCCCGTTTTTATTATCTGCGGTTGGCTGCGCTTTGCCTCGCATCAGCCCTGATTGGCAGGATCCTCGTGGGCGGAAAACTCTCGCATGAAGGCCTCGGCCCGCTCAACCATCTTGGTGGAACCGACGAAGTAAGGGGTGCGCTGGTGCAGCTCGGTAGGCTTGATGTCCATGATCCGGCCAAAACCGTCGGAGGCCTTGCCACCGGCCTGCTCCACCAGAAACGCCATGGGGTTGCACTCATAGAGCAGGCGCAGCTTGCCGTTCGGGGAGTTGGTGCCGGACGGATAGATGTAGATGCCGCCCTTGAGCAGGTTGCGATGAAAATCGGAGACCAGGGAGCCGATGTAGCGGGAGGTGTAGGGTCTGTGGGTCGCCTCGTCCCGCTCCTGACAATATTTGAGGTACTTCTTCACCCCGTCCGGGAACTTGATGTAGTTGCCCTCGTTGATGGAGTAGATCTTGCCCTCTTGCGGGATGCGGATGTTCTCATGGGAGAGGCAGAAGCAACCGATGGAAGGATCATAGGTAAAGCCGTTGACGCCAAAGCCGGTGGTGTAGACCAGCATGGTGGAGGAGCCGTAGACCACGTAACCGGCAGCGACTTGACGGTTGCCCGGCTGCAGGAAATCTTCCAGGGTCACCGGGCCGCCCTGCGGGCTGACGCGACGGTAGATGGAGAAGATGGTCCCGACCGAGACGTTGACATCGATGTTGGAAGAGCCGTCGAGCGGGTCGATCAGCACCACATATTTGGAGTTCCTGGAGAGCGGAGAATCGAAGGCGACGAAGTCCTCTTCTTCTTCCGACGCCATGCCGCACACCTCGCCACGGGCTTCGAGGGCCGCCTTGAAGCGCTCGTTGGCATACACGTCCAGCTTCTGCTGTACCTCGCCCTGCACGTTCTCGGAACCCACGGAGCCGATGATATCCGCCAGCCCAGCCTTGTTGATCTCCCGGTTCACCACCTTGGCCGCCAGGCGGATGGAGCTGAGCAATGACGTCAGCTCGCCGGTTGCGGTTGGGTAATCCGCCTGCTTTTTGACGATGAACTCGCCCATGGTGATCATGTTTCGCATTGTTGGTCCTTTAAGGTCGTTCCCGTTGGCGTTGAAAACGTTTGCAAAGATCGAAAAAAAAGAAGCCGATCCTCGGCCGTGTTGTTTTGTAACCTAATGTAACGTCTGTTTTTTGTTTTTGCAGCGAATTAAGCGGGCTATTAAAACGCCAGCACTTGACAGAAAGTGGTGTCGAGAGTGCGAAAAAGCCAGGTCAACTGACCAATTTCGGCCTCTTAATTCGTGATAGAAAACCGTCAGTATGCGTGCCACAGGCGCGATAAAACAGGGCTCTTTTGACTCACTCCCATCATGGCACCTCGTATCGGCCTGCCTCTTGAGATCCCGTCTTCAATCCCGCACACTGGCTGCGCTTTGGAAGCAAAAAAACATAAGGATATTCAATGAAAAGGACTCTCATTGCCGGCATGGTTGCCGGTCTGTTCACCCTGGCGGCCCAGCCTGTGCTGGCTGCACACGTCCCGGCCGGCACCAAACTGCTGCCCGATGCCCAGCAGATCTACGTGACCAATATCGGCACCGAACCCACCACCATCGACCCCCAACTAGTGGAAGAGAGTGCGGGCAGTGCCATCGTCAACGATCTGTTCGAGGGGCTCTACACCCTGGATGGCGACGGTAAACCCCAGCCTGCGGGTGCACTAGGCTACGAGCTCGACAGCACGGGGACTGTCTACACCTTCAAGCTAAGGCCCGAGGCCAAGTGGTCAAACGGTGAGACCGTCACTGCGGCCGACTATGTCTATGGCTGGCAACGGGCGGCGGATCCCAAGACCGCCTCCAACTACGCCTGGTTTATCGAGCTGACCGGTGTCACCAACGCCAGCGAGGTGATCCAGGGCAAGAAGACGCCAGACGCCCTGGGGATCAAGGCCCTCGATCCCCATACCCTGCAAATTACCCTGAAAAATCCGGTCCCCTTCTTCCTGAAGACCCTCTCCCACTACACCACCTTCCCGGCCCCCAGGGCCACCATCGACAAATATGGCAAGGAGTGGGTCAAACCGGGCAATATCGTCTCCAATGGCGCCTTCGTGCTCAAGGAGTGGACCCCCAACGAGCGCCTGACCGCCGAGCGCAATCCTTACTACTGGGACAACCAGCACACCGTCCTGAACAAGGTGATCTATCTGGAGATCGTCTCGGAGACCGCCGCTTACAACCGCTATCGCACCGGCGAGCTGCACTACACCACCTACCCGCTGGAGCAGTACAAGCACATCAAGAGCCAAAGCCCAGAGGAGCTGGTCAACGTCCCGATCCTCGCGACCTATTACTATGTGTTCAATACCCAGCGCAAACCGTTTGATAACCCCAAAGTACGCAAGGCGCTGTCCCTTGCCATCGATCGGGAGACTATCACCGACAAGATCCTGGGTCAGGGCCAGCTGCCGGCTTTTAGCCTGACGCCCCCCATCGTCGATGGCTTCGAGCTGAAAAAACCGGCCAGCGAGCTGATGAGCAAGGAAGAGCGGATCAAGCAGGCCAAGACACTGCTGACCGAAGCGGGTTATGGACCGGACAAACCGCTGGAGGTGGATATCCTCTACAACACCAACGAGGGCCACAAAAAGATTGCCCTGGCCATCTCCTCCATGTGGAAACACAACCTGGGGGTCACGGCCAAGCTCAATAACATGGAGTGGAAGACCATGGTGTCGGTGCTCAATGAGGGGGATTTCGGGGTCAGCCGCTATTCGTGGAACGGGGATTACAACGATGCCTCAACCTTCCTCGACATCATGACGTCCAGCAGCAGTGCCAACAGCGGCAAGTGGGTCAACAAGGAGTATGACGCCCTGCTGGCCAAGGCGCACGATTCCCAGGATGGCGCAGAGCGTAACCGTCTCTATCAGCAGGCAGAAGCCCTGATCGAGGCAGAGGTCCCCTTGGCGCCCGTCTACTTCTACGTCAAATCCCGGCTGCTCAAGCCGTTCGTCAAGGGCTACCCCTACCAGAACCCGCAAGATATCGTCTACAGCAAGGATATCTACCTGGTAGCCCAGTAATCTCTCTTCTGACAAAAACGCCTGCAGCTGTGCAGGCGTTCCTTTTTTAGTCTGTGTTTGCCCTGACGATCAATCTTCCTGACAGGCCGCCATAGCCAGCGGAGCACGTCGCCTCAACACCACGGGTTTGAGCAACAATTGCGCCAGCAAGACACCGAGCAGGGTGAGACCACCGCCGATCAGGTGATAACTGGTCAGGTGTTCCCCCAGCAGAGTGATGGCAAGCCCCGCGGTCATCACGGGCAACAGGTTCATGAAGATGGCGGTACGACTGGCCCCCAGCAGGGAGATCCCCTGCATCCAGAGCCAGGGCGAGAGTGCCGAAGTGGGAATTCCGGCGTAGAGAATGAGCCACAAGGCCTGACTATCCGGCCACTGGCCATCCACCAGCAGATAGAAAGGCGTCAGGAGCGCCACGCTGCAGAGCACCTGGCCGTAAAGCATGGACCAGTTGTCGAGCCCCAGATCCCATTTTTTGAGCAGCACGCTGTAAAGGGCATAAGTGCCCGCCGAGAGCAGCATATAGAGGGAGCCGATATGGATGCCCTGGGTAAACAGCCGGGCAGGATCCCCGTGTCCCAGCAGAATTGCCAAGCCCAGGAGGGAGAGCACTCCCCCCAGCACGGCGCCCCAGGTTGGACACTCGCGCAGCAGCCAGATGCTGAGCAATACGGTGAGCAAGGGGGTCAGTCCCATCATCAGGCCGATCTCGGTGGCCCCCAGGGTCTGCGCCGCGTAGTAGCCGAAGGTCTGGTTGAGCACCATGCCGAGCAGGGCCAACGTCGCCAGTTGCAACCAACCGGCGCGCAGGCGGTCCCGGACACGCCACACCCGGCGAGCCAGAAAAGGCGTCAAAATGCAGGCGGCCACCACCCAGCGGGACCAGGCAAGCGCAGCCGGCGAGAGCACGCCAACCGCCAGTTTGCTGACAATGCCATTGCCAGCCCAGATGGCAATGCAGGAGAACGGAAACACAAAGGCAAGGGGCATTACAATATCCAGAAATGACGGGATGGAGATGATAAGTCGGGTGTGGAGTATAGGGTGCGACAGGGGATAAGCAAGGCCCGAAAACGAACATGCCCGCAGGAGTGCGGGCATGGGATCACAGAAACCTATTCAGAAGCGGGTCACGCCGCATCCATGTGAAGTCTGGAGATGAGCTCGTTGACTTCAGTCACCGTCTGGCGATGGGGGATGTCAGCCTGGCTCGGCATCAACAACAACCCCGACTGGAAATCAAACCGCCCCCGACCATGGATGTAAATCCGACCTTTAAAGAAGGTTTTGACGTGCTTTGCCACCATCAGTGGCAGGTACTTCTTGAACACTCTCATCGTTTGCAACCTCTTGCAGTTGTATCCGTATGACAGCAGCTTCTGCGAAATAATTCCGTTAACTAACTATAAAAATCCGGAAAAATCGCTTCTCTCTTCCCTAAAAATTCATTCGTTAATTATTTGTTAACTTTTAGCGTATTGTATGCGGCCCTTCGAGCCAGAGCAAGTTTCCTTTGCCCTCGCGCCATTCGATACAGGCAATGCCCGAGGTGGCAAACATGGGCGCCCCCGCAGCCGGAGAGAGACTCTGCACCAGATACCCCACCAGCGGCAGGTGGCTGACCAGCAAGATCTGCTCATGCTGTTCGGCCAGCGCGGTCAGGTAGCTGGCGACGAAAGCGGGATCCCCGTAGGGGGTGATATCGCCACTCTCTTCCACCACCTTGGCGTCTGGTAATTCACTGCATATGGTCTGCCAAGTTTGACGAGCACGCAGGTAGTTGCTGTGGATCACCCGATCGAACGGACCGGCCAGCTGAGGCGACAACCAACGAGCCATCTGAAGTGACTCTTCGATCCCCTGCTCGGTCAATGGACGCTGTTCATCTGTTTTCGCATTCATGCCAGCCTGGCCATGACGCATGATATAGATCTTCATTACTACCTCGCCCAACGGGCCTGTTTTAATAGCCGGAGGATCTTACCCCGCCGTGCCGGGGGAAACAATTGCGCGACCTCTCAGAAAAGGGTTTGCCTGACGGGATAGCGAGGTCGATAATCATGTTTAAATTCAAATAAATCCTACAAGAGTCGACCCCAATGAGCCCATATGCCAGTCCCAACGACCACCGGCAATACCACTATCTGGAGCTGGAAAACCGGCTCAGGGTCTTGTTGATTTGCGATCCCGAAACCGACAAATCGGCAGCATCGCTGGCGGTCAACACCGGTCATTTTGACGATCCGGTGGACCGGCAGGGGATGGCTCACTTCCTCGAACACATGCTGTTTCTTGGTACCTGCACCTACCCAAGACCCGGTGAGTACCAGCAGTTCATGAGCCGTCACGGCGGCAGCAACAACGCCTGGACCGGCACCGAATTCACCAACTTCTTCTTCGAGATCGACAACGGTTTCTTTGAAGCGGGGCTGGATCGCTTCTCCCAGTTTTTCATCTGCCCCACCTTCGATCCCGAGTGGGTGGACAAGGAGCGCAACGCGGTCGACTCCGAATACCGGCTCAAGCTGCAAGACGATATCAGGCGCAGCTATCAGGTGCACAAGGAGACAGTCAACCAGGCGCACCCCTTCTCCAAATTCTCGGTGGGCAACCTGGATACCCTGGCCGACCTGCCCGGCCGGGACCTGCGCTCCGACCTTATCCAGTTCTACGAAAGCCATTACAGTGCAGATCGCATGGCCCTGGTCATGACGTCGCCCGAATCCATCGAGACCCAGCTGGCCTGGTGCCGTCGCTATTTCGCTCCCATTTTGAATCGCAATCTGGGAACGCCGACCCTGGAAGCCCCCCTCTACCGACTCGACGATCTGGGGATCCGCATCCGCATCAAGCCAGTCAAGGAGACGCGCAAACTGGCGCTCACCTTCCCCCTGCCCAATGTGGACGAGTTCTACGACAAAAAGCCCCTCACCTTCCTGAGCCACCTCATCGGTTATGAGGGGGATGGCAGCCTGCTCTCCCTGCTCAAGGGCAAGGGCTGGGTCAATCAGCTATCCGCCGGCGGTGGCATCAGTGGCGCCAACTTCAAGGATTTCGGGGTCAACTTCGGCCTGACACCTCTCGGGCTGGCCCATGTGGACGAGATAGTCGCCGCCCTGTTTGGCTACCTCAAGCTGATCGCCCGGGAGGGGCTGGAGGCCTGGCGTTACGACGAGAAGCGCACTGTGCTCGAATCGGCGTTTCGCTTTCAGGAGCGAGGCCGGGCGCTCGATACCGTCTCCGGGCTGGTGTTGAACCTGTTCAGCTATGCCCCGGAGGATCTGCTCTACGGCGATTACATGATGCGCGAGTATGACGAGGGGCTGATCCGCCGTCTGCTGGCCAAGCTCACCCCCCACAATCTGCGCATCACCATCACGGCGCCGGAGCAGTCCACCGATCGGCTGGCCCGCTGGTACCAGACCCCTTACAGCGTCACCACCATTACGGAATCAGAAAAAGTGCACTGGCAGCAGAGCGAGCCGGATCCGGCCCTCGCCCTGCCCAAACCGAACCCCTTTATCACAGAGCGGCTCGATCCCCGCACGCCTGAGCTTGCCGCCGACATGCCGGCCTGCCTCATCGATCGGCCGGGTTTTCGCCTCTGGCACCTGCATGAGCACCAGTTCAGCGTGCCCAAGGGCAACATCTATATCTCCATCGACAGCGAACATGCGGTGAAAAACCCGCGCAACATCGCCATGGCGCGCCTCGCGGTAGAGCTGCTCACGGATCACCTCAACGCACTCACCTACCCCGCAGAACTGGCGGGGCTCGGTTATCAGATTTATGCCCATCAGGGGGGCTTTACCATCAACCTGAGCGGCTTTGCCGACAAGCAGCCCCTGTTGCTCGACATGATCCTCGGCAATCGCACCCTGGGGTACCCAGATCCGCGCCGCTTTGCCGAGATAAAAGAGCAGCTCATCCGCAACTGGGAGAACCAGTCCAAGGCGCGCCCCATCTCCCAGCTATTCAACCAGCTCACCAGCTTGCTGCAGCCCAACAACCCGCCGTTCGAGCAGCTGCTGCGCCATCTGCGCACGGTAGAGCTCACCGAGATGCCGGATTTCGTGGCCCGGCTGTTTGGCGAAGTCCATGTGGAGACCCTGGTACACGGTGACTGGACCGCGGCCGAAGCCTTGGCGCTGGCGGCCCTGCTGGAGCGCCACCTGGCGCCCCACAGCCAGCCCGGCAGCGAGACCCGCCGCCCGCTTATCTCCATCCAGGACAGGGGCACCCTCATTCGCGAACAGGGGTGCGAACACGAAGATTCGGCGCTGCTGGTTTACTACCAGTCCCGCACCACCCGGGCGCAGGATCTCGCCTGCTTTACTCTGGCCAACCACATCATGTCCTCCACCTTCTTCCACGAGCTGCGCACCCGCCAGCAACTGGGCTATGTGGTAGGCGCCGGCAACCTGCCCCTCAACCGTCATCCCGGCCTCATCTTCTATATCCAGTCGCCGGTGGCGGGGCCGCAGATCCTGCTCGATGCGGTGGAGGAGTTTATCGATCTCTTCCCGCTCGCCATGCTCGAACTCACCGAGCAGCAGTGGCAAGACAGCAAGGCGGGGCTGCAGGCCCAACTCAGCGAGCGAGATGCCAATCTGCGCAGTCGCGGCCAGCGGCTCTGGGTCAGCATCGGCAACAAGGATCTCGGCTTTGATCAGCGGGAGCGGGTCTGTCAGGAGGTGGGAAGATTAAGCCGCGCCGATCTGGTGCGCTTTATCACCCAGTTGCGCTCTCGTACCTCGGATCGACTGATCCTCTGCAGCTATGGCCAGGGGCACGAACATGACGAGCGCATCACGGGCCAGTTCATCGACGACCCCAAGGCATTTCGCCTCAACGCCGCCACCTTCGAGGCCTGAGCAGGTCGCCTCCCCCACCTGCAGACAAGATCGCGGGCAATAAAAAGCCGACCCATCAGGGTCGGCTGGAAAAACCATAACAATTGCGACCAAAGCCGCCAAAAGTGAACATGAGCGTGAAAATCAGACACTGAGTTGATGGTCGGCAAGCGGGATCAACCTCGGCTCGCCTTGCAATGCCAACAGTGATTGAGAAACAGCCTCATATTAGGCACTCACCCTCATGCTCACGTTGATCTACGTCAAAGGAGGTATCAAAGAGTCCAACTCAGTCTCCCTTGTTGGCGCACATCCCCTCTTTTTTACCCTCAATCGCGACGGATCAACCGGTAAGCCACCTCATCGAAGTAAGAAAGCTGGCCACTGAGCACCCGCGGGTGATCCAGCTCGGCGGCCCGCCCCAGCACCTCCACCCTGAAGTCCCGCTCAAAGAGGGAGCGCACTTCCAGCTCCCCCACCGAGAAGGGTGGCTGCACCTGCTGCTCGGGTTGATACTCCAGGGTCACCAGCAGGATCTGGCCCCCTGCCTCCACCAGTCGGCTCATCAGGGCCGCATATTGGCGACGCATGGCCGTCGGCAGGGCGATCAGCGCCGCCCTGTCATAGACCAGCCGATAACGGCGACCGAGCTCCGGAGCGGCGAAAAAATCCCCCTGATAGATGCGCAGGTTATCGTGCTGATGGCACTGATAGGGCCCCACCTCACTCACCGTTTCGGCGAGCCCGTTTTCGCTGAAAAACTGGCTGATGGCGAGCTCCGAGAGCTCGAAACCATCGACCGGGTGCCCCTGCCCCTTGAGCCAGAGCATGTCGCGGGACTTGCCGCACAAAGGAACCAGCACGGGCTCATCCAGTTGCTGGGCCGACCACCAGGATTGCAGCCAGCGGTTGAAATCTGCCTGATGAAAGCCAATCCGGTTCTCTTCCCAACGTTGATGCCAAAACGCAGCTTCCATCGTCATTACCCTTGTTACTTAAAGATGCTTCAATATCACAACTTAACCGGCGCGGTGCAAGCCCGGGCACGGTTGCCCGCCCCCTTTTTGCCTGATAACCGGCCGCCAAACAAAAAGAGGCAACAAGGCCTCTTTTTCAACGTTTTCATGATGTTTGGCGGCGCCGGAATGCAAACCCGGGAGAAGATGACAAGCACAGCGCCTGGGGCGATATTCCCGTCGGCGCAGCGCTTATCCTCTCGCCTTTTCCCGTTAGAGCTCGACCTCATCCAGCACGGTACAGATGTGGGCAAAATCCGGCCTGGTCTCGGGCTGCTCTGCCAGACAGGCAGCCTTGAGGCGATGCAAGGAGGCGAGCTTCGCCTCATCGGCTTCACAACGTGCGAGCAGCTCTTCAAGCAGGCAGCCAAAGGCCCGCACCTCGAGCCGCTCCAGCCCGAAGGCCCGCGTCTGATCGGCACGCTCATAAAAAGAGGCCGCGCCAAAATCGGAGAGCAACACCCGCACCTCCTCACATGGCCTTGTGGCATAAAGCATATTGTGGCCATAGAGGTCCCCGTGCATGATGCCGATGCCGTGCAGATGGCGCGCCACCGAGGCGATCCCCCGCACCAGTGCCATCACCTCGGGCAAGGTAAAACGCAAGTCGGCGGCATAGATATCGCGAGTACAGGATTCCAGGCTCGGCGGCCCCGCCAGATTGGCAAACGCGGGATCTATCAGCCCCATTACCAGCGCCGGAATGCCGGAGGGGTGATCCGCCACCCGCCCCACCACCTCGACCAGGTTGGGATGATTGCCAGCCGCCAGGGATGCCGTCATCTCGCAGCGCGGCAAACCATCGCTGGTCACGGCCCCCTTGAAGAGCTTGACCGCCACCGCCTGACGCTCGCCCCCGTTCCAGCTCGCACCATGGATGACGCCGGAGGCCCCCTGCCCCAATGGTTCACCCAGCGCCAGCTCATGCCAGCGGATATCTGCCACCTGCGCACTCGCCGCCATGCGCGACTCCAGCGCATCGCTAAAGGGGTTACCGGAATAGGCGAGCCAGGTGAGGCGCGGCAGCGACAGCAGCCATTCGGGAAACGCCTCGAGCTGGTTGGCTGCGATACGCAGCAACTCCAGACGACGGCAGTTGGCAAGGGTCTCGGGTAGCGCAGTAAGGCGATTACCCGCCAGCATCAGCTTTTGCAGACCGTCGCACTGACCCAGCTCATCGGGCAGGCTTTCAATTGCGTTATCGGTCAGGATCAACCAGCGCAAACCCGCGGGCAGCGATTTGGCCGACACGCGTGCAATCCGGTTGGCCTTGAACCCCACCATAGTGAGCGCCGGGCAGCGTCCCAGCACCTCAGGCAGCTCGGTGAAATTGTTCTCGGAGCAGAAGATGATGCGCAGCTTGCTGAACCCGGCCAGCTCGTCCGGAAGTGTACTTAGCTGGTTGCCGGTGAGATCCAGCACCTCCAGCGTCTCTTTAAGTTTCAGGATCTCGGGTGGGAACTCCACGAGATTTTCCGAGAGCTTCAGATGACGAGCGCCGCTCAAGGCTCCTGAGCGCAGCTGTTCCAGAGTATGCATAACCGTTTCTCAATCCTGGTGATCTGTCTGACGGCTCAAACCGGCCATCAGATCGCGCCGGACCTTCGTCCAGCGGTTTTAAAGGGGGGCATTATAAAGAATTCGGGGCGCAGATCGCCCTTTTTGTTGCTTTGGCGAGGCATGGCGCTCAGCGTCCCCCCAGCGGATTGACGAAGCCACGTAGGGTGCAATAAGCGCAGCGCATTGCACCATTTTCAAAGAGGATTTTGGCATTGTAAGATGCTCGAAATTAGTGGTGCAATTCACGCTGTTCATTGCACCCTACGGACTTTCATAACCTCTCTTTAGAGGTATTATTAGTCATGCTTCACTGCATCTGCTATTTTCTCAGCAATTTCCCTCACCGTAAGCGTTGCTGAATTTAGAGCTACTTTATCAACTAGAGAAGGACTTAAACGCATAATCTCATTTTTAGTAATATTGTGCCAAATAGGTAAGATGACCTTACTCCCTTCCATTTCCTTCACCACAAGTCCATTCAACTCGTATTGAGTCCAGTTCTTTTCAAAAAAGGCTTTCGAAAGAATAATCAAACCATATTTAGACTCTGCCAAACCTTTATCAATTGAACGACGTAAACTGTCACCTATTCGCAATGTATATTCGTCATACCATACTGACACGCCAAGTTCTATCAACTCATCTGCGAGTGGTTTTACAAAGTCAGCCTTATCTTCTGATGCGTGTGAAATGAATAACTCAGTCCCAGTCTGTTGCTCCTTTTTTTGAGATGGGAAATTGATACTCACATTATTTAACTGTGACAAAATATTCTCCTGCTTCTTCATTTCTTCATTGATTGCACGATTTAAAGCTAATCGCTCCTTTTTCTTAGCTTGGCCACCTAACTTACTATGCTGACGCTCATTGACTTTACGAATTCGCTGATCTTTTTTAGCTTTTACCTGTCGTCGGGCCTTTATAACCTGTTTTTCCTTACTTCTAAGTTTCTGCCTGAGCTTGTTAATATTATCAACAGATGGATCTGCATTCTTTAACTCATTGACTATCCAGTTAAATTCAATTTCCTTACTTAACAGATCTTTCTGAAACATATCTAACTCAGCATCTAAAGTGCCTGTTCCTTTAAATTTTGGATGTTTCATAAACTCCCTAATAACAAACTTTTATGTCATGTACGTTTGAGGTGATAGGTATTTCACGAGATAAATACTAATCATGCTATAAATTCTGAAGCACATGTTATTATGTTCCATCTCGAACAACCTTTTCGGCTCCAGCAATCTTCACCTCGTAGCCTCTCTGTGAAAGGTTTTCGAATACAAGGGTTAAATTAACCTTACTGAAAAAAGGAAGGTTCTCTTTGACACTTAAATTAGTATCACCCAAGATCAAAAATACAACCTCATAGTCTGAACTTTTCAATCCATCGATAGGAATGAGTTCATGTGCAGAATGGGAAATACGACGCAACACTTTCCGTGCTTCTTTCCTAAATGCCCTATCACCGAGCATAACCTCTGCCGATACGCTACCTTGTGCGAATAAGTGGCTTAGGCCAGCTGAACCACCTTTTCGGTGCTTAACATGAATTAGTTTTTTGTCTTTTGTCAAAAGGTCACATAGTTCGATAGGGGACGTAGTCTTCGAACATTTAACAAGTTTCTTATCCAATAAATAGCAATCTAAGCTAACAGCTACGCGCTCGTTGTAATCACCCTCCGCCTCGATTTTTTTCTTCTCCCCTTCATCCCAAACTTCAATACAGGGGAATGGGATATCACTGAGTTCTATCAAAGCTAACGTGGCATCGATACCATTCATGAAAGATTTATCGATCTCATACCAATTACCACCGAAAATTACTTTTTTTGAATTTATACCATCTAACTCGAAGTACAGGCACTCGTAGAGTGAGTGAGCAAATTCGTTGTCATGTATATCAGTGATGTAAAGTCGGTCTCGACGAATGGATTCAACAGATATGGAGTCAGGAACAATATTATCAAGATACTTACCAGTGTCAATTGTTGGCGAAAGATCGCGTTTAGACCGAGTGAAACTGAAACCAAGCACGGAATCCCACTCAATGATCTCCGGTAATGTAACAACAATAGACTCATCTCGCCCCTTCACAGCTGCAAGTAATAAATCGTCTAAAGCTGAAATCGACGCTGTGTCTTTTACACGCCTAATGTTATCCACCCAACTGAACGATTTTTTATAAAGGTCTAGATTATAGTAACCAAGAAGGTCTGCAGCGATTTCAGGTATATCTTCCACCAGCATTTCTATACCAAAAGAATAAATCGCATCACCACCAGAAATGTTCTTGTACCCGATACCAACTCTAGGTGAACCTGTGACAGCACGGAGTACATCCCGAAATATATCAATTCCAAAAACGCTGGCGTCAGAATCTCGGGTAGCTTGGGATTTCTTTTGGATAGGTTGATCTTCAAGTGTATGAAGCTCAACACTGCGTAAGCTCTGATGATTAAGTGTATTTAATGCCGTTTTTAGACCAAAATCCTGTTCAAAATACCCAGTATTAAGAAGAAACCGACCATACCCAAAGGTGAATGCAAGCACCTTACTATTTACGCGAATAAGAAGAACTGCAGAGCTAGATTTATTCGACAACTGGTCTATTGCCCTACCGACAATTGCATCTGCCAGCGGTGCCCAGTATGGGCGTTTCTCTTGCGTAATTTTTATATATAAAATACCTTCAAAACCGTGTTGATCCGAAACTTCTAACGGAATGACTCGAGCATCTGTACTCAGGAACTCTCTGAAATCAGTATCACCATATTCGGCTTTCGCCAGCAGGGTGTTTAGGTACCTATATGGTTTAGGGTCTGGCATATTTCCCTCTATGACAAATAAAATTTTGTTCGGTAGCTCCCACCTAGTGATACTTCCCATCAATACCAAACTCTGCCCCAGGAGGGTGATATTTCCCATCTACTCCGAGAAAATACCCAGGAGGATGATACTTGCCGTCAACGCCCAACACGCTCCCTGACGGATGGTACTGGCCATCAACGCCAAGAAAGTGTCCCTGCGGATGATATTGTCCGTCCATACCAAGCACTGAGCCTTGTGGATGGTACTTTCCATCTACACCAAGCACCGATCCCTTCTTGTGGTACTTACCATCAACACCAAGAATTTTTTGCTTTCGTGACATATCTAATCTCCATTCACTATGAACTCGGCTGTGTCACCTAGCGTAATTAGATGGAATGGCTCCCCCCTTATCATTGCCCCTAGATAACAACTTCATCTCTTCTACTTTTTGCCGCTACTATATGCTTTTCTGCTCTGATACATATGTGATTCAAAGAGAGGGATTGCCAATCGGCAATCTCAACGAGATTAACGAGCGAGACAGATAAGAAAAAGAGAATGATGTTAGTTTCCTGAGCAAGATCAACAAATAAATACCAATGCTGGTCACATATCAACGGTGCCGAATCGTAGATAAAGAAAAGACGCCCTCAGGCGTCTTTCTTATTGCAGGTTGTTGGAGCCAATCGGTTAGGAGATTTCCCTTCCCCCGCCTACCCCCACAACCTGATCAGATCGGGGTAATGGAGGTGATATGGGCATCCCCGTCCAGTGATTTGAAGATCTGCACCACGGCTTCGCCATGGATCGGCTGGGCGAGCGGCACAGTGCTCTTGCACTTGAAGCGGTAGTTGGTGCCAGCCACCACCTGGGTGGAGACTTCAAAGGGTACGTACTGCACCCCGACAAATCCTTTCAGCGCCTGGTCAAATACCGCCTGATCCTCGGCGGTCAGCTTGTGATATGCGGTCCATCCACCCACCAACACTGCTTGTTCTGACATATCAAACTCTCCGTGCTCTATGGTCCCGACTCGTTTGGCTGTTCGGGCTGCGCCCCGTTGATTCAAGTGGTTTCCGGTCTCCACCGGGGCAGCAGCCGGTTGGCACGCTGATTCCCCTTTGCCGAATCGCGGCCCTGTTGAGGCCCGCATTGTCTGATAAGGCTTGCTAGCGATTTATCACTTAGAGGCCGGTCGCAATGGGCATGAAAGAGCCTAGTGCCGATGCCAGAAATCGCCTCCTGTTAGATGTGACAGGAGCGAGCCCGGCCAAAGCTGCTAGCGGCAGAAAATTGCAGCGCAAACGATTAAAAAAAGAAAAGACGCCGCAAGGGCGTCTTTTTTTCATTTTTATGCTTGAAGGGCGCAAGGGCGTGAGCCGCTTATTCCCATTCGATGGTTGCAGGCGGCTTGCCGGAGACGTCGTACACCACGCGGGAGATACCGTTGATCTCGTTGATGATGCGATTCGACACGTGGCCGAGGAAGTCGTACGGCAGGTGGGCCCAGTGGGCGGTCATAAAGTCGATGGTTTCGACGGCGCGCAGCGCAATGACCCAGTCATATTTGCGACCATCGCCCATCACGCCAACGGAGCGCACCGGCAGGAAGACGGCGAATGCCTGGCTGACCTGGTTGTAGAGATCGGCCTTGCGCAGCTCTTCGATAAAGATGGCATCAGCCTTGCGCAGCAGATCGCAGTACTCTTTCTTCACTTCGCCAAGCACGCGCACACCCAGACCCGGGCCCGGGAACGGGTGACGGTAGAGCATGTCGTAAGGCAGACCCAGCTCGAGGCCAACGCGGCGCACTTCGTCTTTGAACAGTTCGCGCAGCGGCTCGACCAGACCCATCTTCATCTCTTCCGGCAGGCCGCCGACGTTGTGGTGGGACTTGATAACGTGGGCCTTGCCGGTCTTGCTGGCGGCAGATTCGATCACATCCGGGTAGATGGTGCCTTGCGCCAGCCACTTGGCGTTTTTCAGCTTCTTGGCTTCATCGTCAAACACCTCGACGAAGACACGGCCGATGATCTTGCGCTTGGCTTCCGGCTCGTCTTCACCGGCCAGGGCGGAGAGGAAGCGCTCTTCGGCATCCACCTTGATGATGTTGAGACCAAAGTGATCGCCAAACATCTCCATCACCTGCTCGCCTTCGTTCAGGCGCAGCAGGCCGTTGTCAACGAAGACGCAGGTCAGGCGATCGCCGATGGCGCGGTGGACCAGCATGGCCACCACGGAAGAGTCGACACCGCCGGAGAGGCCCAGGATCACTTCGTCGTCACCTACCTGCTCGCGGATGCGGGCAACGGCATCGTCGATAATGGTGGCCGGGGTCCACAGGCACTCGCAGCCGCAGATGTCTTTGACGAAGTGTTCCAGCATGCGAGCACCCTGACGGGTGTGGGTCACTTCCGGGTGGAACTGGACGCCGTAGAAACGCTTGGTTTCGTTGGCCATGGCGGCGTGGGGGCAGGTCGCGGTCTGGGCGATGGTGACGAAATCCGCCGGGATCTCGCTGACCTTGTCGCCGTGGCTCATCCAGACATCCAGCAGGGCGTTGCCGTTGTCGGCGATGGCATCTTCAATGTTGCGCAGCAGGGCGCTGGTCTTGCCGGCGTTGCCCAGCACTTCCACCTTGGCATAACCGAATTCACGCAGGTTGGAGGATTGCACCTTGCCACCCAGTTGCTCGGCCATGGTCTGCATGCCGTAGCAGATACCGAATACCGGCACGCCGGCATTGAACACGTACTCGGGGGCGCGCGGGCTGCCCGCTTCGGTCACGGACTCGGGACCGCCGGAGAGGATGATGCCGTTCGGATTGAATTCGCGGATCTGCTCTTCGGTCACATCCCAGGCCCACAGTTCGCAGTAGACACCGATCTCGCGCACGCGGCGGGCGATCAGCTGGGTGTACTGGGAACCGAAATCCAGGATAAGGATACGGTGAGCGTGAATATTTTTAGTCATTTTATTCCTGCATCATGCTGGTGTGGGGATAAAAAACGGTGACAAAACGGGGCCGCAGCCCCGTCTTTCATCAGCCCATCCGGTAGTTGGGGGCTTCTTTGGTAATGGTCACGTCGTGGACGTGGGACTCTTTCATCCCGGCGCCGGAGATGCGCACGAATTCGGCCTTGGTGCGCATGTCGTCGATGGTGGCGCTGCCGGTCAGGCCCATGGAGGAGCGCAGACCGCCCATCTGCTGGTGAATGATCTCTTTGAGGCGGCCCTTGTAAGGTACGCGCCCTTCGATCCCTTCCGGCACCAGCTTGTCGGCGGCGTTGTCGGTCTGGAAGTAGCGATCGCTGGAGCCCTTGGACATGGCGCCCAAAGAGCCCATGCCACGGTAGGATTTGAAGGAGCGGCCCTGATAGAGCTCAATTTCACCCGGCGCTTCTTCGGTACCGGCGAACATGGAGCCCACCATGACGCAGCTGGCGCCGGCGGCGATGGCCTTGGCGATGTCGCCGGAGAAGCGGATGCCGCCATCGGCAATCACGGGTACGCCAGAGCCTTCCAGCGCGTCAACGGCGTCGGAGATGGCAGTGATCTGGGGCACACCCACACCGGTCACGATACGGGTAGTACAGATGGAGCCCGGGCCGATACCGACCTTGACGGCGTTGACGCCGGCGGCGACAAGCGCCTTGGCGCCAGCGGCAGTTGCCACGTTGCCACCGATGATCTGCAGGTCGGGATAGGCTTCACGGGTCGCCTTGATGCGCTCAAGCACACCTTGCGAGTGACCGTGGGAGGAGTCGATCAGCAGGACATCGACACCGGCTTCCACCAGGGCGGCGACGCGCTCTTCGTTGCCGGCACCGGCACCGACGGCGGCACCGACCCGCAGGCGACCCTTGTCGTCTTTACAGGCATTGGGCTTGCGCTCGGCTTTCTGGAAGTCTTTGACGGTGATCATGCCCTTGAGTTTGAAATCAGCGTTGACCACCAGCACCTTTTCGATACGGTGCTTTTGCATCAGGGCAACCACCTCTTCGCGAGGGGCTCCTTCACGCACGGTCACCAGGCGCTCTTTCTGGGTCATGATCTGTTCGACGGTCAGGGAGAGGTCGGTGACAAAACGCACGTCACGACCGGTGATGATGCCCACCAGCTGGTTGCCGTCAGTCACCACGGGGTAACCGGCGAAACCATTCTTGTGGCTCAGCTCCTTGATCTGGGCGATGGTCATGTCGGGGCGCACGGTCACGGGGTCGGAGACCACACCGCTCTCGTACTTCTTGACCTTGCGCACTTCGGCAGCCTGCTGCTCGATGGACATGTTCTTGTGGATAAAGCCGATACCGCCTTCTTGGGCCAGTGCAATAGCCAGACGGGCTTCGGTCACTGTGTCCATGGCAGCGGAGATCATGGGAATGTTCAAGCTGATGGAAGAGGTCAGCTTGGTACGCAGATCGGCAGTATTGGGAAGAACTTCGGAGTGGGCGGGAACCAACAATACATCGTCGAAGGTTAACGCTTCTTTGGCAATCCTGAGCATGGCAATATCTCACCGTTAGGGAAGTGGGGGTGTAAAATATTGCCGACGAAGTTTACTCACGGATTGGTCACTGGTAAAGAAGTTTTTTGAATTTTTTATGGCGTAGCCCTCTTTTGGTACGCCAAGAGGCCAAAAAACCAAGATTATCACTCTGGAAATGACCATTCTGGGACAAAAGAGCGATCAGTTTGCTGTTTTATGCAAATTGCCATTGTTGCCCCTCCCCTCCTTCCCAACCTCAATGACACAACATCACTTCATTCAACGAGATGGCGCTCGTCAGGCAGTAAATAGGCGACGACGCTATATGATAATAAACATAATAATGATGGGTTTGATGGCCTTTAAGCCTCGTTGGACCAACATAAACATGCGGTAAAAAGTGTTACGTTACGGCGCTTCCACTCTCTCTTCGCCCGGCATCACATTCACAGGAAAAATTCGCTGCCGGGCGATGATCCAACGTGATACAACTAGGTCTGTGATGACAGCTGTGCCATCTCGTTTTGGCTCGATTACCAGGAAGGTTATGTATGTCGCGATTCACGTCTGTCTGGATATGCCTTGGACTCTTGCTCACCCCAGTCCTGCTCGTATTGCTGCTCAACCCCCTGTTGACCTCCTTCGTCTCCTATCATCTGCTGAAGACCAAGAGCCAGGAGCTATTGGAATACCAACTGGAGCGCAACAAGAATCTGGAGCAGAACATTCTGGCCCAGCTTTCCCACTTCAAGTTTGACTGCGGACCGGAAGATGTCGCCCTGCTGCGTAATCCCGATTATTACAGTCGCCATATCCGCCTCGCCGGCCTGCACCCGAGCCAGGGAGGTGGCTGTTCGACCCTGGGGTTTGATTTGCCCGTGCTGACCGACGTCCAGGAGAGTGATCAGGCTGCAACGCTTCATTTTGCAACGACCCAACATTCTGCCAACAGTGAACCCGAGGTGCTGATCTATTCCAGGCAGGCCGGCAATCTGGCTTATTGGGTTCTGAACAACAGCTGGGCCAATGAATTATTGGCAGTCCCCTGCGAGGATTGCTTCTATGTGGAATTTCGCCGCGATAATGACGCGATAATGGAGCAGCTGTTGTTGCCTCGTGGTAATAAAGCCATCACCCAGCAGCCCAATCCGCTCTCGCTGACCGATTACGACGAATACAACAAAGTCAAACAGACTATCTGGGGGGGCAACGAACTTCGTTATTATGCCAGCCAGCAGACTTACTATTATGGCCTGATATTTTCGTTGCTCTTTGGCCTTCTGTTGGTAGGTGGCTACTGGACCCTGAGAAATTATCGAAACTCTCTCGACGGGTTGCTGAAAATGGGGCTGACCAGAGGTGAGTTTATTCCTTTCTATCAACCCATCGTCGATAGCCGGAATAATGAAGTCGTGGGTTATGAGGCATTATTGCGCTGGCGCCGGGGCGATACCTTTATTTCCCCCGGGATGTTTATCGAATATTCGGAAAACCAGGGGCTGATCCTGCCGATGACGACCCAGATGGTGCGCCAGATTGTGGAGGATCTCAAAAAACTGCCCGACTCCCACTGGGTCAGCGTCAATCTGGTTGCCGCCCATGTCGAGCAGCAGACCCATCTGCAGGACATGCTCAAACAATTGCGCTGGCCCGATCCCGACCGCCTGACCTTTGAGCTCACCGAACGCCTGCCCATTTCGGACGTCAAGCATGCGGCTCGTGAAATGGCCAATCTGGGGCTGCGGGGGTATCACTTCAAGATCGATGATTTCGGCACCGGTTATGGCGGCTTTGCCTATTTGCAGCAACTGGGGATCCGCAGCATCAAGATAGACAAGATGTTTATCGATACCATCGGCACTTCGGATCTCAAGCGCAATGTGCTCGACGCCATCATCGCCTTTGGCCATCAATCCAAAATGGAGATGATCGCCGAGGGGGTCGAGAATCAGGCGCAACTGGACTATCTCACCGAGCATGGAGTCTATCTGATCCAGGGTTATGTGTTTGCCAAGCCCATGTCGCTGGACGAAGTACTGAAATGGCGCGTACCCGACCATCAGGGTGAAACAGTAGAGGCGATATAAGGGCCACCAGACCCGGCGGCGTGGACAGCCTCTGCTGACACGCCGCACCTGCTCTTTTGCACCCTCCCCCCACCGGGGTAAACCCTGTTCCCGCCTTCCGCAGCGCCGCGTTTACCAATATGGTTCATGATGCCCCTTGCTCAACAAGTGGCAAACAGGCGACCAATCCCCTTCGATTTGCACGGCACAAGGCCCCTCTTGCTCCTCCCGGCGGCCGTTTCAGGTTAAGATAGCCACCATTGTTTTCCCTCTGGCCCGGCCTGAGACAATCACAGGATCCCCCTTGAACCGATTTAGCCCATCCAGTGCGGCCAATGGCCGCGAGCAGCAGGTCTTTACCGTTACCCGCCTCAACAGCGCCGTGCGCATGATCCTGGAGCAGGATCTGGGACTGGTGTGGCTGACCGGGGAGCTCTCCAACCTGGCGATGCCAAGCTCGGGCCACTGGTATTTTTCGTTGAAGGATCTCAGCGCCCAGGTGCGCTGCGCCATGTTCAAGGGCAACAACCGTCGGGTGGCGTTTCGCCCGCAAGATGGCATGCAGGTGCTGGTGCAGGCGCGGGTCTCCCTCTATGAGCCGCGCGGCGACTACCAGCTTATCATCGAATCGATGCAACCCGCCGGAGATGGCGTGCTGGCTCTGCGCTTTGAAGAGCTCAAGCGCCGCCTTGGCGCCGAGGGGCTGTTTGACGAGGGCCGCAAACGGTCACTCCCCCGCGAGCCGCGCGCCGTGGGGCTGGTTACCTCTGCCACCGGCGCCGCCCTGCACGACATGCTGACGGTCTTGAAGCGCCGCGCGCCGGATCTGCCGGTCTTTATCTACCCGACCCAGGTTCAGGGGAGCGCCGCTACCAGCCAGATCGTCTCTGCGATTGCCCAGGCCAATCGCCGCGCCGAGGTGGATGTGCTGATCGTCGGTCGCGGCGGCGGCTCCCTTGAAGATCTCTGGTGTTTCAACGAAGAGGCCGTCGCCCGGGCGATCGCCCGCTCCGCCATTCCCGTGATCAGCGCGGTGGGTCACGAGGTGGATGTGACCATCAGCGACTTTGCCGCCGACCTGCGTGCCCCCACCCCGTCGGCCGCCGCCGAGCTGGTGGCACCGGATCAGAGCGCCCGCGCCCAGCGCCTCGTTCATCTCAGGCAGCGGCTGGTGCAGGCCATAAACCGCCATCAGACTGCGGCCCGCCACGGTTTTGTATTGCTGCAAAAGCGGCTCGACCATCAGGATCCCAAGCGGCGGCTGGAACAGCAATCCCAACGCCTCGACGAGCTCTCCGCCCGTTTGCAGCAACTGCTGCGCCAACGCCTGCATCAGGGGGAGCGGCGCCTCGCCAGTCTCGAGCTGCGCCTGCAGGGTAAGAGTCCGGAGCGGCTGCTGGCCACCGGCAAGCGCCGCCACCAGTTGGCCGAGGAACGCCTCCATGCGCTGATCGCCAAGCGCCGGGATCTGGCGAGCCATCGCCTCGCCATGCTCACTGCCCGTCTCGACGGGGTGAGCCCGCTCGCCACCCTGGGGCGCGGCTACTCCATCACCCGCACCCCACGCGGCGAGGTGATTAGCAACGCCGCCCAAGTGAGCGCAGGGGATAGCCTGGTCACCACCCTGGCACAAGGCAGCCTGCAGGTGCGGGTCGAGAAGATAGAGGGGTAATCCCCGCCACTGACGAGTTTTCGCGCGAAGCTTGCGCCGTCAGCTATCAGATAAAAAAATCCCCGCCGGTTGGCGGGGATGTTTGTTTCGATGAGCGTGACGTACGCCTTAACTGGCCTTGCGCAGGATCTGCTCAAGGTAGTGGGCAAAGTTGTGACCGTGATGCTCCAGCAGTTTCGGGAACATGGAGATGGAGGTCATGCCCGGGAAGGTGTTGATCTCGTTGAGCAGGATCTCCCCCTCTTCGGTCAGGAAGAAGTCGACGCGAGAGAGGTGAGTCAGGTTGAGCTGACGGAATGCCTTGAGGGCGTATTCGTGGATGGCGTCAGCCTGCGCCTGGGTCAACCCTTCGGCACGCAGGGCCGTCTCGGTGTGGCTCGCGTTGCTGTACTTCTCTTCATAGGTGTAGAACTTGTCCTGCGGCACGCAGATCTCGCCAGGATAGGTGGCCACCAGCTCGTCACCGTACTGGTACACCGCCACTTCCAACTCCCGCGGCTTGACCGCTTTTTCAATCAATACCTGCTCGGAGTAACCGAAGGCGTCCTTGATGCCCTGCACCAGGTCGGCTTCGTTGCTGGCGGAGTAGCACCCCACGGAAGAGCCTTGGGAAGCGGCCTTGATAAAGACCTTGCCCCACTTGGCCAGGGCTGCCTTGGCCTCGGCCAGGCTCGCCTCGTTCTGTTCGGTCAAAAACAGATAGGGGGTATTGGGGATACCGAGAGCGGAGAGCCACAGCTTGGTGCTGATCTTGTTGAAGCAGATCTTGCTCGCCTCGGCATCGCAACCCAGATAAGGGAGGCCGGCCAGCTCCAGGAAGGATTGCAGATCACCGGTCTCGCCCGGGTAGCCGTGAATGCAGGGCACCACGTAGTCCACCGGACGGGCCACGCTGTCAAACGAGAGCAGCTTGTCCAGCCCCAGCTTGCACTCGCGACCATCGGCGCTGAGCCAGCGGTCGGCAAACATCTCGACCCGGGTCACTTCGACACCGGGCAACAGGCCGAGTTGTTTTTCGAGGAAATTGGCGCTGCGCAGAGAGACTTCGTGCTCTGAGCCACCGCCGCCGCACAGCAGCAAGACATGCATGTTCTTCATTAGATGTGATCCCTTGGGAAAAGCGGCTTCGCCATCACCATTTAAAATCCAGTCGCATTAAAAAACGGACGAAGCCAGATACGAACATAAGTGCGCGCCAGTGTAGCAAGGGAGACAAAGCCTTGTCAGCTGATGGGGCCGCCACGCCCCCCTTTCTGGCCGCAAAAAAGCGGCCATGTGTCAAAAATGGGGAAAAAGAGCTCAGCGCGGCGGGTCGACCCGACCCACGCCGTTGCCATTGACCCGAAACCAGCCAGCGATGCTGAAGCGTTCGCGATTGGCGGGCAACACCTCATGGGGGAACTCTTCGGATAAAAACAGCACCAGCCGCCCCCCCTTGGGCGAGACATCCATCAGCCACTGCTCGTCGTTGTCATACATTCGCAGCATCCCGCCCGCCTCTGGCTGCCAGTCGTTGTTGAGATAGAAGACGGAGGTGAGCCGCCGGTTGGAGCGACCGGCGAAGGCGTCGCGATGGGTGGCATAAAAATCGCCGCTGCGATAGCGGGCAAAGTGGGCCTCGTAATCGAACAACCCCAGCATCAGCATGCGATTGGCAGCCAGACGCAAGGACTCCATCCGGGCGAGGTAATCGGCCACGGGCGCGCCGAGGGAAGGCTCCAGCCAGTGGATCTGATCCCGGCGAATGTCCCGGTTGCCCTGATGCTGCGCCTCGCGCCCTATACCCGCCGGTTGCCACTCGTCTGGCAGACAGGCCTTGAGGGCATCCACCTCGGCAGCGGTTAAAAAATCATCCACTATCACCCACCCCCGGGTGTAAATGGCATCCATGACGGCTTGATAGTCCAAGATTGACTCGCAACAAGTGGAAAAGAGAGCGCTTTTTAGCGACTTCCCGGCCGGCGCACAAACCGGTTTGCTTATCTTGAGAAGTCCCATCATCAATACGTGATCTGCCGGATTTCGCGCGCCTTTTTCGCGCCGGTTGTGATCCCGCCCCGCATCGACTCAAGGCCAGTGCCAAAAATGTGATAACGGCCGCATGCCTCGGCGCCGCCCGGTGCAGCCACTTGCCCCAGACAGAGTCGCCCGATACCGTAATCCCCATTCCGGTTTGCAATCCACACAAGGAAGATGCCATGCCCCTGCCCGACCTGACTCTGCAACGCCTCGACGGCAGCCCCTACCCGCTGGCACAGCTGGCGGGCAAGGTGATCCTGGTGGTCAATGTCGCCAGCCGCTGCGGCTTTACTCCCCAGTACACCGGGCTCGAGGCCCTCTATCTGGATCTGGGCCCGGCCGGGCTGGAGATCCTGGGCTTTCCCTGCAACCAGTTTGGCCAGCAGGAGCCAGGGGATGCCGAGGAGATCGCCCGCTTCTGTTCCCTCGACTATCCGGTCACCTTCCCCATCATGGCCAAGTGCGAGGTCAACGGCGAGCAGGCCCACCCCTTCTACCAGTGGTTAAAGAAAGAAAAGCCGGGCTTGCTCGGGCTGGAAAACATCAAGTGGAACTTCACCAAGTTTCTGATCGACCGGAATGGAAACGTGGTGGACCGATTCGCCCCCACCACCAAGCCGGAGAGCCTGACCGAGCAAATCCGCGCTCTGCTCTGACGCCTACCTGCCTGCTTGGCATGACGGCCGGTGCGACAGCTACTGCGCAGCGGCCGCACTTCTGCTATATTGCGCCCCCGTTATCGTTTCTATCTTGTGGCGGGTGCCAAGGCACCGGCCATCCGTTGAGCCAGGTGCTCACCAGAGGAGTTTCTCTCGAACATGTCATTCAATGAACTGGGTCTGTCTCCGCACATCCTGCGGGCCGTCAAGGAGCTGGGTTACGAACAGCCAACCCCCATCCAGCAGCAAGCCATTCCGGCCATTCTGGCCGGTCAGGATGTGCTCGGCGGCGCCCAGACAGGCACAGGCAAAACGGCCGGCTTCACCCTGCCCATGCTCCAGCGCCTGCTGGCCAATCATGGTCGTGGCCGCCGTCAGGTACGCGCCCTGGTGCTCACCCCGACTCGCGAGCTCGCCGCCCAGGTGGGCGAGAGCATCATCAAATATGCCCATCACCTGCCGTTTCGTACCCTGATCGCCTACGGCGGCGTCAGCATCAAGCCCAATCTGGACGCCATCAAGCTTGGCATCGATATCCTGGTAGCTACCCCGGGCCGTTTGCTGGATCTGCTGACCCAGGGCGCTCTGACTCTGAACGAGCTGGAAGTGCTGGTGCTGGATGAGGCGGACCGCATGCTCGACATGGGCTTTATCCACGACATCCGCCGCATCATGAAGGCGCTGCCCGCCGAGCGGCAGACTCTGCTCTTCTCCGCCACCTTCTCGGATGACATCAAGGCGCTGGCAGACGATCTGCTGAACGACCCCACCCTGATCGAGGTCGACCCCAGCAACACCGCCGCCGAGCAGGTGACCCAGCGCATTATCCAGGTCGACCGGGAACGGCGCCGCGAGCTGCTCTCCCACATGATCGGCCGCGGCAACTGGCAACGGGTATTGGTGTTCGTACGCACCAAGCAGATCGCCGATCGCCTGGCCCACCAGATGCAAAAAGATGGCCTGGATACCGTCGCCATCCACGGCGACAAGAGCCAGGGTGCCCGCAACCGGGCGCTGGCCGATTTTCGTGAAGGCAAGGTACGGGTGCTGGTCGCCACCGACATCGCCGCCCGTGGCCTCGACATCGATCAACTGCCCCATGTGATCAACTTTGAACTACCCCAGATGGCGGAGGACTACATCCACCGCATCGGTCGCACCGGCCGTGCCGGTCGCGGCGGCGAGGCCATCTCCCTGGTGAGCCAGGACGAGCTGGGTCAGCTCAAGGCCATCGAATCCCTGATCGGCCAGTCCCTGTCGGTGGAGATCCTCGACGGGTATGAGCCGAGCGGCAAACCGAGCCGCCAGACTCTGCCCGGCAGCAAGCCGGTACAAAACCCGCCGCGTGCCCGTGGCGGCGCCAATGCCAAGGGTGGCAAGGGCAAACCCGCCGCAGGCAAAGCCAAGGGCGATGGCGCCAAGAAGCCGGCTCAGTCTCCTCAAAACAAGTCTCGCAAGCGGGAAGTGGTGGGCGAGGACGTCGGGTTTGCCCCCATGCGCCGCCTGCCCAAAGCCCAGCGGGACAGCTATCAGGAGAGCGACGACGAGTAATTCGTCCCGCGTTGCCATGCTGCTGAGTCAAACAAAGGGAGCCAGTTCGGCTCCCTTTGTGCTTTTTGACGATCGGGCAAAAGCCCCTACACCAGGGAATGGCGCACGCTACCGGGATGCTTGCCAGGATGACGTGCAATCTGGCTACCATCGAGCGGGCGATGCTGCAAAAACTCGAACAGCCCCGCCTGCAAATTGACGTTCCAGAAGCGCCCGGCCAGGGTCAGCGCCAGCCGCTCGTCCGTCAAGCTGGCCAGCCCGTTTCGCTGCCACCCCTCAAACAACGGCTGCAGATGTGCACGCAGCGGCGCAGGCAGGCTCGCCAGGGCCAGCCAACCGCGATCGAGGGCGCCTCGCAACAGTCCGTCTATCCGGGCGTCGGGGTTGCGGCTCATCACCATGCCTGGGGCCCGCTCACCCTTGGCCAATGCGTTGTGCCAACCGTCAAGATCGCGGCCATTCATCACCCCGTGACCATGAATGCTGCCCCCCGCACCCGCGCCAAAGGGGAGGATTTCGGCCCCGCGCTTGGCCATCTGGTTGTAGCGGCTCTGCTCTGCGTTACTGCGTCGCCAGTGGCTGCAGGAGAGGCGCTCCCACCCCTGTTGCTCCAGCTGGCTGGCACCATAGGCGTACATGGCGGCTCGCTGCTGACCATCGGCCGACCAGCCCAGCTTGCCTTTCGCCTCGGCCCGCTCGAGATTGGTGCCTGTCATGGCGATGAGCTGGTAGAGATCCACCCCGTGCACCCCGCTTGCCATCACGTCGCTGATGTCCTGGCGCCATACCTCGTCATCCTGCCCGGGCAGACCGAAGATAAGGTCGGCCACGATCACGGCCGCATCGTCCCGGGTCAGCTCGCCGAGTCGGCGCAGCAGGGTCTCCCTGTCATCAAAACGGGCCGCCTGCTGGCGCACGCCGGTATCAAAACTCTGTACGCCAAACGAGAAACGGTTGAAGCCCCCTGCCAGGGCGGTCTGCCACTTGGCCTCGTCAAACCCGTTGAGACGCCCCTCCAAGGTCACCTCCACATCCGGGGTCAACGGAAAGTGCCCAATGGCATTGGCCAGCCGGGCCAGATCCTCTACCGCCATATCGGTGGGGGTGCCCCCGCCCACATAGACGGCAGAGAAAGGTTTGCTTTGGCCCAACGGGGTCTCGGCAGCCGCGTTCAGACTGGCACACAGGGCCGCCATATAACGGCTCATGCGCGCCGGATTGGCGCCATTTTCAAAAAAATTGCAAAAACTGCATCGCTTGCGACAAAAGGGGATGTGGATGTAAAGGGCCCGCTCGTCGGCTTCACTCTCTTGCTGCCACCAGGCTTGCCAGGCGGCTTCGTCGAGGGACAGGGGGCGCACACCGCCCCGGCTGGCATGGGCCGAGGTTTTGCCACTGAAGGCAAATTTAAGGGGATCGGGAGTCGCCATGCCGATCATGGTCGGCGTCAGATCTCTTGTCATCGTTGCAGGATTACCATCTGAAATAACGCAAATGATAACCACTATCAATTAACTTCAAGTTTGTGCTGGATCAACTCAGGGTCAGAGAGCCCTGATTTGCTACCTGTCATTAACTGCTAATGTCGATCTAATTAACAGATAAGTTACTCAAGATGAGGTAGGGTGTGCCGATAGAAAGTCATCTCCCCCTCTCGACCATGATTCATCGGGGAAAGATGCCAATCATTGACGATCGCTTACCTGTGCATGGACTCTGCCAACGATGCAAAACCTGTCTCTCAACTGGAAAATGTTCCTCCCCCTCACCCTGGTCATCGGCTGCACATTTGCCCTCAGTTTTGAACTCTCCGCCTGGTTGCAGCGGGATCTCGCCATCCGGCTGGCGGGCGAAAAGGTGGAGAGCGCCGCCAACACCTACATGGATCAGCTCAACGTCCTGATGATGACGGGAGGCATGGCCAATCGACAGATAGTGCAGACCAAGCTCAAGAGCGAACAGGGTATCGTTGAGGCCAGGGTCATTCGCGCCCCCGCCGTGAGCGATCTGTTCGGGGCGGGTCATCCGGATCAGAAAATCGCGGATGCGCTGGATGAGCGCGCCATCAAGCAGGGCGAGGTCGTCTTCGAGCAACAGGGCAACCAGCTCACCCTGATAAAACCCTTCAAGGCCTACAAGGAGTATCGCGGTACCCAGTGCACCACCTGCCACCAGGTGGCGGAGGGAACCGTCATGGGGGCGGTGCGGATCAGTTACGATCTCAGTCATACCTTCAGTGAAATCCATCGCAACAACCTGATCCTGAGCGGCAGTCTGGCCGCCGTGTTCAGCCTCGGCTTCGCCCTGCTCTGGTGGGTGCTGCAGCGCTACATCAAGCGTCCGGTTCGTCATCTGCAGCTCAATATGACCCGCATGGCCAAGGAGCGGGATCTCTCCCTCCCCCTCATCAATCGCAGCCAGGATGAGCTGGGCCAGATGACCCGTGCCGTCAGCGACATGGTGCAGGGGTTTCGCCACAGCCTGCAATCTGTCGAGAGTGCCACCCATCAGCTTTATCAGGAGTCAAACCAGATAAGCGAGGTCGCGACCCGTACCGAAGGAGCGGCCCGCCAGCAGGAGAGCATGACCGCCCAGGTGGCCGCCGCCGTGAGTGAGCTGGCCGCCAGCTCCCACGAGGTACGCGAACATGCCCGCAAGAGCGCCGAGCTCTCCGCCCTCACCAATCAGGATGCCGCCGAGACCAGCCGCCTCGCCCAGCGCTCCATCACCGATATGGACGAGATGTCGGAGGAGATAGAGCGGGTCGACAAAGTGATCCAGCAGCTCGACAACCGCTGCCTCGCCGTCGACGGCGTGCTGGAGGTGATCAAGGGGATCGCCGATCAGACCAATCTGCTGGCCCTCAACGCAGCCATCGAGGCGGCCCGTGCCGGCGAGCAGGGTCGCGGCTTTGCGGTGGTGGCGGACGAGGTGCGGGCCCTCTCCAACCGCAGCCGCGCCGCCAGCGAGGAGATCTCCCAGATGATCGCCGCCCTGCAAAAAGAGGCGCAGAGCGCCGTTGTGGTGATCGGGGATGCAAAAGCCAAGGCCGACGAGAGCATTCACAAGACCGAGGCCACCCTGGCGGCCATGCAGAACATCATTGGGCGCATCGCCAGCATCAATGATCTCAATGCCCAGATGGCGCAATCCGCCGAAGAGCAGGACAGGGTCTGCAGCGAGGTCGATCGCTCGGTGAGCGACATTCGCAACAGCGCCAACGACACCCTGGGCCAGGCCCATGCCGCCAACCTGGCCAGCCGCCAGCTGGTCGAGCAGTGCAAGACGCTGGAGCAGTTGCTCAAGACCTACCGCTGGTAGCCCGATGACAGACAGCAAAAAGCGCGACCCGGGTCGCGCTTTTTTATTGCCTTGGTGCTTGCCAAGAAAGAACCGGCAAGCGCCAGAGGTACAGATCAGCCTGCATTGCGGGTGGCTACCGCATCGGCCAGGTTGCGCAGCAGGCTCTCGGTGTCGGCCCAGCCGATACAGGCGTCCGTGATGCTCTGGCCGAAGGTGAGCTCACACCCGTCCACCAGATCCTGGCGCCCTTCCACCAGATGGCTCTCCACCATGACGCCGAACACCGCCTTGCTACCGGCACGCAGCTGACCTGCCACGTCCTCGGCTACCAGCATCTGGTTCTTGAACTGCTTGCTGCTGTTGGCGTGGCTGAAATCGATCATCACCTTCTGCGGCAGCCCCGCCTTCTCCAGCCCCTTCACCACCTCGCTGACATGGCCGGCGCTGTAGTTCGGCTCGCGGCCACCGCGCAGAATGATGTGGCAATCCGGGTTACCGGCGGTCGCCACGATGGCGGAGTGACCGTACTTGGTCACCGACAGGAAGTGGTGCGGCGCGCTGGCGGCGCCGATGGCGTCGATAGCCACCTTGATGGTGCCGTCGGTACCGTTCTTGAAGCCCACCGGGCAGGAGAGCCCGGAGGCCAGCTCGCGATGCACCTGGGATTCGGTGGTGCGCGCCCCGATGGCGCCCCAGCTCATCAGATCGGCCACGTATTGCGGAGTGATCATGTCGAGGAACTCGGAGGCGGTCGGCAGCCCCATGTCGTTGAGATCCAGCAGCAATTTGCGTCCCAGGCGCAGGCCGTCGTTGATCTGGCAGCTGTTGTCGAGGTAGGGGTCGTTGATGAGCCCCTTCCAGCCCACAGTGGTGCGCGGCTTCTCGAAATAGACCCGCATCACGATCTCGAGCTGATCTTTGAGCTCGTCGCGCAGCGCCTTGAGGCGCTTGCCGTATTCCAGCGCCGCGACCGGATCGTGGATGGAGCAAGGACCGATCACCACCAGCAGGCGATCATCGTCACCGGTCAGAATGCGGTGAATGGCCTGGCGAGATTCAAACACCGTATTTGATGCGGTCTCGGTGGCCGGAAACTTCTCAAGCACCGCAACCGGGGGCAATAACTCTTTGATTTCACTGATACGAACGTCGTCGGTTTGATGCTGCATGACAAGGCTTCCTGCTAGATGACTGCGATAATGAAACTTCAATCTAGCCCTCGACAGAGGCGGTGTAAATAGAAAATTACATCGATAGCAAAACTATTTCACCAAGCAATCTTGCAAGTTACTGAAATGGTGCTACCGCGAATACCAAAGACAACAAGGCCCGCACAATGGCGGGCCTCACGGGTACAAATCAATCAGTCATGCTGACTGATGCTGGCCAGCTTGTCGAAGTAATCCGGGAAGGTCTTCGAGGTGCACTTGGGATCATTGATGGTCACCGGCGTATCCGACAGTGCCACCAGGGAGAAGCACATGGCGATGCGGTGATCGTTGTAGGTATCGATCGCCGCATGGTTGAGTTGGGCCGCCGGGGTCACCGTGATAAAGTCGTGCCCTTCCTCCACATCAACACCCAGCTTGCGCAGCTCGGTGGCCATGGCGTGCAGACGGTCGGTCTCCTTCACCCGCCAGTTGTAGATGTTGCGAATGGAGGTGGGCCCCTCGGCAAACAGCGCCGCCACGGCGATGGTCATGGCCGCATCCGGGATATGGTTCATGTCCATGTCGACCCCGTGCAACGTCCCCTGCTCGGCCTCGATGAAGTCATCGCCCCAGGTGATGCAGGCTCCCATCTTCTCCAGCACGTCGGCAAAGTGAATGTCGCCCTGGATGCTGTGCTTGCCGATGCCGGTGACCCGTACCTTGCCTTTGATGGCGCCTGCCGCGAGGAAGTAGGAGGCGCTGGAGGCATCCCCTTCCACCAGGAAGTCACCCGGGCTGACATAGGTCTGGTTGCCCTTGATGTAGAACACCTTGTAGTTGTCGTGTTCGATGACCACCCCAAACTGCTTCATGATGTGCAGGGTGATGTCGATGTAGGGTTTGGAGACCAGCTCCCCCTTGATGTGGATGCGGGTGTCGCCAGCCGCCATGGGTGCCGCCATCAAAAAGGCGGTCAGGAACTGGCTGGAGACGGAGCCATCCACGTGCACGTCACCACCCCAGAGTCCCTTGGCATCCACCACCAAGGGCGGATAGCCATCTTTTTTCAGGTACTGGATATGGGCGCCCGCCTCGCGCAGGGCATCCACCAGATGGCCGATGGGACGCTCTTCCATTCGCGGCTCGCCCCCCAGGGTGTACTCACCGGAACCGAGGCACAAGGCCGCACACAAGGGACGCATGGCGGTGCCTGCATTGCCGAGGAACAGATTGACCGGCTCTTTCACCGCAAAGCTGCGACCCAAACCGTGCACGGTGCACTCGGTCTTGTCGGCAGAAAGCTTGTATTTGACGCCGAGCTGGGTCAGCGCCGCCAGCATGTGGCGGATATCATCGCTGTCGAGCAGATTGGTCAGACGGGTGGTGCCGCGAGCCAGGGCTGCCAGCAGCAGGGCCCGGTTGGAGACACTCTTGGAGCCGGGCAGATTAACCTCGCCAGCCACACGGGAAATGGGTTCCAGACGCAACGAATTCATAGACTTCCTGTACTATCTCAAAAAAACACCTGTCCGGACGTTAACAGCCCGCGCCCAGCTCGGCAAGGGTACTTTCGGGGTAAATATGGCGGCGGGCGCCGCATTCAGGACAAGCAGAAAAAGACGCCGGGCTCAGCCCGGCGTCTGACATCAGCAGGGAAAAACTCAGCCGTGGCGCTTGGCAAAGCCGTTCATGAAGCTGACCAGCGCCTTGACCCCTTCCAGCGGCATGGCGTTGTAGAGGCTGGCACGCATGCCACCGACAATGCGATGGCCCTTGAGCGCCAGCAGGCCAGCCGCTTCCGATTCGGCCAGGAACAACTTGTCCAGCTCGGCATTTTTCAGCTGGAACGGGATGTTCATGCGGGAGCGGCAGCTGGCATCCACCTGGTTGCCATAGAAGCTCGACTGATCAAGATAGTCGTAGAGGAAATCGGCCTTCTCCTTGTTGCGTGCTTCCATGGCCGCCAGACCGCCCTGCTCTTTCAGCCACTCGAACACCAGACCGGCCAGATACCAGGCATAGGTGGGCGGGGTGTTGAACATGGAGTCGTTCTTGGCGGTGAGCTGGTAGTCGAAAATCGAAGGCACATCGGCGCGCGCCTGGCTCAGCAGATCGTCGCGCACGATGGCAATCGCCAGGCCGGAGGGGCCAATGTTTTTCTGGGCGCCGGCATAGATGATGCCAAAACGGCTCACATCGAGAGGACGGGAGAGGATGGTGGAGGAGAGATCCGCTACCAGCGGCACATCGCCGGTGGCCGGGATGTCGAACATCTCGATGCCGTCGATGGTTTCGTTCGGGCAGTAGTGCACATAGGCCGCATCGGCGCGAAACGCCGGGGTCGGCAACAGGTGGGAGATGCCCTGCTCATTCTTGGCAACCCCTTGATAGGTCTTGATGTCGCCGTACTTTTTGGCCTCATCCACGGCGCTCTGGGACCAGACGCCGGTCAGCAGAAAGTCAGCCTTCTTGTTGGCATCACCCAAGAGGTTCATGGGCACGGCGGAAAACTGGCCGCGACCGCCGCCGTGCATGAACAGCACCTTGTAGTTGTCCGGCACCGCCAACAGCTCGCGCAAGTCTGCTTCGGCCTTCTCGGCAACCGCCATGTAGGGCTTGCCGCGGTGGGACAGCTCCATGACCGAGGCTCCCAGCCCCTGAAAATTACAAAATTCGCGCTGGGCGCGCTCCATGACTTCGACCGGCAACATGGCGGGGCCGGCGCAGAAGTTGTAAATCTGTTTGCTCATGACGCTTTCCGTGAATGGATGAGAGTGATCGATGACTTGTCAGGTTTTACACAAGAGAGGCTTGCTGATCAAAGGCTTTTTGGGATCTGGCGCACTCTTTTCGGTCATGATGAAACGTCAGACAGAAGAGAAAAAGCCCTGAACGGGTCAGGGCTTGCTGAGAACATGCGCAGAAATGGTCGCGAGTCCGCATAAAACGCGAGTCACCGCCTTTTCTGACAAATTTACACCTTGGCGGTAAGTTCCGGCAGCAGGGTGAAGAGATCCCCCACCAGACCATAGTCCGCCACCTGGAAGATGGGGGCCTCGCTATCCTTGTTGATGGCCACGATCACCTTCGACTCCTTCATCCCCGCCAGATGCTGGATGGCTCCCGAGATGCCGACCGCGATGTAGAGCTCGGGGGCGACCACCTTGCCGGTCTGCCCCACTTGCAGATCGTTGGCCACAAACCCCGCATCCACCGCGGCGCGCGATGCCCCCACGGCGCCACCCAGCTTGTCCGCCAGCGCCTCGATGAGGGCAAACTGCGCCTTGGAGCCCAGTGCCCGCCCGCCGGATACCACCACTCGCGCCGCCGCGAGATCGGGCCTGGCCGAACGGATCGCCTGGCGCTCGACCAGACGGGTACGGCACTTGAAATCGGGCACCGGCAAGGCTTCGACGGGCGCGGACGCCCCCTGTTGCCCCACCTTGGCAAAGGCGGTCGGACGGACCGTCATCACCTTGACGGGTGCCGAGCTTGCCACCCTGGCGATGGCATTGCCGGCATAGATGGGACGCAGGAAGGTATCGCCGCTCTCGATACCGATCACCTCGGCAATCATCTCCACCCCCAGCCGGGCCGCCACTTGGGGCAGCAGCGCCTTGCCCGTGCTGCTGGCCGCCATCAGGCAGTGTTCATACCCTCGGGCATGAGTGGCCAGCAGCTTGTCGACCCCATCCAGCAAGCCGTCTGCCAGCATGGGATGCTCGGCCAGCAATACCTTGTCGACCCCTTCCAGTTGCGCGGCCTGCGCCGCCGCCTCGCTCAGCCCCTGCCCGAAGAGCAGCAGATGGATATCGCCCCCCAGTTGCCCTGCGGCCGTGACCAGCTGTGCGGCGTTGTCGGCCAGCCGGCCCTGATGATGTTCGGCAATGATCAGCACGCTCATGGCAGCACCTTCGCTTCGTTCTTGAGTTTGTCCACCAGCTCGTCCACCGAGCCGACCCGGATCCCGGCGGTGCGCGCAGGGGGCGCCATCACCCCGAGCAGCCGGGTCTGACCGGCAGGCTCGACGGCAAGGGCGGCAAACGGTGCGCTCTCGAGCGGTTTGCGCTTGGCCTTCATGATGTTGGGGAGCGAAGCAAAGCGCGGTTCGTTGAGCC
The DNA here is from genome assembly GCF_041403185.1 of Aeromonas sp. S9(2024). Lineage (NCBI taxonomy): Bacteria > Pseudomonadati > Pseudomonadota > Gammaproteobacteria > Aeromonadales > Aeromonadaceae > Aeromonas > Aeromonas sp. S9(2024). The sequence continues at coordinate 74,690 of NZ_JBGLRE010000006.1, forward strand.
GCAGATCGACACTGACGACAGCGGGCAATGGCATACCGAGGGTCTCAAGGCCGCTGTCTATCTCGCGGGTCACCAGCAGCTCCCCCCCCTCAAGCTTGATCGCGCTGGCACAGGTAGCCAGCGGCCAGTCATTGAGGGCCGCCAGCATCTGGGCTACCTGATTGTTGTCTGAATCGATGGACTGCTTGCCAAGGAGCACCAGATCCGGCTGCTCCAGCTCGCATACCTGTTGCAGGGCGCGGGCCACGGTGAGCGGCGTGAGCGTCTCGTCCGTCACGTAGTGGCGGGCCCGATCCGCCCCCAGCGCCAAGGTATGGCGCAGCTGTTCGGCAGCGGCCTCTGGCCCGAACGTCACCACCACCAGCTCGCTTGCCACCCCGGCTTCCCGCAGTCTGACGCCCTCCTCCACCGCAATTTCACAAAACGGGTTGATACCCATCTTCACGTTGGCGAGCTCAACATCCGAGCCGTCTCCCTTGACCCGGATCTTGACGTTGTAATCTACTACCCGTTTGATCGCGACCAGCAGCTTCATGGGGTCATGCCTCATCTGTTTGGGTTGAATTCATTGACCAGTCCTTGCACTTTTTTGTTTGATTTTTTTACTTACAAGAGCTTTACGTTTACGTAAACTACCAGCACTACCCTAGGCCAACTAGAGCGCAGAGGCAAGATGGAACGGGAAGCAATGGAATTTGATGTCGTCATCGTGGGTGGCGGCCCGGCGGGGCTCAGCGCAGCCATCGCCCTGAAGCAGCACAACGCCGACCTGTCGGTCTGTTTGTTGGAGAAGGGAGCCGAAATTGGCGCCCACCTGCTCTCCGGCGCCCTGTTCGATCCCGTTGCCCTCAAGGAGTTGCTGCCGGATAGCTGGCAGGAGGCCCCCCTCGGCATACCGGTCAGCGACGATCAGGTGCACCTGCTGCAAAACGATAGCCGGGCACTGCAACTGCCCCACTGGGCGGTGCCACCACGGATGCACAACGCGGGTTGCCATATCCTGAGTCTTGGCAACCTCTGCCGCTGGCTCGCTCGGCAGGCGGAAGCACTGGGAGTCGAAATATACCCGGGCTTCACCGCCAGTGAACTTATCATGGAAAATGGCCGGGTCAAGGGCGTGCTCACCGGCGATCTCGGGCTGGATCGGGCCGGTAACCCCAAGGCGGATCACGTGCCCGGCATGGCACTGCTCGGCCGCTACACCCTGTTTGCCGAAGGGGCCCGCGGCCATCTTGGCAAGCAGCTCATCGCCCAGTTCGGGCTGGAAAACAGCGCCCAGCCGCAACACTACGCCATCGGCTTCAAGGAACTGTGGCAACTGCCGGCCGGCCAGAGCCATGCTGGCCGGGTGTTGCACGGCAGCGGCTGGCCCCTTGGCAAGGAAGGGAGCAATCACAGCCACGGTGGCTTCTACCTCTATCATATGGAAGGGGATCAGGTGGCAGTCGGCCTTATCGTCGATCTCAACTACCAGAACCCTTGGCTCAGCCCGTTTGACGAGTTCCAGCGTCTCAAGCACCACCCGCTGATCGCTGAAGTACTCAAGGGAGGCGAGCGCATCAGTTATGGCGCCCGTGCTATCACCAAGGGAGGCTGGCACTCCCTGCCCCACATGCATTTCCCCGGCGGCCTGCTGATTGGCTGCAATGCCGGCACTCTGGATTTCTCCCGCATCAAGGGCATCCACACCGCCATGAAGTCGGGGATGCTGGCGGCCAAGACCGTCGCCATGAGTCTCAAGGGCGGGGATGAAGGGGGACGGGATCTGGCCGAGTTTGGCGATGCGTTACAGCAAAGCTGGCTGGCCGGAGAGCTGAAAACGGCGCGCAATTTCGGCGCAGCCCTGCATCGCTATGGCCCCTGGTTTGGTGGCGCCTTCAATTGGCTGGAACAGCGCCTCTTTCACTCCCGCCTCTTCAGGGAAGGTTCGCCCTTTACCCTGCTGGACAGGGAGCCCGACTACCGTCAGCTGCGCATGGCCAGTCGTTGTGAGCCTATCGACTATCCCAAGCCGGATGGCAAGCTCAGCTTCGACAAGCTCTCGTCCGTCTATCTGGCCAACACCAGCCACGATGAGGATCAGCCCTGTCACCTCAAATTGCAGGATGAACAGATCCCGGTCGAGGTCAATCTGGCCACCTGGGCCGAACCCGCCCAGCGTTATTGTCCGGCCGGCGTCTTTGAGATCATTGAGGCCGAACGCGAGCCACGGCTGCAGATCAACGCCGCCAACTGCATTCACTGCAAGACCTGCGACATCAAGGATCCCAGCCAGAACATCACCTGGACACCGCCGCAGGGGGGCAGTGGACCCAACTACCCCAATATGTGACAGGGACTTATACGACGGAGCCTTATGTTGAGGAACATGATGTTCAGGAGCATTGCCATACAGACCCGAGATGGCATGGCTAACCAGCCCCTCAACATCTCCCCCGGCTGTTGCCCAAGGGGGAGATGGCCCCAACTGCCCATCAGGTGAAAGAGGCTTATCCCTCATCCCGGGAAGCGGCAAAGCAGATGCCTCCGGGCTGACCACTTTCCAGCCAGATCCGATGATCCGACCTCGCTGTTTTTTTGAGCGAACAGGCTGAACCCAGCATGAATAAGCCCTGACAAGCGCGGCCCGCCCCTGTATAGTTCGCCGCATTCAGGTTTTCCATCGGCCCGTTCAGCTTGTCCACGGGATCGCTTTCTACGCGCTCTAAGGCCGCATGACCTGTGCAACCATCCCTGATTACCCATGACTTTTTAAGGGGGGACAGATGATCACCGCCTACATTCTCAATAACAAGGTACTGGACATAGTCACGCTCGGGCCTGACGACATAGTGCCTGACAACACGGTCTGGCTGGATGCCTACAAACCGGACACGGCGGAGCGAGAATGGTTGACGGGCCTGTTCCTGGAAGAGGTGCCCGACAAGGAGGAGCTGGACGACATCGAGGCGTCGGCCCGTTTCTACTGGGACACCGACGGTCTGCACATTCACTCCCTGTTTCCCCAGCGGATCGGTCGTGACACCAAGGGTGTCCACGTCTCCTTTACCCTGCGCAACAACCTGCTGATCAGCATCCGCGAGGATGATATCGGCCTGGTGCGCCTGCTGCGCCACTATATGCGCCAGGACAGGCTGGAGGTGGAGGATGCCCTCGATATCCTGCTGGAGGTGCAGAACCTGAAAGTTGAGTACCTCTCCGACCTTATCGAGGATGGTTACAAAACCTTGGAAAACACCGCCGATCAGATCTTCGAGCCGGATCAGATCAACCCCATGCTTAAAGAGTTGATGGCGCAGGAAGAGGCCAACGGCCAGATCCGTCTCTCACTGCACGATACCCGGCGCGCCCTGCGTTTTTTGAAGCGCAGCCTGCGCCAGCGCATGAGCCTGGAGCAGAACAAGTGGATCGACGAGATGCTGCACGACGTGGAGTCCCTGCTGCCCCACACCCAGTTCCTGTTCGACAAGATCAACTTCCAGCTGGAGGCCTCCATGGGGGTGACCAATCTGGAGCAGAACAAGGTGATCAAAATCTTCTCGGTGGCCGCAGTGATCTTCCTGCCACCGACGCTTATCGCCAGCATCTACGGCATGAACTTCGGCCGCATGCCGGAGCTCGCCTGGGAGTACGGCTATCCCCTCTCCCTGGTGCTGATGGTGATGTCATCGCTCGGCACCGGCCTCTTCTTCAAACGCAAGGGCTGGCTGTAACGCCACCTTGAATGACACACGCGGATTGGGGGGCATGGCCCCCCGATTAATTCCTCTCTCCCCCTGCGCCTTGCAAAGGGCCCTGTCCCGCCCCATATCTGCCACATCCTTCATCCAAGCGGATCACGGGCCTTATGACCCTCTACCCCGAACACAGATATGACGATCACGGCCAGCTGCGCCCCCCACTCTGGTTTTGGCCCATTGCCCTGTTGCTGACCCGCTCGGTTTGGCTGTTTCTAATGGCGGGGGTCAGCCGGGAGAGCGGCAGCGACATTCTCGCCCTCTTCTATCCGGACAAAATCAGCCTCTATCTCAGTCTGCTGACCGATGTGCCCGCCATGCTGGCGCTGCTCGCCTGTGGCGGCACCTACCAACAGACCAAGAGTGCACGGGCATGGCTCAGGCGCCACAGCCGGGGCCTCTTGCTCTGCTCTGCCGCAAGCGGCCTGGTGATGCAGCTGCACAGCCTCAATCTGCAGAAGTGGAGCTTCAGCTGGCCCACCGCCCTGGTGCTGATCGCCAGCCTGTGGAGCCTCTGGTATCTGCTGCGCAGTCGCCAGCTGCGTGAATACGCCGCCGACCAGCCCCATTAAGGGAGTGCTCCTGGCTATTGGCGGGTGACCCTGATCTGCAGGGTCTGGCGCTCGCTCTGGTTGCCACCCCCGGCCTGCAGTTGGGTACCCAGGCTACTGCCTTGCCGGGCCGAGCTGGTCGAAAGCTCTCCCACCGTCAGCCATTGGCCCGGGGCACCGCTCACCTCGGTGGCGCTCTGCCCTCTGTTGATGGTGCCCTGCTCCAGCCTGGCCTGCTCGCTGCTGAGCGCTATCTGTACCCTGTCGCCAATCAGGGTAGCGGTGGCATAGAGGCCGTTGACCAGCGGCATCAGCCCCACCACCTGGCCGCCGCGCCACTGATAGAAGGTCACTGGTTGATAGGATCCCATCTGCAGCAATACGGGTCGCCCCGACAAGCCTCGCACCTGCCAGCTGTCGTTTTGGCTCTGCTGGTATTGTTGGGCGTTGCCATCCAGCAGCCATTGCCGTTTGGCCTCATCGCGGCCAACCCCGACACCCAGCTGCTGACCGCTGGACGCGCCATCGACCCGCCATTCGATGAGCAGGCTCTGGGGCGGCTTGTTGAGCTGGGCCAGGGTCGTCTCGGCCTCCTGCAACTGGGCCGGGGTACCACTCAGCACCAGCTGGTTGCCCATGGCGCTTACCCCGAGATCCGGGTAGATCTCCCTGAGAGTCTGCACCGCAGCGCCGGCATCAAAGACCGGGATCACCTTCACCTCGGCGCGAAGCAACCCACTCCAGAGCCAGACCAGAGCGCAGAGCACCATCCCCAGCCAGCGACCGCCTTTGTCCATCTTGTTCATCGCACTCTCCTCGCTCCCGCATCTATCGCTTTCACTATGGCAGCCTGCTCCTTGCTGATGATGGCCCCTCGCCCCACCCGAATACATGGGTAAGCAGGGCTCCCGCCCAGCACGGATTATCGCGTAAGATAGCGACATCTTTTTATCAAGCGGATCCCTTCATGTTGAAACAGTTGTTGTTACTCCCCCTCGTCCTGCTGCTGGGTGCCTGCTCGCTCACCCAGTACAACGTCAGCGAGGCCGAAATCAACCAATACCTCAAGGATCAGGTCTCCTTTGAAAAACAGCTGGGGATCCCCGGCATCATGTCGAGCAAGATCCGCCTCGATGAGATGCAAAGCCGCATCGGCCGCAGCCAGCCGGATCGCATCGAGCTGGATGCCGCCGGCGATCTGCAGGTACTGAGCCCCCTCGGCAACCAGCAGATGAAGGTCCGCTTTGCCCTGCGGGCCCGTCCGGAATACCTGGCGGATCAGGGTGCCATCTATCTGCGCGATCTGGAGCTGCTCTCGGTCAAGACCGAACCTGCCGACATAGGCGCGGCGCTCACGCCGCTGCTGCCCACCTTCAACCAGTCGCTCTCCCTGTTCCTGTCCCAGACCCCCGTCTACCGGCTCGATGCAAGCCGCCAGAATGAGGCGAGGATCAAGGAGAAAGTCGAAGCCCTCAAGGTGGAACCTGGCCGCTTGGTGATCCCCTTCAAGGTGTTCTAAGCCCGCTCCTTGCCATCGCCCTCTGCGCGATAACCGTGATCACCACCCCCACCGTCCCGCCTTGTGTCGTTTGCACTGGTCGGGGCGGTTTTCACTTCTCAACGCCGTCCAAATCACACATAATGCGCACCATTCTCATTTAGATTCGTCATGAGAAGCGTCACAATAAACCCGATAATAAAACCAATGGTGAGAAGGGACATGAGAAAAACCGTACTGGTACAGGCGATCGCCTGCGCACTGCTGGGTAGCGCCGCGCACGCTGCCGTCAAGGTGGAAGACAAGACATTCAACACCGCCGCCAACATGCTGGCCTACACCGAATTCGAGCTCTCCGGCGAGCCGCTGGCCGAGGCCCTGGGTCTGGATCTGGACGTGCTCGACGCCAACCGCGCCGACGAGCCAACTCCGTTCGACTTCGCCGCCGGCATCGAATCTTACGAATACTCCGAAGAGGCGATGTACGCCCTCAACTACCAGTCCGGCATGGGCCCGCACCTGGTGAACGGGCCGCAGAACCTGGCCCGCGGCGGCACCCTGGCAGATCTCGGCAAGCGAGTGCTGGCCATGGCCGACGCCGTCGGCTTCCCGGCCGATGAAGTGCCCCAGGGCATGTATCCCCTCTCCTTCCCCTATGCCTCTGCCAATCCGGAGTTTGCCCAGGCCGTCAACACGACCCCGGTCAACGGTGACCAGATCATCATCAAGACCGCCAAGGGCAACGAGAAAACCGTCAAGACCCAGGTGCCGGCCTACTTCCGCGACTACGCCACCCTGCGCTGGAGCGGCAGCGACAACCTGCTGGTACCGGCTGCCGTGGGTGGCATCCTGCTCAAAGAGGTGATGTGGTCCCAGGACTTCCTCGGCGGCATGCATGTAGCAGAGAGCGATGAAGAGGTGGAGGCCGCCTCCGCCACCATGGATCAGGACGGCAAGCACAAGCTGGGGGTTTCCGCCGCCGATGGCTTCAATGGCATGATGCTGACCGAACAGTCCATCGACAAGCTGGCCATTCTGCAAAGCCAGCTCGGCTTTGACGGCAAGGCCCTGGGCGCCAAGATCACCCCGCAATACGATCCGGCCAAGGGCGTGATTTACTTCCCCCATCAGGTGAAAGTGACCGAGACCAGCAAGAACGAAGTCGGTGCCATCGGCAAGCTGGAAGTGGTCGACGGTTCCGCCCAACTGCGCGATGCCTGGATGATGCTGTGGCCGCTCTCCGAGTTCTACGCCTTCAGCGATCAGCGCAGCGCCAACACCAACCAGAACCCGGCCTTCCACGCCGTGTTTGACGGAGCGCCGTTTGCCGCCGCGCCGGCTGCCAACAAGGCCAATGATCTGACCAAGGCAGTAGCAGGCAACGACGCCTTCTCCCTGGCCCTGAACCTCTCCAACCTGACCTTCAAGAACCTGGCCGCCCTGCACTTCGAGCCCAAGGCCGGCACCCTGGTCGACAGCTGGCAGGATGGCAAACAGGCCAAGCACGTCACTACCTTCGACGCCGCCTACACCCTGGTCGCCCTGCAGATCTTCCAGCGCGCCCAGGACGCCCTGCCGGTAGGCTACGCCGCCGGTGACAATGGCGAGCTGAACCTCAAGACCAAACAAGGGCAGGAGGCGCTCGCGCTTATCACCAAACAGGCCGACTTCATCCTCGCCCAACTCAAAGGCAGCAATGGGCTGGTGCACGACGGTCTGACCCTGGGTGGATCCGTTGACGCTGGCCAGTCTGTCGAGACCCAGTTTGCCGCCATCCGCGGCCTCACCGCCGCCTTCCTGGCGACTCAGGACGTGAAGTACCGCACCGCGGCGCGCGAGCTCTTCATCGCCACCGACAAGGCCTACTTCAACCAGAAGGCAGGTACCTGGCTTGCCGGCAAGCAGGGTGAATACACCCCTTGGACCCAGGCTGCCATCTCCGGCGCCCTGCGCTCTGCCATGCTGAACCTGCGCAACGAAGGGGCCGAGAAGGCGCCCGAGCTGGAGCTGGCCAAGCTGACCACCCAGTACGTCAGCTGGTTCCGTGGCACCGTCAACGGCGGCATGCAGATGGCCGAGTGGATCGGTGACTCCGGTGAGAACATCATCACCGGCGCCGGCAGCGATACCGATGAAGATGGCGTCCCGCAGGTCACCGCCGCCGGTGGCAAGCACGGCACCGCCATGGTGATGGCAGGCAAGGCCGCGATCAGCGAATAAGCCACAGGTCACATCATGCAAAAGGGAGCCTCAACGGCTCCCTTTTCATTATTACGTCAGGCAAGGTACGGGCTTACGCCAGCTTCTCCAGCATTCCCTTGGTGACCAGCACTATGCCTTGTTCTGAGCGGTAGAAGCGACGGCTATCCTCGTCGGCATTCTCTCCCACCACCAGCCCATCGGGCAGCACACACCCCTTGTCCACCACCACCCGGCGCAAACGGCAGCCCGCCCCCACTTCCACCCCGGGGAAGATCACCGCCTGATCCAGGGTGCAGAAGGAGTGAACCCGCACATTGGTAAACAGCACAGAGTTGAGCACAAACGACCCGCTGACGATGGTTCCGCCGGAAAACATGGAGTTGATGGTCATGCCATGCTGGCCGTTTCGGTCCTGCACGAACTTGGCGGGCGGTGTCAGGGTCTGGCTGGTCCAGATGGGCCAGTTTTCGTCATAGATGTCGAGCTCCGGTACCACGGAGGCGAGATCCATGTTGGCCTCCCAGAAGGAGTCCAGGGTCCCCACATCACGCCAGTAAGGTTTCTGCCCCTCCTTGGCCCCGACGCAGGACATGCTGAAGGGGTGGGCAAACGCCTTGCCCTCCCCCACGATGCGGGGAATGACGTCCATGCCGAAGTCATGTTTGGACTCCTGGTTGAGGATGTCCTCTTCCAGCAGCTGATAGAGATACTCCGCCTCGAAGATATAGATCCCCATGGATGCAAGGGACTTGTCTTCGCAGCCCGGCATGGCTGGCGGGTTGGCGGGTTTCTCCACGAAGGCGCGGATCTTGCGCTGCTCGTCGATGTCCATAACGCCGAAGGCGGAGGCCTCCGAGCGGGGCACCTCGATACAGGCTACCGTCACCTTGGCACCAAGGCGCACGTGATCGAGCAACATGGCGGCATAGTCCATCTTGTAGATGTGATCCCCCGCCAGCACCACTATGTACTTGGGACCATAGTCACGAATGATGTCGACGTTCTGATAGATGGCGTCGGCAGTACCGCGATACCAGTGCACCTCGTCCACCCGCTGCTGAGCTGGCAGCAAGTCGATGAACTCGTTCATCTGGTAGCGCAAAAAAGACCAACCCGATTGCAGATGTCGCAGCAGGCTGTGGGATTTGTATTGCGTCACCACCCCTACCCGACGGATCCCCGAATTGATGCAGTTGGAAAGCACAAAATCGATGATCCGAAACTTTCCTCCGAAATGCACCGCAGGCTTGGCCCGGTTGTCGGTCAGCTGCTTCAGGCGGCTGCCACGTCCTCCCGCCAGTACCAGCGCCATACTTTGATTCAACAACTGCCGTGCTTTGGCACTATTCCCTGGCTCTAACAACATGATTCACCTCTGCCTCGTTTGATCCATTTCGAATTCATCTTCGCCGGATTTCAAGCCCGTGAAAGTGGTTTCACTCACAATTTATTCAATCCCGAACGACACATTTGCACCAAGTTGCGAGGAACAGCATGGTTTGCCGAACGGGGTCGGTTAGAATCCCCAAGTGACCGCAGCCACCTCAAGGATGACAAGATGGTTCAAAAGCTTGGACGCTCCCTCTTTCTCATTGCCACCATAGTGAGCATACCCTTGCTGCTCCTGCAAGGGTTTTGGTTGGCACTTCAAAGCACACCGGTGACTCTGGTCATCATTTTGTCGACCACCCTGCTTGGCATGGGGCTGCTGTTGCTGCTGGCATTGCGCACCCTGACCGGCATGCAACAACACCAGGAGCTGGTCTGGGTCAAGGCGCTCACGGAGCGGGACCCCGAACGGCTGGACGATCCCGCCTCCCGGGAAGCCCTGCAACAGTTGCTGCTCCAGTTTGAGAGCGATTCGCAGCATGCCCATCGCCAGCTGACCGAGCTGAGCAATCTGGCCACCACGGATGAGCTGACCCAGTTGCTCAATCGCCACGCCTTTCGCCGTGACGTGACGGAGCTGCTGCAGCGGGATCAGGACACCCAGACCGCCACCCTGGTGCTGATCCGTGCCACCGAACTAGGCAAAATCAATACCCAGCGCGGCTTTCAGTCCGGTGATGCCTACATCAAGGACATGGCGAACCTCATCAAGCAGGTGGTGAGTCGCTTTCCGGGCAACCAGGTCTATCGCATCTCGGGAGCCGACTTTGCCGTGCTGGTGCAACCCGTAGTCAATATTCCGCCTCACTTGCTGGGGCAGGATTTGAAGGTGGCCTTCGACAATTACCAGGAGCAGCACGAGCTGGAGAGTGCCGCCTACTCGGGCCTTACCCGGCTTAGCAGCGGCCAGAAGATCGAAACCGTGCTTGCCAGAGCCGATCTGGCGCTGGCGCGGGCCCAGACCGAAACCATCAATGGCTGGGCCATCCAGCATGAGGACAACATCGCCGATCTGCAGGGCCAGCACCACTGGCGCGAGGTGCTGGGGGAAGTGCTGGCCCAGGAGCGCCTCACTTTTACCTATCAACCCATCCAGCCTCTGCATCGCAGCATGATGGCCTACAACGAGATCTACACCCGCTTTTGCGGCAGCGATGGTACGGCCCTGCCGACCGACACCCTGTTTGCCATGGCCCAGCGGCTCGATATGGTGATGCGGCTGGAGCAACTGGTGATCGTCCACGTAATGCGCCAGTACCGGGCATTTGGCTCCAACCAGAGTCGCTGGGGGATCAACCTCTCACCCAATCTGCTGCAAAACAGCGCCCTGCTGATCTGGCTGGACAGGCAGCTGCTCAAGGATCCCAACACCAGCGCCAACCTGGTGTTCGAGCTGGACGAGGAGCATCTGGAGCGCAATCCGACCGGTGCCAAGCGGGTGTTCGAGCTGCTGCGCCGCAATGGCAGCCGCTCTGCCATCGCCAACTTTGGCAAGGGCATCGGCTCCTTCAGCCTGTTTCGTGAGCTCAAACCCGATTACATCAAGCTCGATCCCGCCCTCATCACCGGGCTGGAGCAGGATCAGACCAACCAGCAGTTTGTGCGGATGATTGTCGACGTGTCACACCGGATGGGGTGCCAGGTGATCGCGGAAGGGGTGGAACAACTGGGCCAGAAGCAGCTGTTGCAAGGAATGTATGTAGATGGCCTGCAGGGTTATCTGATCGCCCGGCCGCAGCCTTTGCGACCGGATATCAGCCAGTTGGGCCTGTTCAGTGAGGATGCTTCAGCTTCAGAAGGGTCAGAATGATGTCGTTGAGCTGGCGGTAGCGCTCCAGCTCCTTCTGATCATAACGGGTCGCCAGACTGGAGGGGTTATGGCGGTGCTTGAGGTACCGGTTGATCTGCAGCCGATTGAAACCCGCCACATGATAGACCTGGCCCAGCAGGGCATTGAGCTCCTCGCTGGGTAGCCCGGCCCGGGCAAGATAGTCGTCATCGGCCGGGCTCTCAATCTGATGACTCCACTTGCCGATGCGGCCGCTCTCCTGCAAATAGCTGAGCCATTGTTCGAGATGGAGGGGCTTGCATCCGGAGAGCAGGGTAAAGAAGCCCACTGCATCACAGCGGCAATCACTCAACAGCACCAGTGCCAGCTGATCGTCATCGCACTGGAACGTCACCGGCCCGGTCTGTGTCCAGTCCAGCGCCTGTATCCGGATGCTGGCCCGCCCACCCTCTATGCCTGTGACGTCGAACAAAAACATGGCTATCCCCCCCTGGCAAAAGGTTGATGATGGACCATCGCCTGCGCGGGTGCAAAGGCAAATCCCCCTTTGACCCTCATTATGCCCACGGGATCATAAAAAAGACCGGCATCCTCGCGGATACCGGTCTCATCATTGCTTTGCTACGACACCGGATGTCGGCGTCGTCAATGGAGGCGCCTTCAGGCGTCCAGTTCGACCAGCGCCTTGGCCAGCTCGATGGGCTCCAGCTCCTGGCCTTCCAGATCGGCATTCCAGTTCGGGCCCACCAGCACATCGTCATCGTCCAGATCGTTGATCCAGATGTCGAGAAACTCTTCCAGGTCGATCACTTCCGGCTCATAGTCGGCCCACTCGTCCACACAGTGCAGACGGGCATCTTCCTCGGCGGACCAGAGCGGCATCACATCGGCATCTTCAAATTCGGCAGAGCGGCAGACCACCCAGTCTTCACCGTAGCGCAGACCCCAGACCTGACCCGACTCGCGGACTTGTTCAACAAACAGCTGGAAATTGGCGTCAAGATTGTCAGTTAATTTGCTCATGGGGCTCTCTCTTACAGGCGGCTGGCCAATACGGACCAAGAATGGGGCAGATGGTGTCGCAAAAGCCCCCCAGACTCAAGTCAAATCCCTAAAAAGACGGGGGATACCCCCATCAAGTACGATATCGCACCACCAGGGTACTCAACTCATCGCTGGTTTGCGACAAGGAGCCGGCCGCCTGACCGGTACGCCGGTTCTCCACCAGAGCCTCGCTGGCCAGTTGGGTAATGGCTGACAGGCGCAGGGTGATCTCCTCGGTCGAACTGCTCTGCTCACCGGCCGCCCCGGCAATTTCGCTGTTCATCGCCAATATGGTGCTCACCGCCTCGTCAATATTGCCGATGGCTCCTTCCGCATCACCGGCTTTCTGCGCCGTCGAGCGCGACAGTCGCTGCAACTGTTCGATGCCGGTCGCCACCTTGCCGGCGCCCTCCTGCAAGCGCTGGATCATCTGCCGGATCTCGTCGGTAGAGCTGTGAGTGCGAGTGGCCAGGGTACGCACCTCATCGGCCACCACCGCAAACCCCCTTCCCTGCTCACCGGCGCGGGCCGCCTCGATGGCCGCGTTGAGGGCCAGCAGATTGGTCTGCTCGGCCACCCCGCGGATCACGTCAAGCACGGAGCCAATCTGCTGCGAGTCCTGCTCAAGGCGGGCCACGGCCTGCACCGTCTCCTCCATCTCGTCCGCCAGCTGTCCTATGGTGGTGATGGTCTGGGCCACAATCTCGCGGCCATGCTGGGCCAACTGGCGTGCCGATTCTGCCGCCTGGGCTGCTTGCTCGGCATTGAGGCCGATGGCGCGGCTGCTGCCGGTGATCTGCACCATGGCCGCCGCCACCCGCTGGGTGTCCTGTTCCTGATCGGTCACGATGGCACTGGTGCGTGCCACTACTTGCTCGAGCTGCCGGGCTGCATCCTTGTTGTGGCTGGTGATCTGCTGGGCACGGCCGATCAGCTGGGCCATCTGGTTGGCAAACTGATTGAAATTGGCCGAAAGCAGGCTGAGTTCATCACGGCCGCTCTCGGGCAGGCGAAAACGCAGATCCCCCTCTCCCCTGGCCATGTCACCCAAGGCAGACACCGACTGGGACAGGGGCATCACTATGCTGCGCCGGATCAGGGTCGCAGCCGCGAGCAGCAGCACAGCCAGCAGGGCGCCTATGCCCATCAGGGTACGCAGTACCTGCTGGTATTGCGCCTCCACATCATCCACATAGATGCCGGTGCCGATGATCCAGTCCCAGGGGGCAAACTGTTTGACGTAGGAGATCTTGCGCACCGGCTCATCGACGCCGGGTTTGGGCCAGTAGTAGGCCACTTCGCCGCTCCCGTTTTGCTGCTTGACCCGCTCGACGAAGGCGACGAACAGCTTGAGCCCCTGCTTGTCCTCCACCCCCGAGAGATCCTGACCATCGAGCTCGGGCTTCATGGGATGCATCACCATGGTGGGATGGCTGTCATTGATCCAGAAATAGTCGTTCTGGCCATAACGCAGTTTTTGCACGGCGGTCAGCGCCAGTACCTTGGCGTTCTGTTCGTCCAGCCTGCCTTGGCGCACCTGTTCTTCATAGCTGGCGACCAGGCTATAGGCCGTCTCCACCTGTGAACGTGCCTGGTTGCTCTTCTCCGCCATCAGCCCCTGGTAATAGACGCGCAGGCAAGCGAACAACAACAAACCCAGCACGGCGACCACCATCAACACCATCAGCATCAAGCGATGGCCAATACTCCATTGCCTCAACATACCGTCATCCTGACAAAATACATTTTGTTAACAAGGTATGCTGGCGGCTTCATCCATGTCCATGGTCATCACCAATCGACATCTAAAAACTTGATCCATCTCGAAAAACAAAAGGCGCCTGACGGCGCCTTTGCATTCAATACGGTGGGAAAATCAACGCTCCCAGTACACCTCTTCCAGACTGTCCTCTTTCTCCGGCAGACCGCGGGAGAGACGGGGGCTGCTCTGGGCCAACACCTCGTAGCTGACCCGGTTGGCGTATTTGCACACCTGGGCCAGGGAGGAGTAGGTGAGGAACTCGGAGATGTGCTTGGCGGAGTTGGGCACGTTCATCCGGTGGTAGGAGTTGGCTACCATGTCGTGCAACACGGCGGAAAGGGCACCGTCGCCCGCACCGTTGGTGTTCTTGATCTTCTCCGGGCCACCCATGTAGGGGGAGATGTGGGAGTAGATCCGCATCGGCTTGCGGCATTTGCTGCGTGCCATCGGGCGGCTGAACTCATACATGTTGAACTCGGGGATCACCCCCGGCAGCAGGGTATGCGTGGTCTCGCGCTTGTAGTCCTCGTCGGTGTAGCTCGCCATGTAGAGGCCGATGGGGCCGGCGGTGCAGAGCACCATGTCAGCCCAGTCGAGGGCCTTGTCGGCGGCACCGAGGGGATCGGCGATGCCGGTCAGGGCCTCGCCCTCGTCCTCGTTCATCGCCAGCACGGTCACGTTCTCGGCGATGAATTCACGCCACCACTGGGGATTCTCGTCGATGACGAAGCGGGTACCCAGGGTCAGTACCACGGGGATGTCGGCCTCACGGGCATAACGCACCGCCGTCATGGCCGCTTCCTTCATGGGGTCACCGTCATCACCGCGCACCAGATAAGCGGTGATCACCAGGGCGGAGGCACCTTTGATCACCTCTTCGGGGATGTGACGCACGTCCAGCTGGTTCATCTTGCCGGCATTGATGCCGAAGCTGCGCTCGCCACACTCGGTGATGAAGGTGAAGCAACGACCGATGGGGCCGTCCACCGGCTGCAGATAGTCGAGGTTGACGCGAGAAGAGGTGTTGCACAGATAACGGTAGGCATAGCAACCGATCCGGATATCCTGGCTCATTACCCCCAGCAGGATGGAGTGGGAGTCGGCCAGTACCGAGTAGTTGTGGACCGTGTTGCCGATGGTACCGCCGGCAAATTCGCTCACCACCATGTTGTTGGCCTTGAGCTCGTCGTAGATGCGCTCGGCCACCTCGTCGGTGATCACCACAGAGTGGCCCTTGCTCAGACCATAGCGAGCCAGAAAGTCATCATCCACATGGGCTTCGATGTCAACCAGGGTCTGATCGATACCCACGACATAGGCTTTGCCCAGTTCGGTGAGTTGGGCGCTTTGCGAGATCAGGGGATCACGGCGATCGACAGGGAAGTAGTGTTTGGACTTGCGCTGACCGGGAAATTTCATGGCAATGTTCTGTGCTCTGGGGAAAAGAGGGGCGGGATTTTAACACAATCAGCCGTCCCGAAAAGTCGCCCTGATTAAATTATGGGGTCAGTATAGACAAGGGTTGCAGGGGAAAACGTTTATTCTTCGCCCAACAAAAAACCACCTCGTCGGGAGGTGGTTTTTGTGTACCCAAGGAGGCTCTTTTCAACTCGCCGACAGCAGCAGCGCCAGCACCGAAAAGAGTCCCAGGGACAGCCAGAACAGCAGGGTGCCAAACAACCGCGGCAGATTGGGGGCCTTGGGGATCTGCATGCCGATGGCATGGAGCACCCGACCCGCCAGCAGCATGCCGCCGCCAAGATGAAGCCACAAGGCCCCCGCCCCGGCCAGCTCGCAGAGGGCCATCAACAGCAGGGTCAAAGGAACATACTCGGCAAAATTGCCGTGGGTGCGGATCGCCGCCAGCAGCTCTGGTGCCTCCCCTTCCCCTATCATCACCTTGAACTGGGCCCGGCGTTTGACCACCCAGAAGGAGAGCAGCAGAAACAAGAGCCCCAGCAAGCCTGCATAGAACAGGGTGATATGGATCATGCGATCGCTCCTCGTTGATACATCATACTGCCTACTCTCCTCACGCCAGCTCGCGGCAGATGAGGGAGACCATCATGCGGATATGGGCCTGATCGCTGTTAAGGGCAGGGATATAAGCAAACTGTTCGCCACCGGCTTCCATGAAGGCCTCGTGGTTTTGTACCTGGATCTCCTCCAGGGTTTCGAGACAGTCGGCGGCAAAGGCCGGACAGATCACATCGAGCCGCTTGATGCCGCGACCCGGCAAGCCGGCGACGGTTTCGTCCGTGTAGGGCTTGAGCCACTCCTCCTTGCCAAAACGGGACTGGAAGCTGGCCGTCCACTGCCCCTGCTCCAACCCGAGCGCCTCCGCCAGCAGGGTGGCCGTGGTGCGGCACTGCTGACCGTAAGGGTCCCCTTCCTGCTCGTAGCGCTCGGGGATGCCGTGAAAGGACATCAGCAGATGTTCCCCCTGACCGTGCTGCTCCCAATGACGACGCACGCTCATGACCAGCGCCTGGATGTATTCCGGGTGAGCGTGGTAATCACGAATGAGCCGCACCACTGGCAGATTGCGCTCTTTTTTCATCGCCTTGGCCCAGGCATCGAACACGGAAGCCGTGGTGCTCACCGAATATTGCGGATAGAGCGGCAACAGGATCACCCGGTTGACCCCCTTGGCCTTGAGCGCCTGCCAGCCATCCGTCATGGAGGGCGAGCCATAGGTCATGGCCAGCTCCACCGGCACGTCCACCCCTTCCCGCTTGAGCTCCTGCTCCAGCGCGGTGCGCTGCTGCTGGCTGATGACCATCAGGGGTGAGCCCTGATCGGTCCACACCTGCTGGTACAACTTGGCCACCTTGGGTGAACGGGTCGGCAAGATGATGCAATGGAGCAGCGGGCACCAGAGGTAGCGAGGCAGATCGACAACCCTGGGGTCATGGAGAAACTGGCTCAGAAAGGCTTTGACGGCGGCGGTAGTGGGGGCGGCTGGGGTGCCCAGATTGACCAGCAAGATGCCTGTTTTCGTGGTCACATTGGCTTCCTGTCTATCTGTCGTGATGCAAAAAGGGCCCATCAGGGCCCTTCTCTTAAATTACCTGATGGTACAGGGTGTCATCGACCGGGCTCAGCCCAGGATGGCGGCGAGCTGCTGGCTCACCAGATCAACCGGCTGGGTGCCGTCGATCTTGACGTAACGGGTGTTGCCCGCTTCCGCTTCTTTGCCGTAGAAACCGATGAGCGGTGCAGTCTGCTGATGGTATACATCCAGACGCTTGCGTACTGTGGTCTCTTCATCGTCGGCACGGATCACCAGATCTTCGCCGGTCACGTCATCCTTGCCTTCCACTTTCGGCGGGTTGAACACCACGTGGTAGGTACGGCCGGAGCCGGAGTGAACGCGACGACCGCTCATGCGCTTGACGATCTCTTCGTCCGGCACGTCGAACTCCAGCACGAAATCAACTGACACACCGGCATCCTTCATGGCTTGCGCCTGGGGAATAGTGCGCGGGAAACCGTCCAACAGGAAGCCTTTGGCACAATCGGCCTGGGCGATACGCTCTTTGACCAGACCGATGATGATGTCGTCAGAGACCAGTTGACCTGCATCCATCACAGCCTTGGCTTTCAAGCCGAGCTCGGTGCCCGCCTTGATTGCGGCACGCAGCATGTCGCCAGTGGAGATCTGCGGAATACCGTGTTTTTCCATGATGAATTGAGCCTGGGTACCTTTGCCGGCGCCCGGAGCCCCCAACAGAACAATGCGCATACACGCTCCTATTGATTGGTTATTCAAATCTTGCGAAGGCAAAAAAGTACACGGTTTCGCCCGCTTCTACAAGGGTGCCCCGCCTGAATGAGTAATTAATCGCCTTAAAAATGCAGGGCATACGCCGCCAGGCTGAACCGTAGGCCGAAAGGTAAGTGATTAAACATTCACCATGGGTGCTGGATGGAGAGGAAAAAAACAGATAAAAAAATCCCGGCTAGGGGGCCGGGAATTGCGCTCAAAGAATACTACTTGTCGCTCGTAGTAGGAACGAGGCAATAGTAGTTGGCCCCCGTTGCGTCAACAACTGTCAGAAGTGACAGGAAGACCGCTATGAAACCGGAACTGGGGATCCGGCGAGCAGATAAGCTCGGCCTCCAGCCTGCCGAAAAAGGCCACCCGCTCGCTGATATCCTCCCCTGCATAGAGCTCGGCCAGCGCCAGATAATCCTGATAGTGGCGCGCCTCGGAGCGCAGCAAGGAGACATAGAAGCGACCCAGCTCCTCGTCCAGATGGGGGGCCAGCTTGGCGAAACGCTCGCAGGAGCGGGCCTCTATGTAGGCGCCGATGATCATCTTGTCGATTATGGTGGCAGGCTCATGGGTGCGCACGTGTTGCATCAGGCTGCGGGCATAGCGGGAGGCGGTCACGGGGCCGTAGGGGATGTCGCGGGCCGCCATGATCTCCAGCACCTGCTCGAAGTGGTGCAGCTCCTCCTGAATGAGGCGCACCATGGGAAACAGCAGCGGATTGCGCGCCAGCTCCTCAAACACGGTGCGATCGGACTCCCCCATAGTACGCTTGCCAAGGATCTCCGCCTTCTCGGGGATGGCGTCCAGCTCGCGGTAGAATTCCAGCTTGGGCAGCAGGTGGCGCTTGCCCTTGGGCAGGCAGTAGCGGCGCACCAGGCTGTGAGCGGTGAGCGCAGCCTTGTTCTCGCAGTTGGCGTGATCGATGAGCAGGGTCGGCAGGTGGGCGGGATCCCGCGCCATCTCCACCCACTCATCCGGGGTCTCACAGTGCAAAAACTGGCGCACGGGGGCTAGCAGATCATCCATCTGAACTCTCATCTGATCGGAAAACATGGCAGGCGCCTATGCTAGCGGATCCCGCCGTCACCGCCCACCCCTGCACGCATAAGCGCCGCTTTTTCAAACAGATATCCCCTGCCCTCCCAAGTTGCAGAAACAACAATGGGGGCCAGGGCCCCCATATCATCATCTTTAGCAACGGAGAAAACGTTTAACTGCCTTCGTTAAAAATTTCCAGGTTGCTGGTGCCTTCGTGCCACTCGCGTACCGCCTTGCTGTCATCGTTGCGCAGGGCGTTGAGGTGGTCCAGATAGGATTGATCCACGTCGGCGGTGACATAGTGGCCATTGAACACCGAGGTCTCGAAGTGGCGCAGCTCCGGGTTGATCTCCCGTACCGCGGCTTCCAGGTCTTCCAGATCCTGGAAAATCAGACCGTCAGCGCCGATCAGGGCACACACCTCTTCCACTTCCCGACCGTGGGCGATCAGTTCGTTGGCGGTGGGCATGTCGATGCCATAGACGTTGGGGAAGCGGATCTCGGGGGCGGCGGAGGCGAAGTAGACCTTGGCGGCACCGGCTTCTCGCGCCATCTGGATGATCTGCTCGGAGGTGGTGCCCCGCACGATGGAATCATCCACCAGCAGCACCTTCTTGCCCTTAAACTCGGAGCTGATGGCGTTGAGCTTGCGACGCACCGACTTCTTGCGCTGAGTCTGACCCGGCATGATGAAGGTTCGGCCAATATAGCGGTTCTTCACGAAGCCCTGACGGTACGGCAGATCCAAGGTGTGGGCTATCTCCAGCGCCACGTCGCAGGAGGTCTCGGGGATGGGGATGACCACATCGATGTCGAGATCTTCCCACTCGCGGGCGATCTTCTGGCCCAGCTTGCGACCCATGTTGAGGCGGGCGGCGTAGACCGAGACCTTGTCGATGAAGGAGTCGGGACGGGCGAAGTAGACATATTCGAAGATGCAGGAGCTCATCTGCGGGTTGTCGGCGCATTGCTCGGAGAAGAGCTGACCCTGTTCGGTGATGTAGATGGCTTCGCCCGGAGCGACGTCACGCACGGTTTCAAAACCGATGGCGTCGAGCGCCACACTCTCGGAGGCGAGCATGTACTCCACCTGACCCTGTTCGTCCTGACGACGACCGAGGATCAGCGGGCGGATACCGTTCGGGTCACGAAAACCGATGAGACCGTGGCCGATCACCAGGGAGACCACCGCATAGGCACCGCGGATCTGCTGATGGGTCTTGCGCACCGCGGCGAAGATGTCCGCCGGAGCCAGCGCCATCTTGTCACACAGATCCAGCTCGTGGGCCAGCACGTTCAGCAGCACTTCGGAATCCGAGGTGGTGTTGATGTGGCGACGGGCCACCTTGAACTGCTGCTCCTTGAGCTCCTTGGCATTGGTAAGGTTGCCGTTATGGGCCAGCACCATGCCGTAGGGGGAGTTCACATAGAAAGGTTGGGCTTCTGCCGCACTGGAGCTGCCTGCGGTGGGATATCTGACATGACCGATGCCGATGTTCCCTTGCAGACGCTGCATGTGGCGCACTTCAAACACGTCCTTCACCAAGCCATTGGCCTTGCGTTGCCGGAAGTTTCCACTGTCAATGGTTACGATCCCGGCGGCATCCTGTCCCCTGTGCTGCAACACCGTCAAGGCGTCGTAGAGGGCCTGATTGACCGGAGTGGTGCCTACTATACCGACAATACCACACATGTCTTTGCTACCTCGAAGTCACTATACCTGTTTAAGAAAACTCGATGAGTTCAGCATGAACCCGAAAAACCACTGGATGACCGGCTTGAACTCGGGCACCAGTTTGGAGGCCTGCCACCAGTCGCTCTGGGAGAGGCTGGTGAAGGTATCCATGAAAAAAAGCAGGGCACTGACGATCAGTACCCCGCGAATTGCACCGAAGCAGACCCCCAGCACCCGGTCGGTACCCGAGAGTCCGGTCTTGTCCACCAGCAGGCCCACCACATAGTTCACCACGCTGCCGAGGATCAGGGTCGCCACGAACAGGGCGGCGATGGCCAGGCCGTTGCGCACCAGGGCATCGGAAAAGGAGGTGAAGTAAACGGCGAGATCAGGATAGAAATGGCTGGCAATGAAGAAGGCGACAAACCAGGTGACGAGTGACATGGCTTCCTTGACGAAGCCGCGCACCAAGCTGATGAGGGCAGAGAAACCGACGATACCGACGATGGCGTAATCAATCCAGACCATAGAAAAAGATGTCCTGCGAAATTGCGGCGCAGTCTAACAAAAACGATTGCGCAATGCTTGATAAAATTGTGTTACATGTTCAAAGAAGCGCCGGTTGCACAGATTTATTCACGATAAAAACGGTTGACCGGCGCCAAAATGCACAACGCCATGGCATGGCCATGGCGTTGTCGTTACCAGCGCGAACTTAACCTATGTGGGTCAGACCGCCCATGTAGGATTGCAGCGCAGCCGGGATGGTGATGCGACCATCTTCCTGCTGATAGTTCTCGAGCACGGCTACCAGGGTGCGGCCCACCGCGAGGCCGGAGCCGTTCAGGGTGTGGATCAGCTGCGGCTTGCCGTCGATGCGCACGCGGGCCTGCATACGGCGCGCCTGGAAGTCGGTGCAGTTGGAGACGGAGGAGATCTCGCGGTAGGTATTCTGGGCCGGCAGCCACACTTCCAGATCGTAAGTCTTGGCGGCGCAGAAACCCATGTCACCAGTGGAAAGAGCCATCACGCGATACGGCAGCTCCAGCAGCTGCAACACCTTCTCGGCGTGGCCGACCATCTCTTCCAGTGCATCCCAGGATTTTTCCGGGTGAACCAGCTGGACCATCTCGACCTTGTCGAACTGGTGCATGCGGATGAGACCGCGGGTGTCACGGCCGTAGGAGCCCGCTTCGGAGCGGAAGCAGGGGCTGTGGGCGGTCATCTTGATGGGCAGTTCCTGCTCGTCGAAGATCTCGTCGCGGGCCATGTTGGTGAGCGGCACTTCGGAGGTCGGGATCAGGGAGAACTTGCGCACCTTGCCCTCGTCTTCCCCTTCCCCACCGATGCCGGTGTTGAACAGATCTTCGGAGAACTTGGGCAGCTGGCCGGTGCCATACAGGCTGTCCGGGTTGACCAGATAAGGCACGTAGCACTCGGTGTAACCGTGCTGCAGGGTGTGCAAGTCCAGCATGAACTGGGCCAGGGCGCGGTGCAGACGGGCAATCTGACCCTTCATCACCACGAAACGGGCACCGGAGAGCTTGACGCCATTCTTGAAGTCAACGCCCTTGGCCGCTTCACCCAGATCCACGTGATCGCGCACCGGGAAATCAAACTCGCGCGGGGTGCCCCAACGGCGCACTTCCACGTTGTCATTCTCGTCGCGACCGACCGGGGTGGTCTCGCTCGGCAGGTTGGGGATCATGTCGGCGATGGTCTTGAGCTCAGCCAGCAGGGCCTCCAGCTCGACCTTGCGGGTCTCGAGCTCTTCGTTGATCTTGGTCACTTCGGCCTTGAGGGGGGCAACATCTTCACCACGACGGGCAGCTTCACCGATGGATTTGGAGCGGGCATTGCGCTCGGCCTGCAGCTCCTGGGTACGGGACTGCAGATCCTTGCGTTTCTCTTCCAGAGCATTGACAGCCGCTACGTCCAGAACGTAGCCACGTGTCGCCAGACGAGCGGCAGCTTCTTCAATGTCGCTGCGCAGATATTTGGGATCCAGCATGGTTTACCTACTTTTTTAAAATGGGATCTGAGCCTGGGTCATCATGACGGGCTTGGAAACAGATCCGGAAGTTAACATCGGTTGGCATACCCCAATCGTCTTCAGAATCGGACCCGGAGGATCGGGTCGTCGAAATCAGGAAGATGGCACCAGGCCAAGACAAACGGGGTCAGAGGGGCAGTGTAGCAGACCGCCCCCCTGCCCGAACAGGGACTATTTGCCTCGTTTTCGCGACGGATCACGCCAATGGACCCAGATTATTCAAGGGGTTGGCCAATTTTCAGACAATATGCTCCCGCAGGGGTCAGGGGCGCCGTTTATTGGGACTCTGTCGGTCCAGATCATGGAGATAATCGAGCTTCTGGGCGATCTGCTTCTCAAGGCCGCGATCGGTGGGCTGATAGTACCGTTTGCCGGCAAGCTCGGGCGGGAAATACTCCTCGCCGGCGGCATAGGCACCGGGCTCGTCGTGGGCATAACGGTACTCGGCGCCATAGCCAAGCTCGCTCATCAGCCTGGTCGGGGCGTTGCGAAGGTGCACCGGCACCTCGAAATCGGGCAGATTCCTGGCATCCACCAGCGCCGCCTTCCAGGCGGTGTAGACCGCATTGCTCTTGGGCGCGCAGGCGAGGTAGACGATCGCCTGGGCGATGGCCCGCTCCCCTTCCGCCGGTCCCACGCGATGAAAACAATCCCAGGCGGACAGGGCCACCTGCATGGCGCGCGGATCGGCATTGCCCACGTCTTCCGAGGCAATCGCCAGCAGGCGACGGGCGATGTAGAGGGGATCGCAACCAGCGCTCACCATGCGGGCATACCAGTAAAGCGCTGCATCGGGGGCCGAACCGCGAATCGATTTGTGCACCGCCGAGATGAGGTCATAGAAGTGGTCGCCCTTGTTGTCAAAGCGCGCTACGTGCTCCCCCACCACGGCGGCGAGCAGAGCGCTGTCGATCTGCTTGTGGCCGCCAGCGTCCTGTTCGGCCATGTCGGCCAACAGCTCCAGATAGTTGAGGGACTTGCGCCCGTCCCCATCCACCGCCTTGGCCAGCGCCTCCTTCACCCCGGGGGCGAAGGTGAGCGCCGGATCATTGAGACCTCGGGGATCCGTTATCGCCTGATCGATCATGGCGAGGATGTCATCCTCTTCCAGCCTTTTGAGCAGATAGACCCGGGCCCGGGAGAGCAGCGCGTTGTTGAGCTCGAACGAGGGGTTTTCGGTGGTGGCACCGATGAAGGTGATGGTGCCATCTTCGATATGGGGCAGGAACACATCCTGCTGGCTCTTGTTGAAGCGATGCACCTCATCCACAAACAGGATGGTACGCACCCCACGCCAGCTGTTTTCTTTGGCCTTGTCGATGGCAGCGCGGATCTCCTTGATACCGGAGGTGACGGCCGAAACCCGCTCCACCTCGGCCTGGCAGTAGTGGGCCACCAGTTCGGCCAGGGTAGTCTTGCCGGTCCCGGGCGGCCCCCACAGGATCATTGAGTGGCAGTGGCCCGCCAGGATCGCCTTGCGCAGAGGCTTGTCGGGCCCGAGGATATGCTGCTGGCCGATATACTGGTCGAGGTTTTGCGGCCGCATCCGAGCTGCCAGCGGACGAAAATCCGACGAGAAATCCAGCGACAGATTGCTCATCAGCGTTGATCGTCCAGCTCGACCCCCTTCGGGATCTTGAACACGAACTCGTTGCCCTTGAGCACCGGCTTGCGGTTGAACTGGCTCAAAGTGAACTCGCTCCACTGCCCCTGGGCCTCTTTCACGTCGAAGCGGCTGATGTTGTCCTGGCGATCGAAAGTGACGCGGAAGGAGGTGATCAGCTCATCCTGGTTGCGGCTGGTGACGGTATAGACATCCCCCTGCCGGGTCACGTCATAGTTCTTCCAGAATTTGTCGTCATTGCCCGCGATCAGGATGAAGGGGGTATTGAGCACCGCATCTTGCAATTTGAGGGCGGTGACCTGTTCGACGAAGGGGTCATAGACCCACACATCCTTGCCATCAGCCACGATCAGGCTCTCGTCCGGTGAGGTGGTGTGCCAGTTAAAGCGATTGGGGCGCTGCACCAGCAGGGTGCCGCTGGCCTTTTGCAGCTCCTTGCCCTTGCTGTCGTAGACGGTCTGGGCAAACTTGGCGGAGAAGAGACTCACCCCCGCCAGTTTCTGCTTGAGATCGCTGGCCGCATCGGCCCACACCTGGCTGCTGGCCACCAGCAGCACGGTTCCCATCAACAGTTGTTTTTTCATCAGGCTTTTCATAAGACGCTCTCGATAAAAGGCCACGCCCGGTGAGGGCATGGCCAGGATAGTAGGATGAGACTCAGTCACGCACCGGCGGTGGCGCCAACACGTCGCGCTGGCCATTGCCACCCGGCGAGCTGACGATACCTTGGTTTTCCATCTGCTCAATGAGACGGGCCGCCCGGTTGTAACCGATCTTGAACTTGCGCTGCACGCTGGAGGTGGAACCACGGCGCGACTCCACCACGAAGGCCACCGCCTCGTCGAACAGGGGATCGAGCTCTTCGTCGCCACCACCGCCATATTCGCTGCTACCACCCTCGCCGCCCGACTCTCCGGAGAGGATCTCGTCGATATAATCCGGCTCGCCGCGCAGTTTCCAGTCCGCCACCACCTTATGCACCTCGTGGTCATCGACGAAAGCGCCGTGAACCCGGGTCGGATTGGAGGTACCTGCCGGCATGTAGAGCATGTCGCCCATGCCCAGCAGGGATTCGGCGCCGCCCTGATCCAGGATGGTGCGCGAGTCAATTTTGCTCGATACCTGGAACGAGATGCGGGTCGGAATGTTGGCCTTGATAAGACCGGTGATCACATCCACCGATGGACGCTGGGTCGCGAGGATGAGGTGAATACCGGCCGCCCGCGCCTTCTGGGCGATACGGGCAATGAGCTCTTCCACCTTCTTGCCGACGATCATCATCATGTCGGCAAACTCGTCCACCACCACCACGATATGGGGCAGTTTTTCAAGCTCGGGCGGGGTTTCGTCCATGGAGTCACCCGGGCGCCACAGCGGATCCAGCAGGGGATCGCCCGCCTCGATGGCCGCCAGTACCTTGTCGTTGTAGCCCTTGAGGTTGCGCACCCCGACCGCCGACATCAGCTTGTAACGACGCTCCATCTCGCCCACACACCAGCGCAGGGCATTGGCGGCGTCCTTCATGTCGGTGACCACTTCGGTCAACAGATGGGGAATGCCTTCGTAGACCGACAGCTCCAGCATCTTGGGGTCGATCATGATGAAACGCAGATCTTCAGGCGATGACTTGTAGAGCATGGAGATGATCATGGTGTTCACCCCCACCGATTTACCCGAGCCCGTGGTACCGGCCACCAGCAGGTGCGGCATCTTGGCGAGGTTCACCACCACGGGGGAGCCGGCAATGTCCTGGCCAAGGCCCATGGTCAACGGATTGTGGCTGTCGCGGAAGGCTTCGCAATCGAGGGTCTCGCGCAGGTAGACGGTCTGGCGTACCCGGTTGGGCAGCTCGATCCCTACATAGGTCTTGCCCGGGATCACCTCCACCACCCGCACGCTGCTGGCCGACAGAGAGCGGGCCAGATCGCGGGACAGGTTGGTGATCTTGCTCGCCTTCATGCCAGGGGCCAGATCCAGCTCGAAGCGGGTAATGACGGGGCCCGGATAGACGCCGACCACCTTGGCCTGCACGTTGTAGTCGGCGAGTTTCGCCTCCACCAGACGCCCCATGCGCTCCAGCTCGTCCTTGCTCATCATCTGGGTTCTGGCAGGGGGACGGTCCAGCAGCTCGAGACTTGGCAGCGGCGGCAGGTTGACCTGCACGCGGCGCTTGGGTTTGCCGGGCGTGGCGGCAACCGGCACGGCCGGCTCCTCGTCATCCCCTTCCGCCCAGGGCAGGTCGAGATCATCATCGCCATCGGCCATTGCCAGCGCGGGCTGACGACGGGCATTGGCGGCGACGCTGCGCTTGGGCTTGGGTGCAGGTTCATCTTCATCATCAAACCGGGGTTCGAACTCGAAGGTGTCGTCATCGAGCTCCGGCAGCCACTCTTCCTGTGACGCCTTCTGGTTTTTCCCCTTGGGACGGCGACCCCAGTTGCTGTGCGGCTCGGCGTCGTCCTCCTCATCAAAGGCGATGTTGCCAACATTCCCTTCCAGCAGGGGATCCGGCCCCTCGTTGCGAGGCTGGCGCCAGCCGCCGGTCAACCAGCGACCCAGGGTCGTCGGGAAGTGATAGATGGCGCCGACCGACCCGGTGCAGGCGGCACCGATCCGCTCCACGATGGTGAGCCAGGACCAGCCGGTAAACAGGGTGATGCCGGTCGCCACGAAACAGAGCAACAGCAGGTTGGCCCCGACGCCGCCAAACAGCGGCACCACGGCGGTAGCGATCACATCCCCCACCAGACCACCGGCGGAGAAATTCTGCATGTCATTGAAATTCATGCTGGCAATGGCCGACATGCCGAGCACGGTGAGGATGAAACCTATGACTCGCACCCCCAGGGTGAGGTAATCCACATCGAGCAGACGACTCGGGCGCCACAACAGGCTCCAGCCCAGCAGCACAACCAGAGGAGGAACCAGGTAGGAAAAGGCCCCGAAGGTGAACATGGTGATATCGGCCAGCCAGGCCCCGGCGCTACCGGCGAGGTTTTTAACCTCCCCTTGCCAGGAGGTTTGGGACCAGCCGGGATCGGCGGGGTGGTAGGACAACAGGGCAAGCAGAAGATAGGCAGCCATCAGGGTGATGGCGATCAAGACGGCTTCGAAGATCCGTTGTGTACCTGATAAAGGAGTAAACAGCTTTTTATCGGCCAAACTCCGGCTCCTTTCTGAAAACATGTAATGCAGGAAATAAGGGGGGCTAGTATCCCCGAAAAGCCCACCGATTGTCAGCCCGTGTCTGCTATGGGCACGCCATCTTTGCACGCCGCGCAACAAGAAGAAACGAGCGGACCGGCCGCTCGTTTCTGACTGTTATGGTGTCTCATATGGATAAGACACCATAGCATAACCTGCTTTATCGGGTGCTGATCACCAGACGACTGCTCTGTTTGACCTCTTCCATCACCACGTAGGTGCGGGTGTCGTTGACACCGGGCAAGCGCAGCAGGGTCTCCCCCAGCAGCCGGCGGTAGGCCGACATGTCGCTCACCCGGGTCTTGAGCAGATAATCGAAATCACCGGATACCAAGTGACACTCCTGGATCTCTTCGAGCACCTGAACGGCCTTGTTGAACTGTTCGAATACATCGGGGGCCCCGCGGTTAAGGGTGATCTCGACGAAGACCAGCAAAGAGGCATCCAGGTAGTGAGGGTTCAGAATGGCGGCATATCCTTCGATATAACCCTGTCGCTCGAGGCGACGAACCCGTTCCAGACACGGTGTGGGACTCAGGCCAACTCGTTTGGACAACTCAACGTTCGAAATCCTGCCATCCTTTTGCAGTTCATTCAGAATGTTGCGGTCAATCCTGTCCAAATCCTTTAGCCGACTCTTAGCTTCCATCATTTTATTCCATCCTTTGGCTATTTTTTGGTAAGAATCACCAGTCATTTTATAATTATGGTCACAAATCCTGTCAATACCTGAATATACTAGGCGCAAATGTTATTAACATTTAAGCAACATAAAACACCAATCGATAGACGAGGGATAGCATGATTATCGGTGTACCGAAAGAGATAAAAAACCATGAATATCGCGTAGGCATGGTTCCGGCCAGTGTACGTGAACTGACAGCACGAAACCACACTGTTTTCGTCCAAAGCGGTGCCGGAAACGGCATTGGCTTCAGCGATGCAGATTATATGGCTGCCGGCGCCGATATTTTGGCCACCGCCGCCGAAGTTTTCGCCAAGGCCGAGATGATCGTCAAGGTCAAGGAGCCCCAGCCAATCGAGTGCGCCATGTTGCGCCCGGGTCAGACCCTCTTTACCTACCTGCATCTGGCGCCGGATCTGCCACAGACCGAAGCCTTGCTGAAAAGTGGTGCCATCTGCATCGCTTACGAGACGGTCACCGATGGTCGTGGTGGCTTGCCCCTGCTGGCTCCCATGTCGGAAGTCGCGGGTCGCATGTCCATTCAGGCGGGCGCCCAGGCACTGGAGAAATCCCGCGGTGGTAGCGGCGTGCTGCTCGGTGGCGTGCCCGGCGTAGAACCGGCCAAGGTGGTGATCATCGGGGGTGGTGTAGTGGGTTCCAACGCGGCCCGCATGGCCATCGGCCTGCGCGCGGATGTCACCATTCTTGACAACAACATTGATGCCCTGCGCCGACTCGACAACGAGTTCCAGGGATCAGCCAAGGTGGTCTACTCCAACAGCGAAACCCTGGAACGTCATCTGCTGGCCGCCGATCTGGTCATTGGCGGCGTGCTGGTGCCGGGTGCTACTGCGCCAAAACTTGTCAACCGTGACCACATTGCGCGCATGAAGCCTGGCTCGGCCATCGTCGACGTGGCCATCGATCAGGGCGGCTGCGTGGAGACCTCCCACCCCACCACTCACGAAGATCCCACCTTTATCGTCGATGACGTGGTGCACTACTGCGTGGCCAACATGCCGGGCGCCGTGGCGCGAACCTCGACCGTGGCCCTCAACAATGCCACCCTGCCCTTCATCATCAAGCTGGCGCAACAAGGGTATCGTCAGGCGCTGCTGGCAGACTCCAATCTGCTGCATGGTCTCAACGTGATGGAAGGCAAGCTGACTTGCAAGGAGGTCGCCGTGGCCCATGGCCTTGTCTACACGGATCCCCTGACCCTGCTGAACTGATCTGCTCGATGTTCCCAAGAGACGATGAGTGAGAATCCGCCCGCGATGGGCGGTTTTTTTTATTTCCCAAACCCGCCCCGCCGCTCATACGTACACGATTAAAACAATCGACTCACTGGCCTTTGACCCCTTATCACGAATTACCTACAATCGCGCAAACTCATTACGTCTCGGAAATTACATCATGAGCCAAGTCACTCACAGCAAACTGCTGATCCTGGGCTCCGGCCCGGCCGGTTACACCGCTGCCGTCTATGCCGCCCGCGCCAATCTCAATCCCCTGCTCATCACCGGCATGCAGCAAGGCGGTCAGCTGACCACCACCACAGAAGTGGAGAACTGGCCTGGCGATCCCGAAGGCCTCACAGGCCCGGCCCTGATGGAGCGCATGAAAGAGCATGCGGAGAAGTTTGATACCCGCATCCTGTTCGATCACATCAACGAGGTGGAGCTGACCCAGCGCCCGTTCCGTCTCAAGGGTGACAACGGCGAGTACACCTGCGATGCCCTGATCATCGCCACCGGTGCCTCTGCCAAGTATCTGGGCCTGCCCTCCGAAGAGGCGTTCAAGGGGCGCGGCGTCTCTGCCTGCGCCACCTGTGACGGTTTCTTCTATCGCAATCAGGAAGTGGCGGTGATCGGGGGTGGCAACACTGCCGTGGAAGAGGCGCTCTATCTGGCCAACATCGCCAAGAAGGTGCACCTCATTCACCGCCGCGACGAGTTCCGTGCCGAGAAAATCCTGATCAAGCGCCTGCATGACAAGGTAGCCAGCGGTAATATCGTACTGCACACCCACCAGACCCTGGACGAAGTGCTGGGCGATCAGATGGGAGTCACCGGCGTGCGCCTGCGCAACACCCAGGACGACACCACCTCCGAACTGGCACTGATGGGCGTCTTCATCGCCATCGGTCACCAGCCCAACACCCAGATCTTCGACGGCCAGCTGGAGATGCAAAACGGCTATCTGAAAGTTCGTGGTGGCCTTGACGGCTTTGCCACCCAGACCAGCATCGAAGGGGTCTTTGCCGCCGGTGACGTGGCCGACCACACCTACCGTCAGGCCATCACCTCCGCCGGTACCGGCTGTATGGCGGCCCTCGATGCAGAACGCTATCTCGACGCACAATAAACGCGCTCCAGATGTGATATAAGGCATACCCTCGGGTATGCCTTTTTCATATGTAGGAGTCTAATGAAGCAGAAGATATTGATAGTCGAAGACAGCCTGACCATACGTCGCATGCTGACTCAAGCCATTGCCCAGCAAACCGGTCTTGAGATTGATGCCTTCGACACCCTGGAAGGCGCCCGTCATTGCCGGGGAGAAGAGTATGTGGTGGCGTTGGTGGACTTGACGCTGCCGGATGCCCCAAGCGGTGAAGCCGTCAGCGCACTGCTGGCCCGTGGCCTGCCGGTGGTGATCCTTACCGCCGACATCAGCGAGGACAAACGCAGCGCCTGGCTGGAAACCGGGGTGCTGGATTATGTGATGAAGGATTCGCGCCACTCGCTGCAATATGCGGTCAGCCTGGTGCATCGCCTCTATCTCAACCAGGCCATCGAAGTGCTGGTCGTCGATGATTCGCGCACCTCCCGCCACCGCACCATGACCCAGCTGCGCAAACAGTTGCTGCAGGTTCATGAGGCGAGCCACGCCCGTGAAGCGCTGGCCATGCTGGAGCAACACCCGGGCATTCGCCTGGCGCTGGTTGACTACTACATGCCGGATATCGACGGGATCAGCCTGGTACGTATGCTGCGCGAGCGCTACAGCAAACAGCAACTGGCCATCATAGGGATCTCGGTCTCCGACAAGCGGGGGCTGTCGGCTCGCTACCTCAAGCAGGGGGCCAACGACTTCCTCAACCAGCCGTTCGAGCCGGAAGAGTTGCAGTGCCGGGTCAGCCACAATCTGGAGGCGCTTGAGCAGTTCAACAGCATTCAGGAGTCAGCCAATCGCGACTACCTGACCGGCCTGTACAACCGGCGTTACTGGTTCAATGAAGGGCAGAAATGGTTCGAAGAGCATCAGCGCCAACAAACCCAGCTCGCGCTCTGTGTACTCGATGTGGATCACTTCAAACAGGTCAATGATCACTGGGGCCATGCCATCGGCGATCAGCTGCTCTGCCACCTCACCCGCCTGATGACCCAGTTCTTCCCCGATGCCATGATTGCCCGTTTTGGGGGGGAAGAGTTTGCACTCATGGTCCCGCACTGCACCGTGAGCGTCCTTAACAAACGGCTGGAAGGGCTGCGTCAGCAGTTGCGCCAGCAACCTCTTTCCAAGGAGCATCCCCTGTTCGTGCGCGCCAGTTACGGCGTGATCAATGTCGGGCGGGGATCCATGGACGAGGCACTGAGCGAAGCGGATCGCCTGCTGTACCAGGCGAAAAATACCGGTCGCGACAAAATCGTGTCTCAGGACCCAGCCGCCTGACCGGCAAGCAGTGAGTCCCGTGTGTTACCGCCCGACAGATTTTCTCTCCGAAAATCTGTCGGTTGTTTTTCAGCCCCTTTCTCAAAACGTCTTGTCGACCCGCACACCGTCATCGAAATAGAGAATGCGGACCTTGTCCCCCTTCATGAACACCATGGCGGGATCATAATCCTGGATCACGTTGACCAGCCCATTCTGTTCGTTGCGGATGAGCAGTTCCACCAGCTTGTTTTCCACCACGCTGCCACCGGACGACTGATACTGCTGCGCCATGGCTGCCCCCGCCAGCGCCCCCACTGCGGTCGCAATTTCCCGGCCATGACCACCGCCAAACTGGTTGCCAAGCAGCCCTCCCAGCACGGCGCCACCCAGGGTTTTCCAGCCTGAGTGCTCGGATTCCAGGATCTGGCGCTGAGTAATGTTACGCACCGTATCCACTTCGCCAAATACCACCTGATTCACGGGCCTGGCGGTATTGCGCTCATACA
Source organism: Aeromonas sp. S9(2024) (assembly GCF_041403185.1). NCBI lineage: Bacteria > Pseudomonadati > Pseudomonadota > Gammaproteobacteria > Aeromonadales > Aeromonadaceae > Aeromonas > Aeromonas sp. S9(2024). The sequence goes on from NZ_JBGLRE010000006.1 coordinate 106,885, forward strand.
CAGCAGCCCAAGCTGGCGCAGTGACAAACCAGATCAAGCTGGATACTATCAGGATAATGCCCTTCATCTGTGAACCTCGTTGCCTAATGTCTCGCTATCTTACCCAACTGGATGATGAGCTCTGCTGGTTTCCCGACCCAAAGCATGCCCTGGAAGAGCCCAACGGCCTGCTGGCGATTGGGGGCGATATCTCCCCGACACGTTTGCTGGCAGCTTACCACAAGGGGATCTTCCCCTGGAATGAGCCCCACCAGCCGACGCTCTGGTGGTCACCGGATCCCCGGGGGGTGATCCGGCCAGAGCAACTGCACATAGGACGCACCTTGCAAAAAGTGCTGCGCCGCACGTCATTCGATATTTCCGTCAATCGCGCCTTTAATGAGGTAATCACCGCCTGCGCCGCACCGCGGCGCACTGCCGATGAGACCTGGATCAGCAGGCCCATGATCGAGGCTTATCAGCAACTTCATCGCCTGGGTCATGCCCACTCCATCGAGATCTGGCAAGAAGGACGGTTGCAGGCGGGATTGTACGGACTCTCGATTGGCCGACTGTTCTGTGGCGAGTCCATGTTCAGCCACATCGACAATGGCGCCAAACTGGCCATGGTGGCCCTCTGTCGTCACTTTGCTCGTCATGGGGGTGAACTTGTCGATTGCCAGATGCAGAACCCGTTTCTCGCCACCCTAGGTATTGAAGAGTGGCCAAGAGCCCGCTTTCTGAAAGCACTGACAGTACTGGGGCAACAAACATTGGCGGCGACATGCTGGCACAAGGGGGAGATCAGCCTATGACGGAAGAAGTGATCCTCAAAGTAGGGCTCACCCCGAAACACCCTTGCAGTTATCTGGACAAGGAACAGGAACAGTTGCTGGTGCTGATGGACCACTCCCTGCTCAATGCCAGCGGTTATGAGCGCCTGCTGACCGCAGGATTTCGCCGCAGTGGCAACGACATCTATCGCCCCCACTGCCCCGCTTGCCATGCCTGCCAATCTCTTCGTATTCACAGTGAACTGTTTCGCCCCAGCCGCGGGCAAAAGCGGATCCGCCAGCTCAACAGGGATATCGACATCGTGCTGAGCTACGATGACAAACCCGAATATTACCTGCTCTACGAGCGCTACATCCGGGAGCGCCACCGCGATGGCAGCATGTATCCCCCCAATCGCAACCAGTATCGCGGCTTTCTCCATTGCGACTGGATGCCCCCTCTTTTTCTGGAAATGCGCAAGGAAGGGCGGCTCATCGGAGTAGCCACTACGGACCTGCTGCCTCACTCCCTGAGCGCCATGTATACCTTTTTCGACCCTGATTACGCCGACCGCTCTCTGGGCACCTTTGCCATCCTGAGCCAGCTCGATCTCGCCAGACGCACGGGGCGTAACTGGCTCTATCTCGGCTATCTGGTAGAAGAGTGTCGCAAGATGAATTACAAGCGCAATTATCTGCCCCATGAGGTGCTAATCCAGGGAGAATGGAAAAATATCGACAGCAAGCCCGAGTAAACTTTACACATAGCCTTAAATCCGGCATGATCCAGCGGTTTTTTGTTGTGGCTTATCAAGAGGATTCAATGGCTAAAGAAGACAGTATTGAGATGCAGGGCACTATTCTCGAAACCCTGCCCAATACCATGTTCCGTGTGGAACTGGAGAATGGTCACGTGGTTATCGCTCATATTTCCGGCAAGATGCGCAAAAACTACATTCGTATCCTGACTGGAGACAAAGTAACGGTAGCACTGACTCCCTACGATCTCTCCAAGGGACGTATTGTTTTCCGCTCTCGCTAAGCCAGGAATTCAGCAAAAAACCCCAACCTTTCGGTTGGGGTTTTTTGTCGTTCTCTAATCACAGATGCTTAGTGGGAAACAGCTTCAACATCGACCTGAAAGTCAAAGCTGAGGCTGTCATCAACCAGCTCAACCTTCACGACCCCACCATCGACCAATGAGCCAAACAGGATCTCGTTGGCCAGGGGTTTCTTGAGGTGCTCCTGGATCACCCTCCCCATCGGTCTGGCCCCCATGGCTCTGTCATATCCCTTCTCGGCCAACCAGTGACGAGCACGTTCTGACACCTCGAGAGAGACACCTTTCGCATCCAGCTGAACCTGCAACTCGACAATAAACTTGTCGACGACCTGGTGGATCACCGTCATATCCAGATGGTTGAACCAAATGATGTGGTCGAGACGGTTGCGAAACTCCGGGCTGAATGTCTTGTTGATCACCGCCATGGCATCGTGGCTCAGATCCTGCTGCTGGAAACCGATGGACTTGCGTTGGGTTTCCTGCACCCCGGCATTGGTGGTCATCACTAGGATCACATTGCGAAAATCAGCCTTGCGCCCGTTGTTATCGGTCAAGGTCCCGTTGTCCATCACCTGCAGCAACAGGTTGAAGACATCCGGGTGCGCCTTCTCAATCTCGTCGAGCAACACCACTGAGTGAGGGTGCTTGATCACCGCATCGGTCAACAGGCCACCCTGTTCAAACCCGACATAGCCGGGAGGCGCACCGATCAGGCGGGAGACTGTGTGGCGCTCCATGTACTCGGACATGTCAAAGCGCAGCATCTCCACCCCGAGGGCCTTGCCCAGTTGTTGGGTCACCTCTGTCTTACCCACCCCGGTCGGACCGGCAAAGAGGAAACAACCGACAGGGCGACGCTCGTTACCCAATCCCGAACGGGACAAACGGATCGCATCGGTCAGCACTTCGATGGCTTTGTCCTGGCCGAAGACCACCATCTTGAGATTACGCTCCAGATTTTTCAGCACTTCCTTGTCGGAGGAGGAGACTGATTTTTCCGGGATACGGGCAATCTTGGCCACGATGGCTTCTATTTCCTGCACATTGATCACTTTCTTGCGCTTACTCGCCGGCAACAACCGTTGTCCGGCACCCGCCTCATCGATCACGTCGATGGCTTTATCCGGCAAATGACGATCGTTGATGTATTTGGCCGACAGTTCCACCGCGGCACGGATCGCTTTGACGGTATAACGTACCCCGTGGTGTGCCTCGTAGCGGCTCTTGAGCCCCATCAGGATACGTGTGGTATCGTCAACGCTCGGTTCGACGATATCGATCTTCTGGAAGCGACGGGCCAGTGCACGGTCTTTCTCGAAGATCTGGGCATATTCCTGATAGGTGGTTGAACCAACACAGCGCAGCAAACCGTTAGAGAGCAGCGGTTTGATGAGGTTGGCCGCATCCAGTTGGCCACCGGAGGCTGCACCGGCACCGATGATGGTGTGGATCTCGTCGATGAACAGGATGGCCCCTTCCTGGCGTTCAATCTGCTTGAGCAGCACCTTGAGGCGTTTCTCGAAATCGCCGCGGTATTTGGTTCCCGCCAGCAAAGAGCCCATATCGAGTGAGTAAATGGTGCTGCCGGCAATTACCTCGGGTACATCGCCCTTGACGATCCGGTAGGCCAGCCCCTCGGCGATGGCGGTCTTGCCGACACCGGCCTCACCGACCAGCAGGGGATTGTTTTTGCGACGACGACACAACACCTGGATGGTGCGATTCAACTCCTGATCACGACCGATCAGGGGGTCAATGCGCCCCTCCAGCACCAGCTGATTCAGATTGGTCGCAAAACTCTCGATCTGGGCGGCAGAGACGTCGTCATCAGACTCAGGATTGCTATTGCTGCCAAGGTCCGGCTTGCTCTCCTTGCGAACACCATGGGAGAGGAAGTTGACCACGTCGAGGCGACTGATCTCGGCTTTTTTCAGGAAGTAAGCCGCTTGCGACTCCTGCTCGCTGAAAATGGCGACCAGGACATTGGCACCACTGACTTCGGTGTTGCCCGATGATTGCACATGGAACACCGCACGCTGAAGCACTCGCTGGAATCCCAGCGTCGGCTGGGTTTCACGATCTTCATCGTCACGGGGAATAAGAGGGGTTGTTTGATTGATGAATGCGCGGATCTCTTTGCGCATCTGCTCGACATCGGCACCACAAGAACTCAGCGCCTCATGGGCTGAGCTGTTATCCAGCAGGGCTAACAACAGGTGCTCGACGGTCATGAATTCGTGGCGCTCGTCACGGGCCAGTTTAAACGCCTCGTTCAGCGTCTTTTCCAGATCTTTATTCAACATAGGCACCTCCCCTAGTACAGCTACAATGTGGTGTCACACTCGCCATCAAGTCATCAGATTCAAGCCTTTTCCATAGTACATAGCAGTGGATGTTCGTGGTTACGTGAATAGGTGTTGACCTGGACTACTTTGGTTTCGGCGATCTCTGCGGTAAACGTGCCACAGATCCCCTTACCACTATAATGCACGCTCAGCATGACCTGAGTTGCCTTGTCCAAATCCATACCAAAGAACTTTTGCAGCACCTCCACCACGAACTCCATCGGTGTGTAGTCATCATTGTTCAACACGACCTTGTACATGGGGGGCGGCTGCAGCTTTGTCTTCTCTGCTTCTGCAATCTCTTCATTAGCAAAGAGTTCTTTCTGCTTGCTCATAATCGCGCTTTGGTACCTCTAGATTACTACCGCCTAACACAAGCTTGTCAATAGACTTGTTAACCAGATCACATCAACTGTTAACAACTTCTTGACTCGCTCAAAAGTTGGACTAGATTGGTTACTTGCTAATCTGTGCCCGTCTGCTACGGGCTCATGTCCTAGTTATAATGGGCTGGCGCAGGTTACTCAACGACTTCTGGGTAATCAATAAAAGGATGTAGAAGTATGGCAACCGGCACAGTTAAGTGGTTCAACAACGCAAAAGGATTTGGGTTTATCTGTCCGGAAGGAGGTGGTGAAGATATCTTCGCGCACTACTCCACGATTCAAATGGAGGGCTACAAGACCCTGAAAGCAGGTCAGGCCGTCAATTTTGAACTACAACAGGGGCCGAAAGGAAATCACGCCTCCGTTATTGTGCCAAACGAAGCACAAAATATTTAAAACCATGCGTTGGATAAATAAAAAACCGGTTTCTCCCAGAGAAACCGGTTTTTTATTATCTATACCTGTGACTTCTGTGCTCCACGACTGTCTCGTGCCCTAATCACGGACACCTCATCGGCTATCTTCAGTCGTGATAGTCGTTACAGGCGATCAGGGTGTTTTCCATCAGGCTGGCGACTGTCATCGGTCCGACACCACCTGGCACAGGCGTGATAAAAGAGGCATGACTGCGTGCCGTTTCAAACTCAACGTCCCCTACCAGAGAGCCATCCGCCAGACGATTGATACCCACATCGATCACCAGCGCTCCCGGCTTGACCCACTCCCCCGGAATGAAATTGGGCTTGCCGACCGCTACCACCAGCAAATCAGCGCGGCGCACCTGCTCTTCCAGATCGCGGGTAAAACGGTGACAAGTGGTGGTCGTGCACCCCGCCAGCAGCAGCTCCAGAGTCATGGGGCGTCCCACTATGTTGGATGCTCCGACCACCACCGCATGCAAACCATGGGTCTTGACTCCTGTGGTTTCAATCAGCGTCATGATCCCTTTCGGGGTGCAGGGGCGCAGTGCCGGAATACGCTGTGCCAGACGCCCGACATTATAAGGGTGAAAACCATCGACATCCTTGTCGGGGCGGATCCGCTCCAGTACCAGGGTCGTATCGAAGTGAGCCGGCAGCGGCAATTGAACCAGAATGCCATCGACATGGCTGTCGTCATTCAATTCATCGATCAAGGCCAGCAACTCTTCCTGAGTGGCCGTCGCACTCAAGTCATAGGAGCGGGAGAGAAACCCGACTTCTTCACATGCCCGGCGCTTGCTGCCGACATAGACCTGAGAGGCAGGATCCGCCCCCACCAGAATGACGGCCAGCCCCGGTGCCCGTTTCCCTGCCGCCAACCGCTGTTGGACCTGCGCCGCGACCTGGCTGCGAATCGTTTGCGCAACCTGTTTTCCATCTATGATTTTGGCAGACATCGTACTCCACTCACCATGTGTTCAACTGCCGCGCATTGTCGCATTTTTTTAGCCGGGATGTTAGCGGCACAGATAGGTCGCATGACCAGAGGGCAATAAGTAGGCACTTGAATTTACTGGGGGAAAAAGTCGTTGACGCTGGCTCCAACGCTTGGGTATGATGCCCGCCCGTTGCCCAGTACGACTCTTGTCGAGTATGCTGGACGCGGTATTTCGGTGATTAGCGCAGCCCGGTAGCGCATCTGGTTTGGGACCAGAGGGTCAAAGGTTCGAATCCTTTATCACCGACCAAGTTTGTCAACTTGCCTGCATGGCGGGTTGAGATACGCGCCCTTAGCTCAGTCGGATAGAGCAACGGCCTTCTAAGCCGTGGGTCGCAGGTTCGAATCCTGCAGGGCGCGCCATTGATTCCCTCTATTATCAGATAAATGGAAATCAATGACGGTTTTAGTGGTGGCTGTAGCTCAGTTGGTAGAGTCCCGGATTGTGATTCCGGTTGTCGTGGGTTCGAGCCCCATCAGCCACCCCATTATCTCTCTGCTCTCGCAATTCATAGCGAGCAGAACACTCTCCAGAGTGAAACAAAAAAACCGGCCTATGCCGGTTTTTTTGTTTTTGCCCTTCTGTAAAATCAAAGGACTAAGCCCGTTCTTTGCTCTATGTATTCCACTTCATAAAGACACAAAATCATCAATACTCTGAATCTTGTTTCGTTTTTGCTTATAACTCAGAATAATTTGTTGTTTATGTTTTATTACGCAAAACGGTAACCTCTCCCATTCTCACCCACTTCCTATTACCGGACTCGCTATCCCGTCGCTAACTGCACTGCTGCAGCCCATGAACCTGCACTGATGTTCTTGCAGTTCGCAACATCACGCAATCAAGGCCAGGCATTCAAGCCCCATGACTATGCCCAACCGCACTGGTTGTCCTTGACCTTGCCAATCAGGATAGAGCGAGGAGCAAACAAACCATAGACGGACTTCGAGCAACTTGGCTTGCCAACCATAATCACACCTGAATATCTGTGCCAGTTTCTGGCGACCACGGAGTAACACAATGAAATTCAAGACCATGAGCGTGCACAGCGGCCAGCGGATCGATCCCCAGACCGGGGCACTGACCACTCCGCTCTACCAGAGCAGTACCTTCAGCTACTTCAACGCCCAGGCGGGCAAGGAGCGCTTTGCCGGCCAGGCTCCCGGGTTCATTTACAGCCGCTTTGGCAACCCCACCACCGCCGAGCTGGAGCAGAAGCTGGCAGCGCTGGAAGGAGCCGATGAGGCACTGGTGGTGGCCAGTGGCATGGCGGCGGTGAGCGCCATCATGTATGCCCTGGCCGATTGCGGCGATGAAGTGGCCTATATTGGTCCTCTCTACGGTGGCACAGATGCGTTCCTCAAACAGACCTTCAGCCGCGCTGGCATCAAGGTCACCGCCTACGAGAGCGATCAGGATCTGCTGGCCAACATCCGCCCCGCCACCAAGGTCGTGTTGTTCGAAACCCTGACCAACCCCACCCTCAAGGTGGTGGACCCGCGAGTGGTGGTCAAGGCGGCCCGCAAGGTGGGCGCCATCAGTGTGTGTGACAACACCTTCCTCACCCCCTATCTACTGCGCCCACTGGAGCTCGGTGTCGATCTGGTGATGCACAGCGGTACCAAGTACCTGGGCGGCCACGGCGACATCATCGCCGGTGTGGTGGCCGGATCCCACGCGCTGATGAAATCCATCCGCACTGTGGCACTCAAACATATCGGCTCCCCCATCGGCCCACAGGAGGCCTACCTGCTGCAACGGGGAGTCAAGACCTTGCCGCTGCGCATGGATGCCCACCTGCACAATGCGCAAAGAGTCGCCGAATTTCTGGCCGCTCACCCGGCAGTGAAGAAGGTGATCTACCCGGGGCTGGCCAGCCATCCGGGCCACCCTGCCCTTAGCACCTTCGCCAGCGGCTTTGGTGGCATGGTGAGCATAGAGCTGGAAGGAGGGTTTGAGCGCTGCGCCGCCCTGCTCGACAACTTGCAACTATTCGTGCAGGCGGTGAGCCTCGGCGATCTCGAGAGCCTGGCCTGCCATCCGGCCAGCACTACCCATGCCGCCATGGACGAGGCGAGCCGCCTCGCCGCCGGGGTGAATGACGATCTCATTCGTTTCAGCATAGGGGTGGAGGATGCGGACGATCTCATCGCCGATCTGGCGGCGGCGCTCGCCCTCCTTTAACTCTTTTACCTAACACAAAAACGGCGGCCATCATGGCCGCCGTTTTCACAACGCGATCAGGCGATGTCTGACATTACTCTTCCCACACGATGGGGCGTGAAGGCCACTGCTCGCCGATATCGGCATATTTTTGCTCCAGCAGGTGGCGGCGGATCTTCATGGTGGGAGTGAGCACGCCGTTCTCGATATTCCAGGGTGTCTTCACCACCAGGATGCCACGCAACTTGGCATGAGCCTCCAGCTGATCGTTGACCCGGTTGCGGGCCGCCTCCAGCTGGGCCTCGACCGCTCCCCTGTCTCCCTTCATGGCGCTTTCGGCGAGCTGCACCAAGGCGATGGGTTGCGGCATGCCATAACCAATCACGCACAGCTGCTCTATGATGGACTCCTGCCCAAGCAACCCTTCGATGGGGACAGGCGCCACATACTTGCCCTTGGCGGTCTTGAACACATCCTTCATCCGCCCCGTGATGGTGAGATACCCCTCCCTGTCCAGCTTGCCCATGTCGCCGGTATGGAGCCAGCCATCCGCATCGATGGCCTCGGCGCTGTGCTCGGGATCCTTGTAGTAGCCCAGCATCATGCCTTCGCAGCGGCAGAGGATCTCCCCTTCATCGGAGATCTTGATGGTCACGCCAAGCCCCGCCTTGCCGACGGTACCGATCTTGTCGGCCCTGAACGGATAGTTGATGGTGGAGTAGGCATGGTTTTCAGTCATGCCCCAGGCTTCGGTGACATTCAGGCCGATGCTCAGGTACCACTCAAGCAGGGCCGGTGACACAGGCGCCGAGCCGCAGCCCAGCACACGCGCCTGATCCAGCCCCAGCCCCTTTTGCAGCTTGCTCTTGATGAGGCTGGAGACCAGCGGGATTTTGAGCAACAAATCGAGTTTCTTCTGGGGCAATTTCTCGAGGATCTTGATGCGGAACATGGCCCACAGGCGCGGCACCGAGATGAACACGGTGGGACGGCAGCGCTTGACGTCCTCGATAAAGGTGTCGAGGGATTCGGGGAAAGCGATGGTGGCGCCGCCAAACAGGCTACCGCCATAGATGTAGACCCGCTCTGTGATGTGAGCGAGGGGCAAATAGGAGAAGCCGCGATCGGCCTGAGTCAGGCCAACCGTTTCCACCAGCTTCTCGCAAGACCAGGCGTAACGCTCGACGCTCAGCATGGCCCCTTTCGGCTTGCCGGTGCTGCCAGAGGTGTAGACCAGGCTCAGCAAGGAGTCCGGCGCCTGCACCGGGCTGTCTGGAATGGGCTCGTGCGACTCCAGCAGGTCGTCCCACTGGTGGCTGGCCGGCATGGTGTCATAGGGAAAGGCGATACGCAGCAGATCGGCGGGGACGCCGGCCTCCTGACTCTTCCAGTCATCCAGCTTGCCGACGAAGATAGCCTTGGCTTCGCTGTGGCGCAGCACATATTCGATGGTATCAACGTTGGCGGTGGGATAGATGGGCACACTCACATACTGCCCCATCTGCATGGCGAGATCGGCGATGAACCACTGGGCACAGTTCTTGGAGAGCAGCGCCACCTTGTCACCAGAAACCAGCCCCAGATGACGCAGGGCCGTCACCATGCGCCGCGCCTCTTCCGCCACTTCACCCCAGGTGAAGTCGACATATTCGCGGTTGATGGTTTGTCGCAGATAGATCCGATCAGGACACTGCCGCTCCCAGTGATAGAGCATCTCGAGCGGCAGTTTCTTGGCAATACTGGATGTGGAAGCCATAGTTTAATCCCTGAAACAAAAGGCGATACTTATTATTAACCTTTTGATAACTATCAGGGAAGCAGAAACTCATACTTCCGTTTGAAATTTGTTTTTGATCAAGCTTCCGCTTGTTGCTGCAGGCGTTTCCACATGGTCTGCACCAGCTCTTCATCCTGCTCGGAGAGCTCCCCCTGCAAGATGGCCTCGTTGAGACTGCGCAGCACATAGCTCTTGACGTCGCGCACCAGGGTCTTGCCTTCCAGCTCGGCCCGGGCCACCGCCAGCGAGATATGCCCCCGCAAGTATCCTCCGGCAAACAGCTCATCGTCTGTCGCGGTGGCAACCATGTCGTCGATCAGTCCCAACAACTTGTGCTCAAAATCGTGAATCGTCATGTAACGCAGCCTCATTTCCGGGGTTGCCGGCAAAATAATTCGGGGGTATGGAACCGCAATCCGGTTGATTGCGGCTCTCTGGCGCCAGGCCAGCGGCTTCCTTGACGTCCTATTCCGGGTTGGCCACCGGGTAGATGACCTGATCCTTGTATCCCGTGGTGATCCGCAGATAACCACTCAACGCCCGGTTCAATTCGGGATCATCGGTATCCACCAGCAGCGGTCGGCCCTCAAGCGCGGCCAACTTGCTCTTGGTCGCCAGCACCTGGATATTTTCCAGTCCGACACACCGAATCACCTCTGGACTCAATTGCTGATTTCCGCGCCCGAACAGATGTCCCTGACCGCCTATCAGGGTAATGATCAGACGGCAGCGACGGCCGCGGATCCGGGTCAGGATCTCGGCGGCGGACAGATCCTGCCCGATAAGCCGGCCATTTTCCACCAGATCCACACCGAGCAAGGTATTTTCCAGGCCAAGCTCCGCCATGCAGGCGGCCACCGTGCTGCCGGACCCCATCAGGTAGAGAATATCGGGTTCCATTTGCTCCACAAAGCCGGCGGCCAGATCCGCCAGCACCAGCTCTTCGGACTCCTTGCCCCCCTGCTTGACCGCCTGTACGTAACGCAGATCGCCGGGCACCAGCAGCTGGCCATAGTGACGGGCACGCACCTTGCCCGCTCGAAACGCCTCTTCATCTATGTCCATCACCTCGGCATCGATGAGGCTGAGCAGCTCCCCTGCGATCATCCGTGCCGCCACCCTGCCCGTCGCGGCAGGGGTCACCCCGTAGACCCCCGAGTGGATCTTGCAGCCCGCCGGAATGCCGAGCACATGGCACGACTCCCCCACCGCCGCACAGATATCCCGCGCCGTGCCATCGCCGCCGGCAAACAGCAGCAAATCGACCCCGGCATCGCGCATCCGCTCGGCCGCCTGACGGGTGTCGGTGGCGCTGGTGGCCTCCCCTTCGGGGTGGTAGACAATCCGGCAGGGCAAGCCAAGAGAATGGGCCAGCGCCTCCCCCATTTCGCCGGCGACCGTCAGCAACTCGAACCGCTCAGTCAGCTCGCACAGTGGCAACAGGGCCTGCCGTGCCCGCTCTTGAGCCTTGGGCACGGCGCCACGAGCAAGCGCCTCTTCCACTACGCCATCACTGCCCTTGAGACCAACTGCCCCGCCAATGCCGGCAACCGGATTAATGATGAGTCCTAATCGAAACATGTGTCCCTCCCTTACGATGGCGACCATTCTTATCTTTTCGCCACACTGGGACAAGCGGTCTCCCCCTGTTAAAATGTTCCGTTTCGTTTTTCCCTATCAAGGTGCAATTATGTTGGAATGGGTTCTTGACCCCTCAGCCTGGGTCGCTCTCGCTACTCTTACCCTGCTCGAAATCGTACTTGGCATTGACAATATCATCTTCATCTCCATCCTGGTCGGCCGCCTGCCCGAGGCCCAGCGCCAGAAGGCGCGCATTCTGGGACTGGCGCTCGCCATGGGCACCCGCATCCTGCTGCTGCTCTCCCTGGCCTGGGTGATGCGCCTCACCAGCCCGCTCTTCACCGTGCTGGGCGAGGCCATCTCGGGGCGCGATCTGATCCTGTTGCTGGGGGGCCTGTTTCTCATCGGCAAGAGCGCCCACGAGATCCACGCCACTCTAGAGGGCGCGGCTGAGCCTGAGAGCACGACGGCCGTCGCCTCCGGCTTTGTCAGCACCCTGCTCCAGATCGCCATCCTCGATATCGTGTTCAGCCTGGATTCCGTCATCACAGCAGTCGGCATGGCGGATCATGTACCCGTCATGGTGCTGGCCATCATGATCGCCGTCTTCATCATGATGTTCGCCGCCAAGGCCATCGGCGATTTTGTCGACAGCCACCCCACCATCAAGATGCTGGCGCTCTCCTTCCTCACCCTGGTAGGCTTCGCCCTGATGGCGGAAGGACTTGATGTGCACATTCCGAAGGGGTACATCTACTTCGCCATGGCCTTCTCGCTGGTGGTGGAGATGATCAACATTCGCCTGCGCAGCCACACGACTGCCAGCGGGCAGAAATAGCCATCACGATCGCAGGATCAAAAAGAGCGCCTCCCGGGGCGCTCTTTTACTATGTACACGACATGTCTGGCTGGCTCTTGCCTTATTCGTTGGCAATCACGATAGCCACCCGACGATTGTCTGCCCGTCCGGCCGAGGTGCGATTGTCGGCTACCGGGGCCGTATCACCACGCCCGCGGACCTCGAGGTTGGCCGGCTTCATGCCCACCGAGACCAGCACATCCGCCACCGACTGGGCCCGTTTCACCGAGAGCTGCTGGTTATAGGCGGCGTCACCCGTGTTGTCGGTATGACCGTCTATCCTGGCCTTGTCGAGGCCCACCTTCAGCAGGGAGTTGCCCAGCGTTTCCACCGCCTGGCGGGTCTGTGGCGTAAGCTTCCCGACGTTGTTGGCAAACAACACCCGGTTGGCAAAATCCAGCGTCCAGCCTTCATCTGTCAGATGAAAACCTTGCTCCTTCAATACCGTCACTTGTTCTTCGGTCAATCCCCTGGGCGGACTCTGACAGCCAGCCAGCAGGGAAAACAGCAGGCCAAGTACGGCGGCCTTGAGGGAGAGGGACATCTTCATGGTTACGACTCCTTAACGACTTCCATTCACGCCGTCCTGGCGGCATCAACCTCCTCTCGACGGGCGCGTTTTGCCAGATACATGGCACTGTCAGCCAGCGCACAAAGCTCGCTGGCACTTGTCCCGGGCTGATGGATGGCAAACCCTATGCTGATCCCGGCGACCAGCTGCTGCCCATCCCGCAATACCACAGGATCCTTCATCGCCTGCTGAATACGAGTGATCACCTCTTCCACATCCATAGCCTGATGGGCGGGACTCAACAGTATGGCGAATTCGTCTCCCCCGAGGCGGCACACCAGATCCCGCGGCCGCAGCTGGTGCTGCACACGCTTGGCCAGGGTAACCAGCACATCATCGCCGGCGTTGTGCCCGAGGGAATCATTGATCTGCTTGAAGCGATCACAATCAAGGTAAAGCAGTGCAAAGGAGCTACCCTCCTGCTCCACCTCTATGATGGCCTGCTCCAGACGAGCCTCGAACAGTGCCCGATTGGGCAGCCCCGTCAAGGCATCGTGAGTCGCCTGATGCAGCAGGCTGGCATTCTCGCGAGCCTGATGCTGCTGCCATTCCTGCAACTCGTCGAGCAGGGAGTTGAAATCCTCCCCCAACTCGTTGAGCTCAACGATGGCAGCGGGGCTGGCGCGCATCCCAAGGGTGCGCTGGCGGCGCACCGAGTGGGCAACCTGCGCCAGATCCCTCAGCGGCCCGATGATCGACACCTGCATTCGTCCTGCCACATAGAGCGCCCCCATGGCACTGAGCAGCAGGCAGACCAGCATCACCAGCAACACCGCCAGCAAAAACAGCAACAGCGACTGTCCGTGTCCCCTGACCCGCACTTCGGCGATCACTTCCTTGCCCCGCATCATGGACTCACGGGCAGGCCCCGGCAGTATCCGTTCGGCCAGGTAGTTCTCCAGCCCCGCCAGGGGGGTATTCGTGGCTCGACGCCAGTTTGCCAGCAGGGTGCCATCGGGCAGATAGATCTGCGCTTCGGCAACCTCTTCACGCTCGGCGATGGTTCTGAGCGCCTCGTTGGCCGCCTCCTCATCCCGGAACACCACAGCCGCCTCTGCGGTATAGCTGATGGCTCGGGCCACCAGCTCCAGATTGTGCTCCGCATGGAACCGCATGGCCAGCAAGGCGATCAGGGTAAGGAAGATCCCCACTACGCAGGCCGAGGTGAAGGCTGCCATCAGGTGGGTACGTCTGAGGTTTTGGTGCAGGGTCAGTCGTTGATCACGAGAGCCTGGCCAGGCCGTCATGGAGCCCCCCTATTCGCCTTGGCAAGCTTGAGGACAGCGGGATGGACCCGCACACCGCTCAGGGCCAACGCATCCAGGTTGACGTCGAAGCGAACCCGCTCGCTCGCGGGATCCGGCTGCAAACAGAAGACTGCACTGGCACTGCACTCGGCGTTCTGTTCACTGATGCTGAGCACGGCCCGGCCTTTCAGGCGGGAAAAGAGGTCGAGCCGGGTCGTCTCATCCACCACCCCCAGATAGAGGACATCACAGTGATCGCGGATGGCAGGATCCGTCACCCCGTAACGATTGACGCTTACCGCTCTCCCATTGCTCTGCCCCGTGATGGAGAAGAGGGCGCCGGCATATTCGGTCGGCGCCACCACACACAGACGCAGCACCTCGGGCTCCACCGGCCAGCGGGTGTAGCTCATGATATCGAGCACCAGCTCCTTGACGGCACTCGCCCGCACCTCGGCAGCCGTCTTCGCCGCGGCGATGGTCCCCGAAGGAAATACCAGCCCCAGTGCCAGCAACAGGAGTGACAGGCGGACAACAACGCCAGGGGAAGGAAATAACATCAGGATAAAACCGCCTCTCTATATCACCGCCATCGTGCGGTTTCGGTACATGAACTGGAGAGAGTAAGGGGCCCGGCAACCCCTTGACAAGTCCGGATCCGGTCCCGATGGTCGGGTCGTACAAATAAAAACGGAGCCCATATTCCAATGGACTCCGTTGGATGCAAGGGGCGGGAGGAGATTACTTCTTGCCGATCCCGTATTCCCGCAACTTGTTGGCGATGGCGGTATGCGACACACCCAGCCGTTTGGCGAGCTGGCGGGTCGACGGGAAGGCCGGATAGAGCCGCGCCAGCAACTGGCTCTCGAAGCGCTTCACCGCATCGTCGAGATCCCCCTCGAACCACTCGTCGATGAGCGGCATGGCCTCGGCAGCCACCGGCAGATCGATCTGCTCGGGACCCAGCTCATCCCCTTCCAGCAGAGTCATGGCCCGATAAAGACAGTTGCGCAGCTGGCGCACGTTGCCGGGCCAGCGATAGGCGGTCAGGTAATCGGCCATGTTGCGGGTAAAGCGCGGACGCGGGCGCTGCAACTCGCTGGCAAAGCGGGAGACAAACTGCTGGGCCAGCGCCATGATGTCCGCCTTGCGCTCGCGCAGGGGGGGCAGAGCCAGACTCAGCACGTTGAGGCGATAGTAGAGATCTTCCCGGAACTTGCCTTCATGCACCAGATCCAGCAGTTGCTTTTGGGTGGTGCAGATGAAGCGCACGTTGACCTTCACCTCCTGCTCGTCGCCCACCCGGCGAAATACCCCGTCCTGCAGCACTCGCAGAAACTTGGTCTGCAGATGGGGAGACATGTCGCCGATCTCGTCCAGCATCAGGGTGCCACCGCTCGCCAGCTCCAGCACGCCGCGCTTGCCCTCGGTGTTGTTGCCAAAGGCGCCGGGGGCATAGCCAAACAGCTCGCTCTCGGCCACGTTGTCCGGCATGGCGGCGCAGTTGAGGGCCATGAAGGGGTGGCTGGAGCGCAGGCTGGCGCCGTGACAGGCGCGAGCCAACAATTCTTTGCCGGTGCCGGTCTCGCCAACGATGAGCAGCGGGGCATCCTGCATCGCCAGCTTGCGGGCCTGGGCCAGCACCTCTTTCATCTTGGGGCTCTCGGCCTGCAGATGCTCAAAGCCCCCCACCTCCACCGCATGGAGAGCGCTGAAATGCATGCCGACCCGGCGGGCGGACTTGAGCACCACCACGGCGCCGGCCAGGGCCTGTTTGCCCTTCTCCTCGGCCACAAACAGCGGCATCAGATCCGCCAGATACTCCTCACCATGGATGGTGAGCTTGCAGGTCTGGGGCTTGATCTCGCTCGCCTCCAGCCAGCGACCGAAGGAGAAGCCCTTGACCAGGGAGCCCAGCGCCACGCCGCGCACCTCCTCCACCGGCAGGCCGAGGGTGGTGAGCGCCGACTGGTTGGCCTGGGTCACCTTGCCCTTGCTGTCGAGGGAGAAGACCAGATCCGGCAGCGCCTTGAGCAGCGCCTCGATTTCGTGGTGTTCCCGTTCGGAGGGCATGTAGGGGATGGTCTTGACGTCATAGACGCCGGGAATGCGGCGGATCTCCGGCATCAGGTGCTGGAAATCACGAAACTCCAGCTCGGGAAAGTTGAGATAGATGATGCCTGAGGTATCGATTTCGATGCCGCGCAGATCGATGTTGTGCTCCACCAGGCGGTCGAGCAGTTCCCGGGTCAGGCCCAGGCGGTCTTCACAGCTGACTTCAAGACGCATTCGGGACACACTTCCTAGCTAACTCTATGAATGACGGGATAATACAGACTCGCCCCCCCCAGTGCGAGCGCCAGCCCATAAAAATGCGGGCCTACCCCGCTTTCGCCGGGCAGGCCCTGGTCAACCCATGACGCTTATTTGAGCAGCTGATCGGTGCGCGCCGCCATGATGAAATCGTTGCGGTGCAGCCCCCCAATCTTGTGGGTCCACCAACTCACGGTCACCATATCGCCCACTCGATGAGTGGTGGCGTCTTCACTTCAGCAGCTCATCCGTGCGTGCCGCCATGATGAAGTCGTTACGGTGCAACCCGCCGATCTTGTGGGTCCACCAGCTGACAGTGACCTTGCCCCACTCGGTCAGGATGGCCGGATGATGAAACTCCGCCTCTGCCAACTCGCCGAGCCGGTTGGTAAAGGCCAGCGCCTCCTTGAAATTGCGAAAGACGAATTCGCGCCTCAGCTGCAGCGCCCCCTCCACGACCAGCGGCTGCCAGTCAGGGATGAGATGCATCAGCTCGGCCAGCTCCTGATCGCTGACTTTGGGGGCATCGGCGCGGCACGCTTCACACTGCTGGCTCGCCAGTTCGGACATGGGACTCTCCTTGTTGCTCTCTTGATGGGGATCACGAAAAACGGGTGACGTTCAGCTCGCCTGCTTGCCCGCGGCGGGGGCAAAGCGTGGCGGGCGCAAGCCAAGGCGTTTGGCCTCGGCCAGCGCGGCCAAGATCTCCTCCCCGGTCAGCCGGTAGAGGGTATCTAGGCTTGGCAGCACAAAATAGGTGGGCTGCATGATATCGATGCGATAAGGGGTGCGCAGTATCTCGAGCAGGTCGAAGGGTTGCAACAGCGGCTGGCCCGAGAGGGCATAGGCGGTCTCGCCGATGGAAGAGAGAATACCGCCGCCGTAGATCCTAAGCCCCGCCGGGCTTTCAATCAGGCCAAACTCCACGGTGAACCAGTAAAGGCGCGCCAGAAAGACCCGCTCCTCCTTGCTTGCCTTCTGCCCCAGCTGGCCATAGAGATGAGTGAAGTGAGCAAAGGCGGGATTGGTCAGCATGGCGCAGTGACCGAAGATCTCGTGAAAGATATCCGGCTCCTGCAGGTAGTCGAGCTCGTCCCGATGGCGAATGAAGGTCGCCACCGGAAACTGGCGATTGGCCAGCAGGGCGAAGAAGCGATCGAACGAGATGAGGGCAGGTACCGCGGCCACCGACCAGCCGGTGGCCTCTTGCAACACGGCATTGATCTCTGCCAACTGGGGGATGCGATCCCGGGGCAGGCCGAGGCGGGCCAGCCCCGCCAGGTACTCATCGCACGCCCTCCCCTCCAGCGCCCCGAGTTGGCGGGCGATCAGGATCTGCCAGGTGCCATGATCTTCATCCGGGTAGTGAATGACACCCCGGGCATCCGGCTGATATGCGGTGTAAAGCGTTGTCATAGCGGTTCCATCCCTCAGCCCGGTGCGGGCTCCTTGACACTCTCTGGATCACTGTAACGTTTCGCCCCGCAAAAAAGCAGCCGACCCTCGGGTCGGCTGGCGGCAACAAATGTAAATAATTTGTGACAACCATTCTGGCTACGCTGCTAGAGCTTGACCATGATGTGGCGCGGCACCGTGTAGTCCTCCAGGGCGTAGAGGGAGAGATCCTTGCCATAGCCGGACATCTTCATGCCGCCGTGGGGCATCTCGGAGGTGAGCATAAAGTGGGTGTTGATCCAGGTGCAGCCGTACTGCAGGTGGTTGGCCACCTTGCTGGCAAGGCCGAGATCCCGGGTCCAGACCGAGCTGGCGAGGCCGTAGTCGGAGTCGTTGGCCCACTGCACCACCTGCTCGGCGTCGCTGAAGCGGGTCACCGACACCACGGGGCCGAACACCTCCCGGCGTACGATTTCATCCTCCTGGCGGGCATGGGCGATCAGGGTCGGCTCGAAGAAAAAACCGTTACCGGCGCGGATCTTGCCGCCGGTGGTCACCTCCACGTGGCCGCTGCTCTGGGCCCGCTCCACGAAGCTGGCCACCCGGTTGCGCTGCCGGTCCGAGATAAGCGGTCCCATCTCCACCCCCTCCTCGCGCGGACCGCCCACCTTGATGGAGGCCACCGCATTCGTCATGGCGGCGACGAATTTGTCATAGATCTTGCCTTGGGCATAGATGCGGCAGGCGGCGGTGCAGTCCTGGCCGGCGTTGTAGAAGCCGAAGGTGCGGATGCCCGCCACCACGGCCTCCAGATCCGCATCGTCGAAGATGATGACCGGCGCCTTGCCCCCCAGCTCAAGGTGGGTGCGCTTCATGGTACGGGCGGCGCTCTGCAGGATCTTCTGGCCGGTGGCGATGTCACCGGTCAGCGACACCATGCGTACCAGCGGGTGCTCCACCAGCGGTGCCCCCACGCTCTCGCCCCGGCCGCAGACGATGTTGATGACGCCGCGTGGGAAGAGCTCGCTGGCCAGCTCCGCCAGGCGCAGGGCGGTGAGGGGGGTCTGCTCGGAGGGCTTGAGCACGACCGTATTGCCGGCGGCGAGCACCGGGGCCATCTTCCAGGCCGCCATCATCAGCGGATAGTTCCAGGGGGCGATACTGCCCACCACTCCGATGGGGTCACGGCGGATCATGCTGGTGTGCCCCTCGATGTACTCCCCGGCGAGCGGCCCCTGCAGGCAGCGGGCGGCACCGGCGAAGAAGCGGAAGCAGTCCACCACCGCCGGCAGCTCGTCGTTCAGCACCGCCAGATAGGGCTTGCCGCAGTTGAGGGATTCCAGCGCCGCAAACTCCTCGGCGTGGCGTTCGATGGCATCGGCCAGGCGCAGCAGCAGGGTACTGCGCTGGGCTGGCGTGGTGCGGCTCCACTGGGCGAAGGCGCGTTGGGCGCCGTTCACCGCCCGGTTCACCTGCTCGAACGAGGCTTCGGGCACCGAGGCGATCAGCTCACCGGTAGCCGGGTTGAGGATGGGCTCGGCCTGGCCGTCACCGGTGACGAACTGACCGTCGATCAAGAGTTGGGTAGAGAGTTTCATGGTTGCATCCTTGCGCACGCGTTGAGTCGTTATTTGCCACTGCCGGCGACGTCCTGGCCGTCGCGGGTGAGGTAGTAGGCAAGCAGAATGGGAATGGTGGTGAAGGCCACTATGATGAGCGCCACCACGTTGGTGACCGGCCGATCGCGCGGGCGGATCAGCTCCTGATACATCCAGATGGGCAGCGTGGTCTGCTGGCCGGCGGTGAAGGTGGTGACGATCACCTCGTCAAAGCTGAGGGCAAATGCCAGCATGCCCCCCGCCAGCAGCGCGGTGGCGAGGTTGGGCAGGATCACGTAGCGCAGGGTCTGGAAGCCGTCGGCGCCGAGATCCATCGACGCCTCGATGAGGCTCTGATTGGTGCGGCGAAAGCGCGCCAGGGCGTTGTTGTAGACCACTACCACGCAGAAGGTGGCGTGACCGATGACGATGGTCCAGAAGCTGAAGGGGATCTCCATCACGCCATAGGCGGAGCGCAGCGCGATGCCGGTGACGATGCCGGGCAGGGCGATGGGCAGCACCAGCAGGAGTGACACCACCTCCTGGCCGAAGAAGCGGCTGCGGGCGATGGCCCCCGCCGCCAGGGTGCCGAGCACCATGGCCACCAGAGTAGCGAGACCGGCCACCTCCAGCGACAGCTGGATGGCGCGCCACACATCGGGGCGGTTGAGGGTCACCTCGAACCACTTGAGGGTGAGTCCGGGGGGCGGGAACTGGTAGCTCTTGCTCTCGCTGGTGAAGGCGTAGAGGAAGATGAACAGGATCGGGAAGTGCAGGAACAAGAGGCCGCCGATGGCCGCGTACTTGAGCAGGCCGGAGGGCTGGTTCGTAGAGGGATTAGAGCGCATCGAAGGCCCCCAAGCGTTTCGCTATGGTCAGGTAGATGGCGATGATGAGGATCGGCACCAGCGAGAAGGCGGCGGCGAAGGGCAGGTTGCCGGCGGTGCCCTGCTGCATGTAGACCACCTGGCCGATGTACATGGTGGAGTTGCCGATGATGCCGGGGATGATGTAGTCCCCCAGCGTCAGGGAGAAGGTGAAGATGGAGCCCGCCACCACGCCGGGCAGGGCCAGCGGCAGGATCAGGGTGCGAAAGGTCTGGGCCGGGGTGGCGCCCAGATCACTGCTCGCCTCAAGCAGAGAGCGCGGGATCCGCTCCACCGCCGCCTGGATGGGCAGGATCATGAAGGGCAGCCAGACGTAAACGAACACGATGAAGGTGCCGATGCGGGAGAAGGAGAGCGACGGCCCCCCTATCACCGGCAAGGAGAGGATGGCGTCGAGCAGCCAGTCCAGCCCCAGGGTGTCCGCCAGCCAGCTGATAACCCCCTCCTTGGCCAGGATCAGCTTCCAGGCATAGACCCGCACCAGATAGCTGGACCAGAGCGGCAGCATGATACCGACGTAGAACAGGGCCCGGGTCTTGCCGCTGGTGTAGCGCGCCATGTAGTAGGCGACGGGGAAACCGAGCAGGGCGCAGGCCAGGGTCACCAGCAGGGACATGCCGACGGTGCGCAGGATCACGTCCAGGTTCTCCGCCCGCAGCAGGGCAACGAAGTTCTGCAGGCCCAGCTCGTGTCGGATCTGGCCGCTGAACTCGTCCAGCCCGAAGAAGGCGTTGGAGAGCAGCATCAGCAGGGAGCCGACATAGATGATGCCGAGCCAGAGCAGGGGCGGCCCCAGCAGGATGGCCAGCAGCAGGCCGGAGCGGCCATAGAGCAGGGTGGAGAGGCGCCGCAGCGGCCTGAAGCGAACGGAGTCGGTAGCTTGGCTCATGGCAAGGCTCGCACTGTGGGGGGCGCTCATGGTTGAGCTCCCTGGTGGGCGGTGTGCAGACGATGGATCGCCTGCTCCGGCCAGCTGAGGCTGACCCGGGTGCCACGGGGCAGACGGGCCTGGCCCTCGTTGGGATGGTTGACGATAAGCTCGAGCTGCTCGCCGAGATCGACCCGGTAGCGCACGAAGGGGCCGAGGTACTCCACCTCGCGCACCTCCCCGGACCAGCCGGGAGCGCCGGCCTCGGCGAGGCGGATCCGCTCCGGGCGCACCATCATCTGGCGAGCATCGCCACACAGGCGGCGGGCCTGCTCCCCCTCGAACAGGTTGACGGTGCCGACGAAGCGGGCGACGAAGGGGGTGGCGGGGGCGTCGTAGATGGTGTCCGGCGCGGCGATCTGCTCGATCTTGCCCTGATTGAAGATGCAGATGCGGTCGCTCATGGAGAGCGCCTCCTGCTGATCGTGGGTGACGAAGATGAAGGTGATGCCGAGCTGGCGCTGCAGCGCTTTGAGCTCAAGCTGCATCTGCTCGCGCAGCTTGAGATCGAGCGCCCCCAGCGGCTCGTCCAGCAAGAGGATACGCGGCTGGTTGATCAGCGCGCGGGCAATGGCGATGCGCTGGCGCTGGCCGCCGGAGAGCTGGCCGGGCTTGCGGTTGCCGACACCGGGCAGGCGTACCAGCTCCAGCATCTCGTCCACCTTGCGGTAGCGCTCCGCCTTGCCCACGCCCTTGAGCATCAGGCCGTAACCGATGTTGTCGCGCACATCCATGTTGGGGAACAGGGCGTAGTCCTGAAACACCGTATTGAGGTTGCGATCGTAGGGCGGCACCGTCGAGCAGGGTTCACCGAACAGGCGGATCTCCCCCTCGCTCGGGTATTCGAAACCCGCGATCATCCGCAGGCAGGTGGTCTTGCCGGAACCGCTCGGCCCCAGCAGGGTGAAGAACTCGCCGGCCGGGATCTGGAAGGAGATGTCGTCAACCGCGGCCACCTCGCCATAGTGGCGGCTGACCCGGTCAAATTGTACGGCTGTCATGGTACGTCCTTGTCAGAGGGAAGCGGGCCGGACTCCTGTCCGGCCCTGTGGTTACAGCATTGCCAAGTCTGGATCAGCGGCCACCCAGGATGGCGATATAGTCGGAAACCCAACGGTAATAAGGCACACAGGTCCCTTGGCTCTTGCACTGGGAGACGGGGGTACGCCAGAAGTGCACCCGATCGAAGTTGTCGATGCCGTTGGTCTTGCACCCCTCTTTCCCGAGCAGGGCATTTCCCTCGCAGGCGGCCGGCACCACGGGCACGGAACCGAACCAGGAGGCGAGATCCCCCTGCAACTTGTTGTTGAGGGAGTGCTCCAGCCACTTGTAGGCACAGGTGAGGTTTTTGGCGCCACTGTGCACCATGCTGGTATCGGCCCAACCGGTGACCCCTTCCTTGGGCACCGTCGTGGCGACGGGCTGCTTGTCGGCGATCAGGGTATTGGCCTGGAACGGCCAGGAGTCGGAGGCCACGACTCCCTCGTTCTTGAAGTCATCGATCTGGACGAAGGCGTCGTGCCAGTAACGTCCCACCAGCTGGCGTTGCTGGCGCAGCAGGTCGAGGGAGGCCTTGTACTGATCCTCGTTCAGTTCATACGGATCCTTGATACCGAGGGCCGGCTGATGGGTCATCAGATAGAGGGCCGCATCGGCGATGTGGATGGGGCCGTCAAACGCCTGCACCCTCCCCTTGTTGGACTTGCCGTCCGCCAGGGTTTGCTCCTCGAACACCACGTTCCAGGAGTCCGGCGCCTTGGGGAACACCTTGGTGTTGTACATCAGGATATTGCCGCCCCACTGGTAGGGCACGCCGTAGTGCTTGCCATCCACCGTGTGCCAGGGGGCATTTTGCAGGCGGGGATCTATCTTGTTGTAGCTCGGAATGAGCGCCAGATTGAGCGCCTGCACCTTGCCGCCAGCGATGAGACGCAGACTGGCATCGCCGGAGGCGGTCACCAGATCGAAGCCCCCCTCGTTCATCAGCGCCACCATCTCGTCCGAGGTGGCCGCCGTCTTGACGTTGACCTTGCAGCCGGTCTCTTTTTCAAATCCAGTGACCCAGTCGTAATTCTTGTCAGTTTCACCGCGCTCGATATAACCGGCCCAGGCCACAATGTTGAGCTGGCCTTCCCCCTTGCCGAGTGAGGTGGGGGCGGCCTGAGTCTGGCCTGCCAGCAGCGCCGGGATCAGGGCCAGGGTCAGAGGGGTCAATTTCATCTTGCTCTCCTTGCATGATTGGCAACCGTGGCGGCGCCACAGTAGGCATTAACATCCCGTTAACCAGTCATGAGCGTAGGAGAAGGTGGGAGCAATGAGAATTTCAATTTTTAACGGCTTTGGTATCTGCAAAATCGATATCGAGTGCAGATGAATCTGATTTTTAGCGACAACCCCGCCTGATGGTTGACGCCATCCCTTCGGTTAGCGGGAAGCCTGCTGGCGAGCCCGCAACCGGCTCTGATCCCGCGCGATATCGATAAACTCGCGGGCGGTCCAATCCAGCCGGGAACCACGTCGCCACACCAGGCCGATGTCGATGGCGGGGATCGGCTCCTTGATGGCACGAGCCTCGACTCGCTCCTGCTCCAGCGACCAGGGGCGATAGGCAAAATCCGGCAGCAGGGCGACGCCGAGCTGGCTCGCCACCAGGCTGCGCACCGCTTCCACCGAGGCAGTGCGCAATACGGTGCGCGGCGCAACGCCGTAGCGACGCAGCCCGCCGCCGATGATCTGATCCAGCTGATCGGCGGTCAGGGAGATCATGGGCTCCTCCCCCAGCGCCTTGAGAGAGAGGGTGGATTCGGCGCAGAACGGGTGGTTGGCGGCAAGCCAGAGCCGCAGCGGCGAGCGGGTCAGCAGCTCGGTATCGAACGCCTCCTGGCGGATGGTGCGGTTGGTCATCAGGATCCCCACATCAACCTCGCCATTGACGATCTGGTGCTCAAGATAGGGCTGCTCATCCTCCTTCACCTCGATCTGCACCGCCGGAAAGGCGCGGCGAAAACGGCCGAGCGCCTCCGACAGGTAGTAGCCCGCCACCAGGGTCGTCACGCCGATAGTGAGCCGCCCCTGATCCTGCTGGGCCACCGCCTTGAGGGAGTGGCTGGCCTCGGTCATGGCGCCGAGGATGCGGCGAGCGTGCAGTAAAAACTGGTGGCCCTGGGTGGTGAGGCTAACCCCGCGCGGGTTGCGATCGAACAGGGGGGCACCGAGCTCGGTCTCCAGTTCGCGGATGGCGCTGGTGACCGCCGACTGGGAAATATGCAACTCGGCGGCGGCGCGGCTCACCGAGAAGCTGTCGGCCACCGCCACGAAATAGCGGATCTGGCGAAAGGTAAAGTTCATCTGGCATCCTTGCCGTAGAGCATCGGTCGAATGGCCAGCTTACCCGCAATGCCCGCCGGACAACAATGCACACAGGGATCACAGTTGCTGAACCGGAGGGGCAACACGACGCATCCCCGCCACCCTTAAACAGGATCGGCGGGGATGCGATGATCCACATGTCATCGAAAGGCAGGATCAGCCTTTGTTGAGATAACCTGCCAGCTGGCCGATCAGCCGCTTGCGCAGCTCACCGAGTTTGGGTTTCTCATCCGCGCACCAGGGCAACGGGCGGCACGCCTCTATGGTACGCAGACCAAGGCGAGCGGTAAGCAGCCCGGCCCCCACCCCTTGCGCGGCGCGGGCGGAGAGCTTGGCAGTGAGCTCGGCCCCCAGCAAGTCCATCCCCACCTCGGTCACCAGCTCGGTGGCACCGGCGTAGAGCATGTTGCGAAACACCTGGCGAATGAGGCGAATGCGGCTCCAGTAACCAAGCTCGATGGCGTAGACATCGGCGATGTCCTCGATCATCCGCAGGTTGCGCCACAGCATCAGCATCATGTCGACGGTGGCAAGCGGGCTCAGGGCCACCAGCACGGCGGCCTCCCCCGACCACTTGGCCACCCGCGCCAGGGCCAGCTTGTCGCGCTCGCCGAGCACCAGCTGGCTGTAGAGAGTCAGCACCTCCCGATCGCTGTGGCTCTCGTCGAGCTGGGCAAGCCAGCTCTGGTACCCTTCGCGCCCCTTGTCACCGCTGCGCTCGGCCAGCTGTTCGCAGAACGCCAGCCCCTGCCCGACCCCCTGATGGGCCAGCAAGTCTTCGGCCCGCGAGCGCACATCTTGGCGCTTCTTGAGGGTGCGCAGCCGCAACCACTCGCGCCCCACCACCCCGGCGGTACCCACCGCCACCAGGCCTGAGGCCAGCAGCCAGGCGCTGCCCCAGAGAGGGGTGGTGAGAAATTGATCGTAGAGGAAGGCGCCATATTGCCCCAGGGAGAGCAGGCCGACCGCCCCCAGCCCCCAGGCGAGCAACCGATGACGCCGGCGCGGCCGCAGGGTCAGAGCCGGCTCCACCTCGGTGAGGGCATCGAGATCGTCGAGGCGCTCGAAGCTGGTCTCATCGAGACGCTGGGCGGGGGCAGGCGGTCGCTCCTCGCTCGCCACCTTGAGGGCTGGCTCCAGGATCACCTTGCCCTGCAGCGATGCCTTGGCATCCCCGTGTTGTTTTGTCTGATCGTTCATCACTTTTTCTCCTGTGCGCGGCGTGTCGGCACGACACGACAGCGCGCACGACTCATTCGAGATGATCCCCGAGCAAAAACTCCAGCGCCGCATCGAGCCGGATATGGGGCAGCACCTGATGGGCACTCATGGGCATGGGGCGAAACGCCTGAAAATCAAAGCCCTGGGTGTTCCACCATTGCGCGGGCGGAATATGGGAGGGCACCTCGCCCGGGAACAGCAAGAGCGGCTCACCCGAGAGGCTGGTGCCACGGATGGCGGGAAACTCGCGGCCATTGGCCACCCCCTTGCCCACTTCGGTCGCCTTGATGGCGGCCAGCGCCAGGCACTCTGTGGAGATCCCCTCAAAGCGGGCCTGGCCGCGACCACTACGCACCAGATGCTGGAGCAGGGAGACCAGGGGACCGTGCTGCTCCGGCGTCACGTGATCCGCCTTGCTCGCCACAAACAACAGCTTGTCGATACGCGGCGAGAAGAGCCGGCGCCACCAGTTGCTCTTGCCGTAGGCAAAGCTCTCCATGATGCGAGCGATGGCCTGTTGCATGTCGCCAAAGCTGGCGGCGCCGGCATTGAGGGGCTGCAAACAGTCCACCAGCACGATCTGGCGATCAAAGCCCGCGAAGTGCTGCTCATAAAAACCCTGCACCAGGTGCTGCTTGTACTGCTCAAAACGCTGCTTGAGGGTGGCGTAGAGGGTGCCATCAACGGGTTCGCCGGCAGGCTTGTCCCACACCCAGGGCACAAACTGCAGCATGGGGGCACCAGCATACTCCCCCGGCAACACGAAGCGACCGGGCTGGATAAGGTGCAGTCCCAGCTCCCGCTTGCAGGCGTGCAGATAGTCGGTATAGCGCTCGGCAAGCTGGGCGACCGGCCGCTCCTCGAAGGGTTGATCCGCTTGCCAGGCGGGCGTCAGCCAGCCGGCGGCGAGGGTCTGCAGCTCGGGGCGGCGCAGCTGATCGCACACCTGCTCGCTCCACTGCTCATAACTCATCTCGAGTAACGGCAGATCGAGCAACCACTCCCCCGGATAGTCCACCAGATCCACGTAGAGGGTGGAGATCTCCCCCAGGTGCTTGCGCAGGGGATGACGGGTGCGATAACGGATTTCGAGGCGCACCTCGGCTACCCCACGAGTGGGCTCGGGCCAGGCCGGCGGATCGCCAAACAGGGAGTCGAGGCCGCGCTCGTAGGCAAAGGTGGGAATATGGGGATTTTGCTGCGGCACCCGGCGGGCACCGAGAATGCGCCCCTGGCGCAGGGCATCCCACAGGGGCAGACGACCGTCGATGGCCGCATGTTCCAGCTGGTTGACCAGGGCGGTGATGAAGGCGGTCTTGCCGCTGCGGGAGAGGCCGGTCACCGCCAGCCGGATGTGGCGATCCCGAACCCGGTTCACCACGTCGCTCGCCTTGTGTTGCAGGCGATTCAACTTCTGTTCCAGTTTATTGAGTATCAAGGCTGATCCCGTTCTCCCTAGCTTGGTGATTGGGTTGGTGATGGTGTTGCTGATTGGCTTGGATAGTCTCCCCGTCCAAACACTCGCCTCTGCCGATGGGCACCTGCCGCCACCTTGGTGGTGGCAAGTGCCTGTCTGCGGGGTGAGAGGTTCGCACAGGGCCGGTGGCTGGCTTACAGCTTGCGAAACTCCCGCTGCAGGGTGAACTCCTTGGAGGTCACCAGCTTCTCGATCTGCTGCAATCTGGGCTCCAGCGCATCGAGCTCGCGATGGATCCGCCCCAGGGCCTGATGGGGGGTGATCCCCGCCTGCCAGCTGCGCGCCTTCATTCGTACCTCGGCAAAGGCCTCTTCCTCCTGCTCATAGAGGGTGACCGGCTTCTTGTCGAGCAGGAACCAGGCCGCCATATAGGCGGTGAAGGTGATGAAGCCGGCGAAGATGAGGCCACTGATGGCCAGCAGGCGCACGATCCAGGTCTCCACCCCGAAATAGTCGGCAAGACCGGCGCAGACCCCCGCTATCTTGCCCTGGCGGGGATCGCGATAGAGATTGCGCCCCTCACGATACGCGCTGTTCATACCTTGTTCCTCCAGCCCGGGACTTCAGCGTCCAGAATCGACTCGAGTGCCCCGACTCGCTCCTGCATCTTCTCGGCGCGGGCCAGCAGCCCTTGCAGCTGCTCCCGCTCGCTATCGGCCAACCCGGCGCCGATCCGCCCCTTGGCCCGGTAGTGCAGCACCAGCCAGATGGGAGCCACCACCACCATGAAGACCACCATGGGAACCATCAATACACCCAGCAGATCTTCCATCTGTTACTCCCCCTGTTTCGGCGCACTGTCGCCCTGGCCCAGCTTCTGACGCATGGCCTCAAGTTCGCGGCTTATCTGATCGTCTACCTCCAGCTCGGCAAACTGTTGATCCAGCGCCTTGTCGGACTGTCCCAGATCGGCGCGGGCCTCCATCTCGTCGATGCGACGCTCCATGCGCTCGAACTTGCTGACCACCGCCTGGCTGTCACCACGGGCCACCTGGCTCTGCACGTTGAGACGGCTGCTGGCCGCTTCGCTGCGAATGGCCATCGCTTTTTGGCGGGCGCGGGCATCTTCAAGCTTGGCTTCCAGCTGACGGATCTCCTCCCCCAGCTTCTCGATGCCGCTGTCCACCGCCTGCTGCTCGCGCAGGAGCGCGTCGGCCAGCTCGGTCTGCTTTTTCTTCTCGATGAGGGCGGCGCGGGCCAGATCCTCACGTCCCTTGGTCAGGGCCAGTTCGGCCTTGGCCTGCCACTCGTCCACCCGCTCCTGATGACGGGCGACCTGACGGCCGATCTCTTTCTGGCTGGCGAGGAAGCGGGCCAGGTTGGAGCGCTCCTTCACCAATTCGTCTTCCATCTCCTGGATGATCAGGCGCACCATCTTCTGGGGATCTTCTGCCTTGTCGAGCAGGGCCGTCAGGTTGGAATTGATGATGTCGGCCAGACGGGAAAAAATACTCATGATTGCACTCCTGTTATTGGCATGGCGTTGTTTCTCCATTGACAATGGCAACTTGTGTGCCAATCTGGAACGAAATTTAACTCTTTGATTTATATGGGTGCAGAATGATCGCGTTTCAAGGTGCCCGGTACAAGTGGTGATAAAAATCACCAACTTTTGGTAAGATTGACCAGCTTTTATAACCGACAGGGATCACTATGACCACGGCCACGGAAAGCCTGCTGGGAGAATCCAACGTGTTTCTCGAGATCATTGAGCAGGCCTCACGCCTCGCCCCGCTGCGCAAACCCGTGCTGATCATCGGTGAGCGGGGAACCGGCAAGGAGCTCATCGCCCACCGCCTACATTATCTCTCGACGCGCTGGGATCAAAGCTTTGTCACCGTCAACTGCGCCACTCTGAGCGAGAGTCTGCTGGAAACCGAGCTGTTCGGTCACGAGGCAGGCTCCTTCACCGGCGCGGCCAAGCGCCACCAGGGGCGGTTTGAGCGGGCCGACGGCGGCACCCTGTTTCTCGACGAGCTGGCCACCACCAGCGCCCGGGTGCAGGAGAAACTGCTGCGGGTCATCGAATATGGCGAATTCGAGCGGGTCGGTGGTGCCAAGGCGCTCAAGGTCGATGTGCGGCTGGTGTGCGCCACCAACGAGGATCTGCCGGCCCTCGCCGACAAGGGGCAATTTCGCCACGATCTGCTCGACCGCCTCGCCTTTGACGTCATCACCCTGCCCCCGCTGCGCGAGCGCCGGGAAGACATCCTGATGCTGGCGGAGCACTTTGCCCACGGCATGACCCGGGAGCTGGGCTATCCGCTGTTCGCCGGGTTCTCGCGAAAAGCGACCCAGCTGCTGCTGGACTACCCCTGGCCTGGCAATGTGCGGGAGCTGAAAAACGTGGTGGAGCGCAGCATCTACCGTCAGGGCAACCCCCAGTTGCCGCTGTCTGATCTGGTGATCAATCCCTTCGACTCCCCTTGGCGGCCGCGCCAGACGGCGGTCGCCACAACGCCAGTCATGCCGGAAGAGCGCTCTGTTCCTGCGGGCGGGATGACGCCCCCCCTGGCCCTGCCGCTCGATCTGAAGCAGGCGGTGGCGGAGTACGAGATTAATTTACTCAAGCAAGCGATGCAGCAATCCCAGTATAATCAGCGCAAAGCCGCCCAACTGCTGGCCTTAAGCTATCACCAGTTCCGTGGCATGCTACGCAAGTATCAGCTGCAAGATGGTGACAATGATGCAGAACAGGACCAGACGGAGATCGGTTGAGACCGGCTCCCGCGACACGCCAGCCACGACGCTGGCACCTTCGTATAAAAACATGGTTAGACAATGAGAATGCTCAAACCCTTGCTGCTCGGCCTGCTGGTGCTGGTCACCGGCTGCCAGAAGCAGTCCGAGGCCTCGAAAACCGGGCTCATTTACTGCGCCGAGGGCTCTCCCCTCTCCTTCAACCCCCATGTCTCCAATTCGGGGGTAACGCTGGACGCCAGTGCCCGTCCGCTCTATGACCGCCTGCTGGAGGTCAACCCCAATACCCTGACGCTGGAGCCGGCCCTGGCGAGCAAGTGGCAGATAAGCGAGGATGGCCTCACCTATACCCTGACCCTGCGCCAGGGCGTCACGTTTCACCAGACCCCCTGGTTTACGCCGACCCGCACCCTCAACGCCGAGGATGTGGTCTTCACCTACGAGCGCCAGCTCGATCTCCTTCATCCCTATCACCAGGTTTCCGGCGGCGACTATCCCTATTTCTACAGCCTGGGGCAGGATCAGCTGATCAAGCGGGTCTACGCGAAAGATCCGCAGACAGTGGTGTTCGAGCTCAACCAGCCCAATGCCTCCTTCCTCGCCACCCTGGCCAGCGACTATGCGGTGATCCTCTCCGCCGAATATGCCGATCAGATGCTCAAAGCCGGTACCCCGGCGCTGCTCGACAGCCGCCCCATCGGCACCGGCCCCTTCCGCTTCAAGGAGTACCGCCACAACGAGTTCATCCGCTACCTGCGCCACCCCGGCTACTGGGGCGGCGAGGCCAGGATTGAACAGCTGGTCTACGACATCACTCCCAGGTCCTCCAAGCGACTGGCCAAACTGCTGACCGGCGAGTGCGACGTGATGAGCACCCCGGTTGCCAGCCAGCTGTCAGTGATCAAGCAGCACCCGGATCTCAACCTGTCGGTCCAGTCCGGGATGAACGTCGCCTTCCTGGCCCTCAATACCCGCAAGCCGCCGTTCAACGACATCAAGGTGCGCCAGGCCATCGCCAGCGCCATCAATGTCGACAATCTGCTGCAGGCGGTCTATTTCGATACAGGCTTGCCCGCCAACAGTCTGCTGCCGCCCCTCTCCTGGGGTTACAACCCGAGCCTGCCCCAGCGCAAGCAGGACCTGAAACGGGCCCGCCTACTGCTCAAACAGGCGGGTCTGGAGCAGGGTTTCGAGATGCAGGTGCTGGTGCAGCCGGACGCCCGCCCCTACAACCCGGATGCCATCAAGACCGCCCAACTGATGCGCAATGATCTCGCCAGGGTGGGGATCAGGCTCAAGATAGTGCAGCAGGCCTGGCCCGTTATCGAGCGCCGCCTCATGAAGGGGCAGTATGACAGCCTGCTGTCTGGCTGGATTGCCGACAACGCCGACCCGGACAACTTCTTTCGCCAGCTGCTGAGCTGCTCGGCGGTGGAGCGGGGCAATAACTACAGCCGCTGGTGCAACCCGGCCTTCGATCAGTTGCTTGACGATGCGGTCACCACACCCCAGTTGGCGTTTCGGCTGCGCAACTACTATTACGCCCAGACCCTGCTCAACGAGCAGTTGCCGCTCATTCCGCTGGCCCATGCCCTGCGCACCCAGATCAGCCGCAGCGATATCGAAGGGCTGCAGCTGATGCCCTTTGGTGGCACCGTCTTCAATCAGGCCTACAGGGAGTAAGCATGTTTCTCTACACCTTGCGTCGCATCAACCTGCTGCTCATCACCCTGCTGGCGCTAACCCTGGTCGCCTATCTGCTGGAGTATCGCCTCATCGGCCACGAGCTCAGTTTCTGGCGCGGCTATCCCGACTTCCTGCGCCGCATCCTGGCCGGCGATCTGGGGCTCTCCAGCGTCTCCGGGCTGCCGGTGCTGGACGAGATCCGCCACTACTTCCCCGCCACCCTGATCCTCTGCTTTGCGGCCTTTGCCATCTCGCTGCTGGTGGGGATTCCCCTTGGTACCCTGGCCGCCCTCTATCAGGGACGGGGGCTCGACCTCTCCATCATGACGGCGGGACTGATCGGCTATGCCGTCCCCGTGTTCTGGCTGGCCCTTCTGGTGGTGATGCTCTTCTCGCTGGATCTCGGCTGGTTGCCTGCCTCCGGCCAGATCAGCCTGCTTTATGACGTGCCCACCATCACCGGCATCGCCCTGATCGATGTGCTGCTGAGCCACGAACCCTGGCGGGAGGCGGCGCTGCACGATGCCCTGCGCCACCTCATCCTCCCCTCCCTGGTGCTGGCGGTAGTGCCCACCACCGAGGTGATCCGCCATGTGCGCAGCTCCCTCATCGACGTGATGAAGCAGAACTACATCAAGGCGGCGGCGAGCCGCGGCCTCTCCCGGGCCCAGATCGTCTGGCGCCATGGTCTGAAGAATGCCCTGCCCCCGGTGCTGCCCCTGCTCGGCCTGCAGCTTGGCAGCGTGCTCACCTCCGCCATGATCACCGAGGTAGTGTTCGAGTGGCACGGCATTGGCCGCTGGCTCATCAGCAGCATCGCCCTGCAGGACTACGCCGCCATTCGCGGCGCCACCTTGGTAGTGGCCAGTTTCGTGATTTTCATCAGCGTCAGCACCGAATTGCTGACCACCCTTATCTATCCGGCAAGGCGCAAAGAGTTGTATGCCAGACAAGATTGAACGCGCTCATGGCGTAACCCGGAGCCAGGTATCCTATGCAAGATAAATCGAACATCTATCCCGAGCTCAAGATCCTCTCCCCCATGGAGCAGACCTGGGCTGCCTATCGCCGCAATCCCCTGGCGATGGCGGGGCTCTGGTGCTTCCTGCTGCTGATCGCCATCACCCTGTTCGGACCACTGCTGGTGCCCTACGGCATTGACGAGCAGCATCCCACCCACCTGTTGCTGGCCCCCTCCTGGTCCAACAACGGCAACATCGATTACTTCCTCGGCACCGACGATCTGGGCCGTGACATGCTCTCCCGCCTGGTGGTGGGAGCACGGCTCACCTTCGGTTATGCACTGGTGGTGGTGGTCATCGCCCTGGTGGTGGGCTCGGCCATCGGCATCCTGGGGGGCATGAGCAAGGGGCTCAAATCGAGCGTACTGCACCACCTGCTCGATACCCTGCTCTCCATCCCCTCCCTGC
The DNA here is from genome assembly GCF_041403185.1 of Aeromonas sp. S9(2024). NCBI lineage: Bacteria > Pseudomonadati > Pseudomonadota > Gammaproteobacteria > Aeromonadales > Aeromonadaceae > Aeromonas > Aeromonas sp. S9(2024). The sequence goes on from NZ_JBGLRE010000006.1 coordinate 140,053, forward strand.
TGCTGGCGATCCTGGTGGTCGCCATCCTGGGGCCCGGCCTGTTCAACACCCTGATCGCCATCACTCTCGCGCTGATCCCCCCTTTCATCCGCGCCACCTACAACGCGGTGCACGCCGAGATGCAAAAGGAGTACATCACCGCAAGCCGCCTCGATGGTTCGCCCCCTTTCCGGATCATGCGCCTCGCCATCCTGCCCAATATCGTCGAAACCCTGGTGACCCAGACCACCCGTACCCTGTCGGCCGCCATCCTCGACATCTCGGCGGTGGGCTTTCTCGGTCTCGGCGCCCAGTCGCCGCAACCCGAGTGGGGGGCCATGCTCGGCGACTCGGGGGATCTCATCTACCTCGCCCCCTGGACCGTGACTCTGCCCGGCATCGCCATCCTGTTCAGCGTGCTGGTGACCAACCTGGTGGGGGAAGGCATTCGTGAAGCACTCAAGGAGGGGAATGACTAATGCAGCCCCTGTTCGACAAAGCCAATATCAGCACCGGCGCCGTGGCGCGCCCAGTGCCACATCGTCATGAGGAAGGTCACTGATGCCCCTGCTCGATATTCGCAATCTCACCATCGAAATTGACACCCCACAGGGCAAGGTCAAGGCGGTGGACAAGGTGAGCCTGACCCTGGCCGAGGGGGAGATCCGCGGCCTGGTGGGAGAATCCGGCTCCGGCAAGAGTCTGGTGGCCAAGGTGATCGTCGGTATCCAGAAGGACAACTGGACGGTGCGCGCCGACCGGATGCGCTTCAACGACATGGACTTGCTGACCATGGCCCCCCGGGAGCGGCGCCGCATCATGGGCCGTGAAATAGCCATGATCTTCCAGGACCCCATCAGTTGTCTCGATCCTTCCGAAGAGATAGGCACCCAGCTTGAGGAGGCGATCCCGACCGACTCCTTCGAGGGGCAGTTCTGGCAGCGCTTCCAGTGGCGCAAGAAGAAGGCCATCGCCTTGCTCCACCGGGTCGGCGTCAAGGATCACCGCAAGGTGATGCGCGCCTACCCCCACGAATTGTCAGATGGCATGTGCCAGAAGGTGATGATCGCCATGGCGATTGCCAACCAGCCGCGCCTGCTGGTGGCCGACGAGCCCACCAGCGCCATGGAGTCCACCACTCACTCCCAGATCCTGCGGCTGCTGGACAAGATGAACAAGCTGGGCAACACCACCATCCTTATCATCAGCAACGACATCGCCGCCATCGCCAACCTGACCGACACCATCAACGTGATGTACTGCGGCCAGATGGTAGAGGTGGGCACCCGGGAGCAGATCCTGGAGACCCCCCACCACCCCTATACCGACGCCCTGCTCAAATCCATCCCGGACTTTGACAAGCTGGTGCGCCACAAGTCGCGACTCGAAACCCTGCCAGGGGTCATTCCGCCGCTGCAGCACCTGCCCATCGGCTGTCGCCTCGGCCCCCGCTGTCCCCACGCCCAGAAGCAGTGCGTACAGACCCCGCTGATGAGCAAGATCAAGGGCCATCAGTTCAGTTGCCACTTCCCGCTGAATATGGAAGAACCCAAGAAATGAGCCTGACCGTCAACCTTCCCCCGCAAGCGGCCCAGCAGGAACTCGACCCCTCCCTGTTGCAGGTCAGGGGCCTGTGCAAGACCTACCAGAACCGCACCGGCCTGTTCCGGCGCCAGGCGGTGGAAGCCATCAAGCCCCTCTCGTTTGACCTTGAAGTGGGCCAGACTCTGGCCATTGTCGGCGAGGCCGGCTCCGGCAAGAGCACCCTGGCGCGCATTCTGGCGGGCATGATCGAACCCAGCGGCGGCGAGATCGCCATCAATGGCCAGCGGATGGTGCACGGCGACTACCAGACCCGCTGCAAGCTGCTGCGGATGATCTTTCAGGACCCCAACTCCTCCCTCAACCGCAAAATCCGGGTCGGCCAGATCCTGGAGACCCCGCTGCGTCTCAACACCGAGATGACGGAGGAGGAGCGGCAGGACAAGGTGATCCAGACCCTGCGCATGGTGGGCATGCTGCCGGATCACGCCCTCTTCTACCCCCAGATGCTCTCCGCCGGTCAGCAGCAGCGAGTGGCGCTGGCGCGGGCGCTGATCCTCAACCCCAAAATAGTGGTAGCAGATGAAGCTCTTTCAACCCTGGATATCTCGGTGCGTTCCCAGATCATCAACCTGCTGCTGGAGATGCAGGAGACGATGGGACTCAGCTATGTGCTGGTGGCCAACGACCTGGGGGTGGTGAGCCACATCAGTGACGAGGTGCTGGTGATGCACGAGGGGCGCGTGGTGGAGCGTGGCAAGACCCTCAAGGTATTCGCCGATCCCCAACACGAGGTGACTCGCCGCCTCATTCAGAACTACGACAACGAATACCGTCGATAGCCTTTTCCCTTGCGGATATAAAAAAAGCCCACTGCATGCAGTGGGCTTTTTGTTGATGCTTGCCGCTTAGGCTTGCAGCAGCAGACGGTTGATGCGGGAGACAAAGCTCGCCGGATCGTTCAGCCCGCCCTGCTCGGCCAGCTGGGCCTGTTCGTGCAGCAGGGTGACCCACTCGCCAAACAGCGCCTCGTCTTCGATGGTGTCGAGCTTCTTCACCAGGGCGTGGTCGGGGTTGAGCTCCAGAATGTACTTCTGCTCCGGCACCGGCTGACCGGCCGCGCGCATCAGCTTGATCATCTGGGTGCTCATGCCGTAGGTGTCGGTAACGATGCAGGAGGGGGAGTCGGTCAGACGGTGGGTGACACGCACCTCTTTCACCGCATCGCCCAGGCTCTTCTTGACCCGCTCCACCAGACCTGCGTTGGCCTTCTCGGCCTCTTCCTGTGCCTGTTTGGAGGCTTCGTCTTCCAGATCACCGAGATCCAGCTCGCCACGGGTGACGGAGATGAGTTGCTTGCCGTCGAACTCGGTCAGATGACTCATCAGCCACTCGTCGACCCGCTCCCACATCAGCAGCACTTCGACACCCTTCTTGCGGAAGATCTCGAGGTGCGGGCTGTTCTTGGCCGCAGCATAGGAGTCGGCGGTGATGTAGTAAATCTTCTGCTGGCCTTCCTTCATGCGGCCAACGTAATCCTCGAGCGACACGGTCTGGGCTTCGCCCTCGCCGGCGGTGCTGGCAAAGCGCAACAGCTTGGCGATCTCTTCGCGGTTGGCGTAATCCTCGGCCGGGCCCTCTTTGAGCACATTGCCGAACTCTTTCCAGAACTTGGCGTACTTCTCGGCGTCATCCTTGGCCAGCTTGGAGAGCATGGTCAGCACCCGCTTGGAGCAGGCCTTGCGCAGGGAGGCGGTCACCTTGTTGTCCTGCAGGATCTCGCGGCTCACGTTGAGCGGCAGATCGTTGGAGTCCAGCACCCCTTTGACGAAGCGCAGGTAGGTCGGCATAAATTGTTCGGCGTCGTCCATGATGAAGACGCGCTGCACGTAGAGCTTCAGGCCATGCTTCTGTTCGCGGTTGTAGAGATCGAACGGTGCACGGGCCGGCACGTAGAGCAGGCTGGTGTACTCCTGAGCCCCTTCCACCCGGTTGTGACCCCACAGCAGCGGATCTTCGAAGTCGTGGGCGACGTGCTTGTAGAACTCCTGATACTCCTCATCCTTGATGTCTTTCGGGTTGCGGGTCCACAGAGCGGTGGCACGGTTGACCTGCTCCCACTCGCCCGGGGTACCGACGATGGTCTCGCCATCTTCTTCCCGATCCGGGGTGCCTTCTTTATACATCTCCACCGGCACGCTGATGTGGTCAGAATACTTGCCTACCACGGAGCGCAGGCGCCAGTCGTCGAGGAACTCGTCCTCTTCGGCGCGCAGGTGCAGGATGACGTCGGTACCGCGACCCTCTTTGGTCACGTCAGCCACGGTAAAGGAGCCTTCCCCTTCCGATTCCCACTGCACGCCCTGGCTCGGCTCGGTGCCGGCGGCACGGGAGACCACGGTCACCTTGTCAGCGACGATGAAGGCGGAGTAGAAGCCCACCCCGAACTGACCAATCAGCTGGGAATCTTTGCCTTGATCACCGGAGAGGTTCTTGAAAAATTCGGCGGTGCCGGATTTCGCGATGGTACCCAGGTGCTCGATCACCTGATCCCGGGTCATGCCGATCCCGTTATCGGAGATGGTCAGGGTACGCTTCTCTTTGTCCACCACCAGGCGCACACGCAACTGGCCGTCGTTTTCGAACAAAGAGGCATCGGAGAGCGCCTTGAATCGCAGCTTGTCCGCCGCATCGGAGGCGTTGGAGATAAGCTCGCGCAGGAATACTTCTTTGTTGGAGTAGAGGCTGTGGGCCATCAGGCTCAACAGTTGTTTGACTTCAGTTTGAAAGCCGTGGGTTTCGGCATGAACACTTTGGGTCATGGACCAATCCTCAGAAACATCGGGTTGAACATACGCCCAACCTAGATGGGGACGGCCGATCAAATATCAAGGGGCGAGTGTGCAATCTGCCTCACTCGCCCCTCTTTTTCCGTTCGATTGCCGGTTTTTCGGCCAATGCGTGTCGCCATCAACAGGCGGCCAGCGGGCTTAGGTCAGGCGCTGGCGCCCCATCAGGGAGTGGGAGAGTGTAGTGCCATCCACCAGCTCCAGTTCGCCCCCCACCGGCACCCCGTGGGCGATGCGGCTCACCTCGACACCGGCGGCGCGGGCCATGTCGGCGATATACCAGGCGGTGGCATCCCCTTCGATAGTGGGGTTGGTGGCGAGGATAAGCTCGCTGATAGCCTCCTCTTTCAGGCGCCGCTCCAGAATATCGAGCCCCAATTCCTCAGGGCCTATGCCATCGAGGGGCGACAGGTGGCCCATCAGCACGAAGTAGCGACCGGAAAACTGGCCGGTCTGCTCGATGGCCGCCACATCCGCCGGGCTCTCCACCACGCACAGCAGGCCGTTCTCTTCGCGCTTGGGATTGGCGCAGATATCGCAGCAATCGTTTTCGGTAAAGGTGCGGCAGTGACTGCAGTGCCCGATCTCGGTCAGCGCCCGACTGAGCAGCTGGGCCAACCGCAAGCCACCGCTGCGCTCGCGCTCGAGCAGGGTGAACGCCATGCGCTGGGCGGACTTGGGGCCCACCCCGGGGAGCACCTGCAGGGCTTTCATCATCTCATCGAGCAGGGGACTGAATTTCATGGGCTAAGTATCCTTTGAGGCTGTATCGGCTGGAGATGCTGTGCTCTGCTCCCGAGGGAGCCTGACTACCCGGCCGAACCAATCTTGTTGGCGCAGGACTATACCCGAGCCGGCTCCGAGCGCCAATGACCTTCTGGCCTCCATTGCCCTGGCCGTAGTCTCTCCTTGCGCAGCACTCTGCCCTCACACTCTGCGCCAACTCTCTGCGCAACGCCCCGAACCGGAGCGCGGGGCCGGCTCGTCAGCATGCGATGCTCGCAGCTCTTGTCAGTCAGCAGCCGATATTCAGTATTTGCTATTCGCACTTTAATTCCGGGTCGTAGCGCAGTCGATGGCGCACGTTGTCACGCCATAGACCGGCTGCACCACCAGGCTGGCTGGGATAAACCCGATACGCTGGATAGAAATCGCTGCCAATGTCATTAAACATGACACAAACCACCAATCGAGAAATTTACGCGGAGTTTAAAACCGCAAAACCCATAAAGATCGATTTAATATCTCACTTTGTTTACCACTAACAGACCAACTGATAACATAAATAAAACACAAGCAGTCAGATACACCAGCAATGGCATTCATGACTGTCTGAACTGGCAAAAGAGACTGAGGAAATAAAGGCTCGCAGGCCGACATGGATAACAGTCCCCTTTATCACAGCAGGCGCCGATCAGTATCCAAGTTGCTATCGGCTGCCAATAAGGACGTTATCCCGACACAGAGATTCACGCAGGACATCCCCTGGATGTGGGATGCCAAATGACCTTGCCCCTTGATAGAGGGCAACCCTTTTTCTCTATTTCACGGAAGAAATGGCACATCATGAACACTGTTACCGCCAGCATCGATCTGGATGCCTTGCAACACAACTTTGCCGTGGTACGGCGCCATGCCCCCCACAGCAAGATCATCGCGGTCCTCAAGGCCAATGCCTATGGCCATGGCCTGCTGCCGGTCGCCCATGCCCTGGCCCGGGCCGATGCCTATGCGGTGGCCAGGGTCGAGGAGGCCCTGGTACTGCGCGCCAACGGCTTCACCAAGCCCATCCTGGTGCTGGGGGGATTCTTCTCGGCAGAGGCACTTCCCCTGCTGGCGGCCCACGATCTGCAAACCACCATCCACACCCGCGAGCAGCTGGCGCTGCTCGAGCAGGCCCACCTGCCCGCTCCCATCAAGGTCTGGCTCAAGCTCGATACCGGGATGAACCGGCTGGGGCTGCGCGCCGAAGAGCTGCCCGCCTTTATCGAGCGGCTCACCCGTTGCAAGAATGTGGTACAGCCTTTCAATCTCATGACCCACTTCAGCCAGTCCGATGAGCAGGATGGGCCGGCCACCCAGTTGCAGATAGCGGAGTTCAACCGCCTCACCGCCCATCTGCCGGGCGAGCGAGCCATGGCCAACTCGGCAGGGATCCTGGCCTGGCCGGATTCACGCAGTGACTGGATCCGACCCGGACTCATGCTCTATGGCGCCTCTCCGTTTGGTGGGCAACTGGCCAGCGAGCACGATCTGCGCCCGGTGATGACCCTCAAGAGTCAGCTTATCGCCACCCGGGCATGCAAGCAGGGAGAAAACGTCGGCTATGGCGGCCACTGGGTGGCCCCTCATGACACCATCCTCGGTGTGGTCGCTGTCGGCTATGGGGACGGTTATCCGCGCATGGCGCCCGAGGGCACCCCTGTGCTGGTCAATGATCGTCGGGTGCCCGTTGTCGGTCGTGTCTCCATGGACATGATCACGGTCGATCTTGGCCCCGGGGCCCGCGACAAGAGTGGTGACGAGGTAACCTTGTGGGGGGAAGGACTGCCGGTGGAACAGGTGGCCGAGAAGATAGGCACTATCCCCTACGAGCTGCTGACCCGGCTCACCGCGCGGGTCTTTATCAAGCTCAGACGCGCCGGTGAACAGGCCCCTTCACTGGTCGAGGCTAGGCGGGTTGCCTGATGACATGCACTCACCGGCACCTGTCCGTTTTCCCGCCAGGATTTGCGCAGTACGAGAAACGCCAGAAAGCAAAAAGCCCGACCATCAGGTCGGGCTTTGCAATTTGGCGGTGAGGGAGGGATTCGAACCCTCGATACGTTGCCGTATACACACTTTCCAGGCGTGCTCCTTCAGCCACTCGGACACCTCACCAAATTTTGGTCTGTTGTTTAACGTGTTCAGCCAACACGCTGCTCGTTGCGCCGTTGCGCTGGAACGGGGCGTAATTTAGGGGAAAGCCCCGCCCGCGTCAACGGCTTTTTTTGCAAAACGAATCGTTCGCGGAATTAATGAACAGATTCCGGTGCAACCTGGATTTCCGGCAGGTTGAGGAAGCCGGAACGCTCGCATTCGGATACCAGTTCATGGGTCGCCGCGATCGTGCTCTGCACGAACAAGAGGAACTGCTCGACGCTGAGCCCCGCCTTGGTGAAGACGGTGTGACCGACCACCAGCCGTGGCAAGTTGTCGTCGATGATATCGAGAAACACCTTGAGCGAAGGGTACTGCATGTTGAGTCGCCCCAGTTCGGCCACCAGCGGCAGCAGTGCCGAAGGACGAACTTCCAGTTCGGATGAAAACAGCAGCCCTTCCTCTTCGACAAAGATCCGGCTCTCCTGAATACCGTCGACGGACTGCAGGGAGACAATATGGATGCCATGGCACTGGTCACACACATAGTGCTCGATACGAGCCTGCTGCAACCAACGCATTATCATTTCAGAGCTGGGGATATTCATTATTTCCACGACAAGATTGGGATCGAGGGGCGCAGTCTAAACCAATTTGCCAGCAACCAAAAGCGCACCTGCCCACTCGGCGCGGGGCCGGCTTCTTTTTGGCAAGTGCTATGCATATACTCAGCCCAATCCACGGCCACGCTTGCCCCACAGGGGGCCCTATGACCATCCAAGAAAAATATCGCCTGCATCTGAAATCTCTGTCGGACGAGCTGCTCGCCCTGCAAAAGCCCATCCGCATTCTGGATGCCATCAAGTGGCCACGGCAGATGCAGGAGCGCTTTCTGGCCAGTGGCGGCCGGCAGCTTCCTGCTATCGACAGGCACTTCTACGAGGGGCTTCCCCTCGGCTTTGATCCCCGCAACAAGTATCTGGAGCTCAAAGAGCTCAGGGACCGGATCCGCAGAAAGCTGGGCCCCCAGGACGATCTCGGGCGCATTTTGCAGGAGACGGTCGATCAGTACATGGTGGTGATCGAGATGCTGCGCCAGCGCGGGCAACCGGACTTTCTGCGCTACAGCCAGCTGCTATATGGCTCGGCCAGCGATCACCTGCGCGGGGATCGCAAGACCCTGCGCGAGCTGGGGGAGCGATTGTGCGACATCTTCTCCCTGCCCGGCGCCCGCCATCTGGTGCGCCCCTACCCCAAGGAGTTTGAGGGGGAAATCGCGGTTGCCAGGCTGCAGGGCAAGCTCTCAAGTTATTTCAGCGACGGCACCGTGCAGGTCAAGCTGAGCGATGGCATCGTCTCGGACGCCGCCGCCGGCGGGGATTACATCAAGCTCAACTCCCATGCCCGCTTCTCGGAGCTCGATCTGCAGGTACTGGAGGTCCACGAGGGCTGGGTGCACGTCGGTACCACCCTCAACGGCCGTCAGCAACCCTATGCCACCTGGCTGAGCGCCGGCTCCCCCCGCATCACCGCCTGCCAGGAGGGGTTGGCCGTGCTTATCGAGACCCTCACCTTCAGCTCCTTCCCGGATCGGGCCAAGCGCATCTCGGATCGGGTGATGGCCATTGACATGGCTGAGCGGGGAGCCAACTTCCTCGAGGTGTTCCAGCATTTCGTGCAACGAGGGGCCAGCGAGCACGACGCCTACAAGATCACCCAACGGGTGTTTCGCGGCGGCATGGTCGAAGGGGGCGCCTGCTTTACCAAGGATCTCTCCTACGTGCGCGGTTATGTGGAGACGGTCAACTTCATCCGTAGCGCCGTGCTGGAGGGGGTCCCCGAGATCCTGCCCATGCTGTTTGTCGGCAAGGTGACCCTGGATGATATCCCCGTGCTCTACCAGCACTACCTGGAGGGGTTGATCGCCGCCCCACGCTACCTGCCCCCCATGTTTCGCGATCTCACCGGCCTCTACGTCTGGTTCGGCTTCGCCTCCGGCATGTCGCTGGTGGATATCGGCCGGGTGCAGCATCATTTTCGTCAACTGTTCCACCGCCTGCCGGTGGCCGATCCCATCATAGCGCCGGTGGATATCGAGATTGACTGAGCCCCGGACAAACAAAAGGGCGCCGACATGGCGCCCTTTTGTTGTCAAAGGATCCGCAAGGCGACGTTACTTGAATGCCCGCCCTTCCAGATAGTGTTTGCGGCACAGTGACACATAGCGATCGTTGCCGCCGATCTCCACCTGCTCGCCATCGCGCATCACCTGCCCTGCCTCACTCACTCGCGAGTTCATGTGGGCCTTGTTGCCACACCAGCAGATGCTTTTGAGCTCTTCAAACTTGTCCGCCAGGCAGAGCAAATGGTAGGAGCCTGGGAAGAGCTCGCCGCGAAAATCGGTCTTGAGGCCGTAGGCGATGACCGGAATATCCTGCTCATCGACGATGCGCGCCAGCTGATAAACTTGCTCCTTGGTCAGGAACTGGGCCTCGTCGACGATGAAGACATCGATCCGTTTCTCGGCATGGCGCGCCTTGACCATCTCGAACAGATCGCAGGTGTCGCTGAACACCTCCACTTTCAATTCGAGCCCTACCCGGGCGCTGATCACGCCCACCCCGAACCGATCGTCGATCGCCGGAGTCATGGCCAGAGGATGCATGCCCCGCTCCAGATAGTTGAAATGCGCCTGGATGAGCTGGGTCGATTTGCCTGAATTCATGGTGGCAAATTTGTAGTGCAATGAAGCCATGTTACTGTTCCGAAACTGAATTGATGGGGCGCATGCTAACCAAAGCCCCAGACAAAACCAAGGGGCCCGCAGGCCCCTTGCACTATTGACGTTACGCGGTGGCAAGCACCGGCCGCGCTTTCGCCTTTCTCAGGTGATAGCTGGTAAAGAGTGCAAACCAGAGAGCACTGATGCTGAAACCGGCCAGGGCGGAGTGCATGAACCCCATGGCCAGGTAACCCAGCGCCGCGCCGAACGCGATGGAGAGGGCATAAGGCAGTTGGGTCATCACGTGATCGATGTGATGGCAACCGGCACCGGTGGCCGACAGGATACTGGTGCTGGAGATGGGCGAGCTGTGATCGCCGAATACAGAACCGGCCAGTACCGCCGCCAGCATCGGCAGCATCAACGCCGCATCGCTGGCCGCGGCCATGTCGCCGGCCAGCGGCAGCATGATGCCAAAGGTGCCCCAGCTGGTACCGGTGGCAAACGCCATGGCGCAGGAGAGCACGAACACCACGGCAGGCAGCACTTCGACAGGCAGGTTGCCGTTGGCCAGGGAAGCCAGGTACTTGCCGGTCTCCACGTCGCGCACCACGGCGCCGATAGTCCAGGCAAACAGCAGGATGTTGATCGCGGGCAACATGGCCATTACCCCTTGCGGCGCGGCCTTGATCCAGTTCTTGGCACCGAGCTTGAGGCGCATGGCCAGACCGATGGAGACCACCAGGCTGCACAGGGCACCGTACACCAGGGAGGAACCCACGTTGGTGTTCTCGAACGAACCGAGCACGCTAAACGGCAACCCTTGCTCGCTCAACACGGCGGCACCTGAGTCAATCATGAAGTAGATGGTGGCGGCGGTCAGGGTCAGGATCGGCAGCACCATGTCGATCATGCCGCCGTTGCTCTCTTCCGGGCTCTCCATGTCCAGACCGATGGGGCGCCCCTTGGATTCATCCCACAGCTTGCCTTCCAGCGCCCACTCTTCATGCTGGCGCATCGGGCCGATATCGAGCTGGAATGCGATCACCACCAGCACCATCACCAGGGTGAAGACGGCATAGAGGTTCATCGGGATCATCTCGACAAACGCGGCGATGGGGCTCTGTTCAGTCAGGCCATGGGCCGCCATAATGCCCCCCACCAGGGCGATGATGTAGGCCCCCCAGGAGGAGATGGGCATCAGCACGCACACGGGCGCCGCGGTGGAGTCGAGTAGATAGGCCAGCTTGGCACGGGAGATCTGGAAACGGTCGGTCACCGGACGGCAGATGGCCCCCACAGACAAACTGTGGAAGAAGTCATCGATGAAGAAGGCAAAGACCATCATGCCGGTGAGCGCCTTGGCCCCCTTGCGGGTCTTGGCACGACGTTCGGCCCACTCGGCAAAGGCCCGGGTCGCGCCGGAGACGCTCATCAGGCTGATGAGGCCACCCAGCAGCAGCATGAACAACAGCATGTTGATATTGTCGCTATTGAGGGCACCATCAACCCAGAAAATCTTGAGCACTGTGTTCAGCAGGTAGTGCAGGGAATCGAGCGGTGAAAACTGGTTGAGCAGCAGGCTGCCGGCTAGGATACCGACCCCGAGCGACAGCAGGACGCGGCGGGTCAGGATCGCCAGGGCGACAGCCAATAAAGGGGGAACGACAGACCAACCTGAGTCGGCGAAATGACTAATGTCCATGATCTCTTTGCACCTAAAGATACAGGTGGAGATCTACCGAGAGGATCTAAAGAAACAAAACCCATGGGGAGGTCATACTCCTCAGCCCCTTCAGGTAGCGCTCCATAGTGGATGACTATGGCAGTCCTGCACCTATTAGATGCAGAACCAGCAGCCCGGTATGATGGCCTGGCCACTTCGGCGCTGACTCCTTTCCTTGTGCATCATCGGCATCACCCTCCACACAAGTAGTCATAGGCAGCGCGCCTCTACTTAAAGGTATTCGCAGGACATTTTATCCAGCCATCAGCTTATAGCAAGTCTTTTGATTAAATAACCATAACAAACACGTCACCAAGCATCAAAAGGGTAGTCAAATGATTCGCTATTGAATTTTTTGGCGCTATTTTCAACTAGTCAGGCGCCATTGATATCCCGTTGAACAATGTCCCGACTACCAATTATTGCTGCCAGCATTATCCGGACAAGGCTCCTGTTATATTTCCACTGCCTTGACATATTTAATTTGAGACGCAAGAATCAGAGTCGACATATATATTTCCTTGTGACGCTACATGGTAAATCCTATGCATGATTTCTTGAAAGTACTGCTTAATATCCGCAGCCTGCGCGCGACTTGCCGCGAGCTATCCCTGGCACAACTGGAAGAGGGCTTGGAAAAACTTTCGATTATCGTAGCCGAACGCCAGCAGGATGAGGCCGCTGAACGTCAGGCTCGCGAAGAGCATCAACGGAAAATTGAAGAATACAGTGAAATGCTCAAAGCGGCCGGTATTGATCCTGCCGACCTGGTCAAAGTTGTCGCAGCCAGCCCGGCCAAATCCGAAAAAACCAAGCGGGCACCCCGTCCTGCCAAATATCGTTATCAGGATAACGGCATAGAGAAAACCTGGACTGGCCAGGGACGCATGCCATCGGTGATTGCCAATGCCATTGCGGCAGGCCAATCGCTGGAAGATTTCGCTATTTGATGACATGCCTATCCAATAAAAAACCTCGCCAAGGCGAGGTTTTTTATTATTTTTCCCATCAGACATTCGAGGGCTGGCGATCGGCAGCTTTGAGCCACACTACCTCCCCCTTGCCTTCCCGGCTCAAGAGGTAACGGGCGATGGTAAAGAACCAGTCGCTCATCCGGTTCAGATAAGGCAGGGTCTCGGGGTTGATGGCCTCTTCCTTGCTCAGGGTCAGCAGCAGCCGTTCACAATGGCGCACCAGGGTTCGCACCACATGAGCCTGGGCTGCAGCGCGCGATCCCCCGGGCAGTATAAATTGACGCAGCGGGGTCAGCTGCTCGCTGTAAGCGTCTATCTGTTGTTCCAGACGGGTAGTCCAGGCGGCATTGACTTGCCAGATGGCAGCATTCTGGGCGGCACTGGAAAATGCCAGCTCGCCGCCCAAATCGAATAACTCCTGCTGCAGCAACTGCAAATCGGCCAATAAGGCTGTCTCTTGCGCGGGTACCTCGCAAATCAATACCCCGATATGGGAATTGAGTTCATCGATATAACCATAGGTTTCGACGCGCAAATGATCCTTGGCCAGACGAACACCATCTGCCAGGCGAGTCATGCCCTTGTCACCCTGCCTCGTATATATTCTCATACCGACATCCTGTTAATAATGGGAATAATCATGGACTCCAGCCCGTTTAGCTTGATCTCGTAGGCCAGGGCCAGTGTCTGACCCAATTTACCGGCTGGAAAACCATTGCGGGCCAGCCACACCAGATAAGGTTCCGGAATATCAATGATCCGCCGCCCCTGATATTTGCCATAGGGCATTTTATTGGCCAGCGTCAGCAGCACCCGCTCGTCGGACAACCACTCCATATTAATCGATATCCAGATATTTATGGGTCTGGATGGAGAGTCGCCAATTACGGGCAATACAGGTCGTCATCGCCAACTGGGTAGCTCTGGGCTTCTGGCTGATAGGCTGCAGCGCAATCACCACATCGGCCCGCAGGTGTGCAGTGGCCAGCAGCTCATCCAGCTCTTCGATATGGTGTTCGGTGGCCACCGGATGCTTTATCTCGTTGGCACGCTCCAGCGCCGATACCAGCACGGGCAGCCCCCCTTTCATACCGATCTTGGGAGACACTGTCACCCAGGTATCGTCATGGGTCTTGATCTCGCTGGTGCCACTGGTTTCGATTTGCACCTGATAACCCGCCGTCAGCAAGGCGGTGGAGAGCTCATGCAGATCATAGAGGCAGGGCTCGCCCCCGGTGATCACCACATGGCGAGCCTGATAGCCAAGTTGCTGAAAACTCGCCAGGATCTCTGCCGTGCTCATCTTGCTCCAGCCATCCGACTCGTTGGAGCAATCCAGCACCGCCTGCATACCCACCTCACGTTCGGGATCGACAATCCAGGTATGACGGGTATCGCACCAGGGGCAGCCCACGGGGCAGCCTTGCAGGCGTACGAAGATGGCGGGCAGGCCGGTGAAGATGCCCTCCCCCTGGATGGTCTGGAAAATCTCGTTGATTGGGTAGTGCATCTTGATCACTGCTGGTTGCAAAAGTCGCGGATTATACCTCAAGCACAGGCAAGAGGCAGGTTTACAATCCGGTTTTCTCGCGCAGGCGAGTCGTTACGCCAGCCTTGTCGGCGAGATAGTGGTTCAGCCCGCGGCTGCGCAATTCGCAAGCCGGGCAACTGCCGCACCCATCGCCGGGGATGCCGTTGTAGCAGGTGAGCGTCTGCTGGCGCACCGTCTCCAGATGGCCGTAGTGATCCGCCAGCGCCCAGGTCTCGGCCTTGTCGAGCCACATCAAGGGGGTTTCAAAGCGGATGCCGCGATCCAGCCCCAGGGACACCGCCTGATTGAGCGCCCTGACGAACTCGTCACGGCAATCCGGGTAGCCGGAGAAATCGGTCTCGCACACGCCGGTGATCACCGCCTCGGCTCCCACCTGGTAGGCATAGATGGAAGCCAGGGTCAGAAACAGGATGTTGCGACCCGGCACGAAGGTGTTGGGCAGGCCGTTATCCTGCAGCTCGCCGCTCACCGGAATGTCGTCACGGGTCAGGGCCGAGACGGCCAGTTCGTTGAGTAGCGTCACATCCATCACCTTGTGGGCCGCGACGCCCAGCTGGCTGGCCAGACGACGGGCCGTGTCGATCTCTTCCCGATGGCGCTGGCCATAGTCAAACGTGATGGCGTGCACCTCGTCATATCGGGCCAGTGCCTGCACCAGACAGGTGGTGCTGTCCTGCCCACCGCTGAAAACCACAACTGCTTTTTTCATCTTGATGACTCCTCGGGATATTTAACGACGGCGCCCTTCGGCAAAGGCCAGCCACTGGCTGTTGAGCTGATTGAACAGGGTGAGCAAAGGGGCATAGCGCTCGGGCGTGCCTTCCCATTGGGCGAGGAGGTGATAGCCCGCCTCCAGGGTCGACAACGCGTCGGGAAAGGGTTTCTTGCGAATGGCGTACTGGCCTGCCACCGCCTCCAGGCCGATGCGGGGCAGCCGGGCCAGCATGGGGTTGCTCTGCAACATGCGATACGCCTTGCGCCAGGTGCCATCGAGCAGAATAAAGGCGATCGGCAAATGCGAACCCGAAGTAAGTTCGCACTGCTGGCGCAGTTGAGCCAGTGACAACGCCTCCTCATCCGGCCACAACAGATAGCAGCGGCGTGCGGGATCGGCCAGCAACTCATTGAGCCAATCCACTTGCGAAAAATCTTCGCCAACATGCAGCTCGGCGCCTTTGAGAGAGGCCGCCAGCAGGGAAGCCGTGCCCTTGGGATGCGCCACTTCATTGGGGTGTTGCAGGATATAGAGCGGCGTCTGGTTTTCAACCGGCACGATATAATCGCACAGGCACGCTTTAAGGGCCCGGGTACAGCGTGTACAGTATCGACTCTTCTTGTTGTTGGGCTGTGTCATGTTGTCAGAAAAATCCGGATGGCTCTGGGTTATCACGCTCTCTCTCGCCAGCTTGCTGCTCTTTTTTACCGTCCCCAATCTCCAGCTGTCGTTCGACAGGGATCTGATCGCCCGGGGCGAAGGGTGGCGGATCATAACAGGCAATCTGGTTCATACCAATCAATGGCACCTGTTGCTCAACCTGGGTGGACTCACAATCCTGTATAGCCTGTTTCGCGACTACCTGGGGTACGCCAGACTCCCTGTGCTGATGCTGTTGCTCTGGTGCGCCGTCGGATTGGGGATCTGGTGGTTGTGCCCGCAGACCCACTGGTACATGGGGCTATCCGGCTCACTGCATGGTCTGTTTATGTGGGGCGCCATGCAGGATCTGCGGCACGGGCGCCGGATCTCGGGCTGGCTGATGCTGGCAGGAATGGGGATCAAACTGGCGGTGGACTTCTACAATGCCGGCGAGAGCCCGATCGCCACGCTGATCGGTGCCAGGGTGCACATAGAATCCCATCTGATAGGAGCAGGTGCAGGCCTGTTGCTCGGCCTGCACCCGGTATCCATTACGCACTCAACTCGGCATTGATGCTGGCCAGCATGGCTGCCGGATCGGCGGCCTGGGTGATGGGACGGCCGATGACCAGATAATCGGAGCCCGCCTCGACGGCCGCTCGCGGCGTCATCACCCGGCGCTGATCCCCGGCATCGGCGCCGCTTGGGCGGATCCCCGGCGTCACCAGCTTGAAGTCCGCCCCCAGCAAGGCTTTCAGCTCATGCGCTTCATTGGCGGAACACACCACACCATCGAGCCCTGCCGCCTTGGTCAGCTTGGCCAGGCGGATCACCTGTTCGGCCGGGGTCACATCCAGCCCCATGGGGGCCATGTCGGACTGCTCCATGCTGGTCAGCACGGTCACGCCGATCAACAGCGGTGCCTTGTCACCATAAGGTGCCAGCGCCTCGACGGCGGCACGCATCATGCGTTCGCCCCCACTGGCATGCACGTTGACCATCCAGACGCCCAACTCGGCACTGGCGGCCACGGCCTTGGCAACGGTGTTGGGAATATCGTGAAATTTCAGATCCAGAAAGACATCGAACCCCTTGGCCACCAGTTGGCGCACAAACTGCGGGCCAAACAGGGTGAACATCTCCTTGCCCACCTTGAGACGGCACTGAGCCGGAGAGATACGTTCAACGAACGCCAAGGCATCTGCCTCGTGTTGATAATCCAGCGCTACCAGTACTTTGGGATCTAGCATCTCACTTCCTATTAGTTGTTATTCACCCTCCTGGATCGCGTTCATCGCCTTGATCCAGGTTCCGTTTGCTGACATAGATGTGGCGCTCAATTCGCGCCACATCAGATGTTCAATTGCTTCTTTTATTCCCCATCCAGGCCACGTATTGGCTTGATGGAGCCCCACTGGCGGCAGGATGGACACTGCCAGAACAGCGAGTGCGTAGCAAAACCACACTGGCGGCACTTGTGGGTCGATTTGATTTTTATCTGCTCGCCCACCAGCTGCTGCAGCAGCTCGAGGCTCTCCTTGGCAGGCCCCTCCTCCGCACTGGCCAGCTGAAATCCCACCAGCTGATAGAACCCCTTCATGGAGGGATGGCGACGCAGCTGACGCAACACCAGTTCGCGGGCCTGGCTCAGGCCATCGCGCTCCTCCACCAGCTTGGCAAGTGCCAGGGTCACGCTGACACCGGCATGCTCCTCTACCGCCTTCTCGAGGATGGGGATCAGCGCCTGGCTGCGCCCCAGTTGCTGGTAGCACTGCAACAATTTGGGGATGGCTTCGGAGGCAAAATCCATATCCTGTTCAAATACCCGCAGCAGCTCCTTGCTCGCCCGCTCATATTCCCCCTCAGCCATGGCCAGCTCAGCCAGCCGCAGACTGGCACGGGCGCAGGCGGGGTTGATGCCAAGGGCCCGTTTGAATTTGGCCAGCGCCTCCCCCTGATTGCCTTCGCGCAGGGCGTTTTCAGCCTGCTCACAATAAAAATGGGAGATGGGTTCGGCCAGCTTCTTGCCCTGGAACTGTTGCAGGCGCACTGCCACATCGATGGCCTTGTCCCACTCTCGCAACTGCTGGTGGATGATGAGCAACTGGGTGAGCGCCGTCTCTTCGAAATCGCTGTCTTCACACAGCTCTTTCCAGATGGCTTCCGCGCGATCCAGCAAGCCGGCGGCGAGAAAATCGCGGGCCAGCTCCTGCAATGCCAGCTGGCGCTGTTCGCGGGTCAACTGGCGGGCGACCAGATTCTGGTGGATCTTGATGGCACGATCGACCTCGCCGCGCTGGCGAAACAGGTTGCCGAGGGAGAGGTGAGTTTCGATGGTTTCGCTGTCCACCTCCAGCAGCTGGATAAAGAGATCCACCGCCTTGTCGGATTCATCGGACAGCAAATAATTGAGACCCGCCACGTACTGGCGGGAAAACTGGTTACTCTGTTTTTGGGTGTCCTGGCGAACACTCCTGCGGCCCATGTACCAGCCATAACCGGCAGCGATGGGCAACAGCAGGAAAAGCAGTTCAAGCATTGAGGAGCATTATTCCTTACCCGCTGTACGGGCCAGCTCCAATTCGCGGGATTGACGACGCATGGTGCGATTGAGGGTGCGGTTTTGCATCTTCAAACGCAGGAACAGCAGGCCGAATACCAGCCAACCAAGGAGGAAGCCGCCAGCGAAGAAGAACCCGAGCAGCATGGCGAGCGAGAACTCTCCTTGCGCAATCAGGTAGTTGAACTGAACCAGCTGACCGTTTTGTGAACCCAGCGCCAGGGTCAGAATAAAGACCAGCACCAGCGGGATAAGGGCCAAAATACGCTTCATAAGAGCTCCCTGTCAGTATCGAGTGAGAGGCTGATTATCCTTAAAATCACAGGCAGACTCTAGAGTGAATGGGAAAAGAGTTTAAGAAACAAGATGATTGGCACAGGTTCAAAGGCCAAAAACAAAAAAGGCATACCCGAGTATGCCCATTTTTGCATTATTCAATGGTGTTGACGCGCTCGCGCAACTCTTTGCCAGGTTTGAAGTGCGGGACATATTTCCCGGTCAGTTCAACCTTGTCCCCGGTCTTGGGGTTACGGCCCACGCGGGGGGCACGATAGTGCAGTGAAAAACTGCCAAATCCGCGAATTTCAATCCGGTCGCCGTTTTGCAAGGTCGACGCCATTTGTTCAAGGATCTCCTTGATGGCAGCTTCGACATCCTTGGCCGGCATATGCATGCGGCTGGCTGCCAGTTGTTCGATGAGATCTGATTTGGTCATAACGTTAAATCTCCTTCCCCGATCACATGCAATATTCATTTTGCCAGGATAAAAAAGGGCGGCGCAATGCCGCCCTTTTCTTGCATCAAGGATTACTCACCCTTGGCGGCTTTGAACGCTTCAGCCATAGCGTTGCTGAACACAACTTCTTCTTGCTGGTTCAGGTTGTCGATAGCGACACGCTCGTCAGCCTCGTCCTTAGCGCGGACAGACAGGCTTACGGTGCGGTTCTTACGATCAACGCCCATGAATTTGGCTTCAACTTCGTCACCAACAGACAGCACCAGAGTGGCGTCTTCTACGCGGTCACGGGCAGCGTCGGAGGCACGCAGGTAGCCTTCTACGCCGTCAGCCAGTTCGATAACGGCACCTTTGGCATCAACCTCGGTAACCTTACCCTTCACGATAGCACCTTTCTTGTTGTCAGCCAGGTACTTGTTGAACGGGTCTTCTTCGATCTGCTTGACGCCCAGGGAGATGCGCTCACGCTCCGGATCCACTTGCAGAACAACGGCTTCGATCTCGTCGCCCTTCTTGAATTCACGCACGGCTTCTTCGCCCTGGTTGTTCCAGGAGATGTCAGACAGGTGAACCAGGCCGTCGATGCCACCATCCAGACCGATGAAGATACCGAAGTCAGTGATGGACTTGATCTTGCCGGAAACACGGTCGCCTTTGGCGTGAGTTTCGGCAAACAGCTGCCACGGGTTGGATTTGCACTGCTTCAGACCCAGGGAGATACGACGACGCTCTTCGTCGATGTCCAGAACCATCACGTCAACCACGTCGCCAACGTTAACAACTTTGGACGGGTGGATGTTCTTGTTGGTCCAATCCATCTCGGATACGTGTACCAGGCCTTCAACGCCTTCTTCGATTTCAACGAAGCAGCCGTAGTCGGTCAGGTTGGTCACGCGGCCAGACAGACGGGTGGTCTCCGGGTAACGCTTGGCGATAGCAACCCACGGATCTTCGCCCAGCTGCTTCAGACCCAGGGATACACGGGTACGCTCGCGGTCGAACTTCAGAACCTTGACGGAGATCTCGTCGCCAACGTTGACGATTTCGGAAGGATGCTTAACGCGCTTCCACGCCATGTCGGTGATGTGCAGCAGGCCGTCAACACCGCCCAGATCTACGAATGCACCGTAGTCGGTCAGGTTCTTGACGATACCCTTAACTTCTTGACCTTCTTGCAGGTTAGCCAGCAGGCTTTCGCGCTCGGAGGTGTTCTCGGTCTCGATCACGGCACGACGGGAAACAACAACGTTGTTGCGCTTCTGGTCCAGCTTGATGACTTTGAACTCGAGTTCTTTGTTTTCCAGGTGAGCGGTGTCACGGATCGGACGCACGTCAACCAGAGAACCCGGCAGGAAGGCACGGATGCCGTTCAGTTCAACGGTGAAACCACCCTTGACCTTGCCGTTGATGATACCGATAACGGTAGCTTGCTCTTCGTAAGCTTTCTCAAGCTGCAGCCAGGCTTCGTGGCGCTTGGCTTTTTCGCGGGACAGCTTGGTTTCGCCGAAACCATCTTCGATAGAGTCCAGAGCCACGTCAACGGAGTCACCTACGTTGATTTCCAGCTCGCCCATGGCGTTTTTGAATTCTTCAGCCGGGATAGCGGACTCGGATTTCAGACCGGCGTCAACCAGTACGAAACCGTTCTCGATAGCAACGACAGTACCCTTGACGATGGAACCTTGACGGGTTTCAACGGCGTTCAGGGACTCTTCAAAGAGTTGAGCAAAAGATTCGATCATTGTTTATGTCACAAATGAAACATCCACTTGTCATCCAGCACAAGCGGGGTTGTTTTAAATAATCTGCGCCATCCTTGGTGCAGACGACCGGATGTCAGCTTGCGCTGGCATCTCCGAGTTGTTGCTCCGCATAGGCGAGCACTGTTGCCAGCACTTCATCTATGGTCATGGCGGTTGAATCCACCACGAGAGCATCTTCTGCCGGTTTCAGGGGGGCGGTGGCGCGATTTCTATCGCGATCATCACGCTCCCGAATCTCGGTTAAAAGACGCTCAAAGTTAACATCAAAGCCTTTATCTTGCAACTGCTTATAGCGACGTTGGGCCCGTTCTTCGGCGCTGGCGTCGAGGAAAATCTTCACCTCGGCCTCCGGGAAAACCACGGTTCCCATGTCACGGCCATCGGCGATGAGACCAGGGGCCTGACGAAATGCACGCTGACGACGCAACAGGGCTTCCCGAACCCGCGGGAAGGCTGCGATTTTACTGGCCGCGTTGCCAACCTCTTCGGTGCGGATGGTACGGGAGACATCCTCCCCTTCCAGAATCACCTTGACCAGCTCCCCTTCAACCTGAAATTGCACGTCCAGGTGGGCGGCCAAGGGCACCAGCGCAGCTTCACTGTCCAGCTCCACATCATGATGCAAGGCGGCCAGGGACAACACCCGGTAGATGGCGCCCGAATCCAGCAAGTGCCAACCCAGCTTCTCGGCGAGCAACTGGCACAAGGTGCCCTTGCCGGCACCACTGGGGCCATCAATTGTCATTACGGGGGCCATCTGAGGCATAACTTCTCTCCTGCACTGTGTTGCGCCCATCCCGAAGGAATGGGTTAATGGGCGCCGATTATACCCAAATGTGCTGCCACTGGCAGTCACCAATACATACAATGGCGCAAAAGCCCGCTCTGCTCCGCCATTTGCCGTCGGTACATTTCATTAATCAATGCAGGGACTTGTTCTTATGGTCGTTCCCGACAAGGCGCGCTAAACTGGCCCCCTTTTTTTGAGCAGTTGTAGTAAGGAGCAACCTATGAGCAGCGTTACCCTCGTGGCCAGATCCAAATTGCCAACCCCCTGGGGCACTTTCACGCTGGTAGGTTTTCAGGAAACCGGCACGGGTAAGGATCACGCCGCCCTGGTCATGGGCGACATCACCGGCACGGAACCCGTTTTGGGCCGGATCCACTCGGAATGCCTGACCGGCGATGCCTTGTTCAGTCTGCGTTGTGATTGCGGCTTCCAGTTGCAGGCTGCCCTCGAGAATATCGCCAAAGCGGGCCGCGGCGTTTTGTTGTATGTGCGTCAGGAGGGGCGTGGCATCGGTCTGCTCAACAAGATCCGGGCCTATCATCTGCAGGATCAGGGGGCCGATACCGTCGAGGCCAACGTGGCCCTGGGCTTTGCCGCCGACATGCGTGATTACACCATCTGTGCCGACATGCTCAAGTTGCTCGAGGTTCAATCTCTCAAGTTGATGACCAACAACCCGCGCAAGATGAAGGCGATGGAGAGTTTTGGCATTCCGGTGGCCGAGCGTGTTCCTCTGCAGGAGGGGCGCAATCCCCACAACGAGTTTTATCTCTCGACCAAGGCCAACAAGCTGGATCACATGCTGAAAAAGTGAGTCTGTTACTTTTCAGCTAATGAAAACGCCTCCCATGAGGCGTTTTTTTATGTCTCCATCACGGCAGTCAGGCGCTATGCCCTTTCTTGCATCCAGCCAGCAGACACCAGGCCAATATCTCCATGAGCGCATCCCCCACCAGGCCTTGGCAAATCTCGCATCGAGCCCCGGATTAGGCCTGGGTGTCCTACGCCCTTGAACGTTCACTCAGCAAAAAGTCCCGCAGGGCGCGGTTGGCCATGGAGAGCGGATCCCCCCGCCGCCAGGCCACGCAAAGATCGAGGAAGATGGGGGGCCGAAACGACACGCCCCCCAGATCGGCGTCCTCTTCCAGCACCATTCGCAGGAAGGTGGTCACCGCAAAACCTTGGCGCACTACTGCCTTGAGCAGGGGGATCAGGTTGCTCTCAAAAGCGATATTGGGCTCGACACCCAGGGTCTGGGCCAGGGCTTCCATATGCTCCCTGTGGTAAAAACCGCGGCGAAACAGAGCCAGCTCCTGCTGGAAGAACTGCTCGAGCGTCACCCCGGGCGCGCCATGGAGCGGGTGTTCCTCCCCTACCACCATCAGCATCTCCTCGGTCAACAGGTGAGCCCCCTCGATGGCGGGGGGCAGATCGCTGGTGATGAGGATGGCCAGATCCAGGGTACCGTCCACCATGCGGCTAAGCAGCTCGCGGGTTCCCGCCTCCTCCACCCGGATCTTGAGCCCGGGATAGCGGTGCTTGAACGCCATCAACCTCGGCGGAAAATAGTAGGAGCCCATCATGTAGGGAATGCCGATCCGCACTTCCCCCCGCTCCAACCCTTTTAGCTCGGCCATCTCAGCCTCGGCCTGGTGCTTCTGCAACAGCAGTCGCTCGGCATGGCGGCAGAGCACCTCCCCCTCCGGGGTGAGACGCACCGCCCGATCCTGCCTGTCGAACAGACGCAGCTCCAGTTGCTGCTCCAGCTTGGCGATGGCCATGCTGATGGCAGGCTGCGCAACATGCAGCCCGCTGGCCGCCTTGGTGAATGAACCGGCATCCCTGACCGCCAGCAGATAAGTGAGCTGTTTCAAATCCATATCAATTCATCTTATGAGATAGATAACTTAAATATATTATATTTATGTGTCATGGCGCTCTACCCTGATGAAAAGTTATCAGGACATTGCAAGCATGATCGAAGTTGGAAGTCGCGAATGGATACGCGCCACCCTGGCGCTCAGCCTGGGTTCTTTTCTGGTCTTTCTCAATCTCTACCAGACCCATCCCCTGTTGCCGCTGATCGCCGAGGTGTTCTCGGTCAACTCTCTCTCGGCCAGCTGGACTCTGGCTGGCTGCACCGCCGGGCTGGCCGCCTCCCTGCTCCTGTGCGCCAGACTGGCCGATCGTCATGGCCGTCGCCAGGTGATGCTGGGCACCCTCACGCTGGCGGTTCTGCTCTCCCTGCTCATTCCGCTGGTCGAGCAATTTGAAGCCCTGCTGCTGCTGCGGATCCTGCAGGGCGCCCTGTTGGCGGGTCTGCCCGCCACGGCCATCGCCTACATGGGCGAGGAGTTCAGCAAGCGGGCGCTACTCTCGGCGGTCGGGGTCTATATCGCCGCCAACTCCCTCGGGGGGATCGCGGGCCGGGTGGTCGGTGGCTTGCTGGCAGGCTGGTTTGGCGACTGGCAGCACACCTTCCTCGGCATTGGCGCGATCAGCCTTGCCTTGCTGCCGCTGGTGTTCTGGCTGCTGCCTCATCAAACGCGCTTTGTCGCGGCCTCCCCTGTGCCGGGCCAGTTTGCCCACGCCTTGCAACAACATCTGAGCAATCCGCTGCTGGTGGGCGCCTATCTGATTGGCGGGCTCAACTTCATGGTCTTTCTGAACCAGTTCAGCTATCTCACCTTCTTGCTGGCAGCCCCTCCATTCTCCCTGCCGACCCAGTGGCTTGGCATGCTGTTTCTGACCTACCTCTCCGGCACCGTCGCCTCCTCCTTGAGCGGGCGCTGCGCCAATCGCTGGGGAGCCCAGCGCATGTTGCTGGCGGGGATTGCCCTGATGGCGCTGGGGAGTATCTGCCTGCTGCTGGGCACTCTGTCCGGGATCCTTACCGCCCTGCTTGTCTCCAGCTTCGGTTTTTTCCTGGCTCACGCCTGCGCCAGCGCCTGGGTGGGTCAACACGTCGAGCACAACCGGGCGCTCGCCTCCTCCCTCTATCTTGTGACCTACTATCTGGGGGCCAGCCTCGGGGGGCTCTACCTCCACCCGTTCTGGGAACAAGGCAGGCTCGGGGGCCTGGTGGTGGGGATCGAGCTGGTGCTCTGCCTGACGGCAGGCCTGGGAATCTGGTTGGGGCGCCTGAAACAGCGCCATGAAAAGATGTTCCATCTCCCCTCCTCCCACCATTGATTGGATAAAGGAACTGGGAGCCTTGGGTCCCTTATCGGGAGTGAAAGATCACTGGCGCAGGCAGGGAGAAGGAGGATGCCGGGATCAAATCAGTCATTGGTAATGAGAAAGCCAAGAAAGCAAAAAGCCCGACCATCAGGTCGGGCTTTGCAATTTGGCGGTGAGGGAGGGATTCGAACCCTCGATACGTTGCCGTATACACACTTTCCAGGCGTGCTCCTTCAGCCACTCGGACACCTCACCAAATTTTGGTCTGTTGTTTAACGTGTTCAGCCAACACGCTGCTCGTTGCGCCGTTGCGCTGGAACGGGGCGTAATGTACGGGATACGCAGGCATTTGGTCAATGCAATTTTTTACTTTTTGCGTTCGTTCGCTTGATAGTCGAACAAAATGACCAAAAACATGCCGTTTTGTATCCCTTTTACTCAATTTTCCGCCGCTTCGTGCAAGTGTTCCCCTTTGAGGGCCTCTTCCAGCGAGCCGTAGAATTCCAGCTTGCCGGGCTGAGGACGCACCTTGGCACGGGCAAGCGTCTTGAGCGGCTGGAACTGCAGCTCGGCGACACGCACCTCGACCCCGGCGGTGGCCATCTGCTTGCCAAAGTGCAGGAAGGCCGACAGCCCGCCCGCATCCAGGATGGAGACTGCCTCCATCTGCAACACCAGCAGACGATGCCCCTTCACCTGGGCTTCCAGCTCACCAAAGACCCGCTCGGCCGCAGCGAAGAAGAGCGGGCCGTTGATCTTGTAGACCAGGCTGTTATCCGGCAGCTCCTTGACATAGCGCTTATGCTCGGCCAAATCGTGCAAACGGGTCATCTTGGCGATCTCGCGCATAAAGAGCAGGGAAGCCAGGATCACCCCGAAGGTAATGGCAATCACCATGTCGAAGATGACGGTGAGCGACAGACAGACCAGCAGCACCAGCACATCGGATTTGGGGGCACGGCGCACCAGCTCCACCACCTTGTGAGCTTCGCTCATGTTCCAGGCGACGATGAGCAGCAGCGCGGCCATGGCCGACAGCGGTAACCAGGAGAGCCAGGGCGCCAGCACCAGAATGGCCGCCAGCACTACCAGGGCATGGACGATGCCGGAAACAGGCGAGGTCGCTCCCGCCCGTACGTTGGCGGCAGAGCGGGCGATGGCGGCAGTGGCGGTGATACCGCCAAAGAAGGGCGCCAGTATATTGCCAAGCCCCTGCCCCACCAGTTCGGCGTTGGAGCTGTGCTTGCGACCTGTCATACCATCCAGCACCACGGCGCACAGCAGGGATTCAATGGCCCCCAGCATCGCCATGGAAAACGCAGCCGGCAGCAGGCGCTCGATGGCGGCCAGGTTCCACTCGACAGGGGCTCCATCCGGTCCGGGCAGGGCCCATGGCATCACCAGGCTAGGCGCGATGGGCGGGATCCCCATCCCCTGGGTCCCGTCGGCCAGGGTATAGCTGAACTTGCTGCCGATGGTGGCCACATCCACCCCGAACTGATGCAGGCCAAAGCCCAGGCCCACCCCCACCAGCACGGCAGGCAGATGGCCCGGCACTGGCAGGCGCAGTCGCGGCCAGAGCAGCAGTACCGTCAGGGTCGCGACCCCGACGAGGGTGTCACCCCACTGCCAGCTGGGCAGGGCATGTACCAGCGCTTCAACCTTGCCGACATAGGTTTCCGGCATCTCGGCCACGTGCAGGCCGAAGAAATCCTTGATCTGCAGGGTCGCAATCACGATGGCGATACCACCGGTAAAGCCCAGAGTCACTGAGGGGGGGATGTACTCGATAAGGCGGCCAAGCCGCGCCATCCCCATGGCCAGCAGGAAGAAGCCGGAGAGCAGGGTCGCCATCAACAGGCCACCCACACCAAATTGCTGGGCCACCGGATAGAGGATCACCACAAAAGCGGCGGTCGGCCCCGAGATGGAGTAACGGGAGCCACCGGTTACCGCAATCACGATACCGGCGATAATGGCGGTGTAGAGGCCATGTTGTGGCGGCACGCCACTGGCAATCGCCAGCGCCATGGCCAGCGGAATGGCAATAATGCCCACGGTAATGCCGGCGATCAAATCGCGGCCAAAACGGGCAACACTATAGGGTTCATCGATACAGGATTGGCGTAAAGCAACGGCCAGCTTCACGCTATTCAAAGGTGCTTGCTTGTGCATGTATATCGTAATACCAGAAGAGGGAGATAAAGGCCGGATAAATCCGGCGCCCGATCATCATCAAGGGCCGGCAGAACTGTCGACGCGGCGATGGTATCCTGCGTAACCTTACTCCTGCCGCGCCGTTTTTTCGATGGTCAGGATCAATGAATGACACACTCGCCCACCATTTTGCCCATTCGCCACCAAATCCCCGATATTTATCCGGACTCCAGCCCAGTTAGCCGCAAAGATTGCCATTTGAGACATTGCGTCAATTTTGCACGTTCGCAGCCGATAAAGGGAAGTTTCCCTCATCAGCACACACCCTCTAGTCCCTCTTTGTGACCAGTGAAGCAAGTGCAAGAGACTGATTGTGCTCAAAATAAGCGGCAAAGACCAAGTTTTGGGCAAACAGGTCGAAAATCCGTTTTTAACAAAGATCGCGGGTTGACACCCGCCACCCTGGCCATTAATATCCGCCCCGTCTCGACGAGACAGGCAATTCCTCCTTAGTTCAGTCGGTAGAACGGCGGACTGTTAATCCGTATGTCACTGGTTCAAGTCCAGTAGGAGGAGCCAATTCCCCCGTAGTTCAGTCGGTAGAACGGCGGACTGTTAATCCGTATGTCACAGGTTCAAGTCCTGTCGGGGGAGCCATTTTCAAAAACAAAAAGCCCGGTCAATCGACCGGGCTTTTTGTTTTCTCCCTCCCGGATTGCTCCCTCTGGCGGCCAGGTCATGGCAACCTGTTCCCTGCTTTTCTGACTGCCCCAGTCGCTGCCGGCATACCACCTATCCGTTGCTCATCCTCTCCGAGCTGAAAACCATTCAGGCTTTATTCATCACCAATAGAATTGATAACTCTTTTCATTGCCTTTTCTGCGTTATAGACTGCTTCACCCAAACCGACCATCGGTGCCGGAGCATTCATGACAAGCCTTTCCCTCTCAGCACGCCCCTTCTGGCAATGGCTGGCCTATCACCATCAGGCCGCCGAGGGCTCCCTCTATCTGATGTTTTTCTCCGGCCTGCTGCTGTGGGAACCGCTGACCCCGCTCTGGTCGTTGGCACGCTGGAACCTGTTCCTGCACGTCGCCCTCTCGCTCACCCTATTCCCCCTGCTGTTCGGCGCTTTCTGGCTCTCCCATCGCAGCTTGCTGAATAGAAGCCGCAAGCCCTTCTTGCGCACCACGGGCCGCATCATCGAGGGCCTGCTGCTGGTGTGTCTGGCCAGCGGCCTGCTGCTGGTACTGCACGGCACCCCGGGCGACAACCTGGGCAACCTTGCCAGCTGGGCCCACTGGCTGAGCGCGCTCGCGTTGACTCCCCTGGTGCTGCGCCACGCCTGGCGCTGGACCATCTTGAAATGGCGCACCTGATCTTATGTTGAAGTTGTTGTTATCCCTGATGTTGGCCGCCCTGCTGCTGGGAACAGCCTCGGCCCAGGAGATGGGGGCTGCCATGATTGCCTATAACGAGGGGAAAGCCCCTCGTCTGCTGGTAGCCAACCAGGGCGCAGGCTCCGTCACCCTACTGGAGCGAGAAAGTGGCAAGCGTCTCAAGGAGACCCGCTTTGGCGGCGATCTGCGCCAGCTCGCTCGCGCAGAAGACGGCACCCTGTTGGTGACCGACTACAGCGGCGATCGCCTGCTGCTGCTGGATGATGATCTCGACCTAAAAAAGGCGATCCCCACCGGCCATAGACCCTACGGCGTCATCTACGATCCCAAGCGGCGCTGGTTCTGGGTCACCTTGTTCGAGGCGGGCCGCCTGCAGGCCTATGACACAAATGGCAAGCTGCAGCTGGATATGGCCACTGCAGAGACTCCGCGCGGACTTGCCCTGACCGACGATGATCGCCTGTTGCTCACCCACGCCATGACCGGCCAGCTCGCCATCTACGATCTCGCCAAGCTGGAGGGCGGCGCCAAAAAAGCTGCCCTGCCCACACCGCGCCTGATCACCCTCGCCGAGACCCAGAGCTCCACCCCAAGCGACTCTCAAGGCTTGCCGCGCCTGCTGGACGGCATCGCCCTCTCCCCCGATGGCAGCGAAGCCTGGCTGCCCCATGTGCTGTGGAGTTTCGACCACCCCTTCCAGTTTCAGAGCACCGTTTTCCCAGCGGTCTCCATCATCGATCTCGAGGAAGAAAAAGAAAGGGTCGACGAGCGCAAACAGCTCTTCTTGCAGATCAACTTGCCCAATGTCGGCAACCGCAGCCAAATCGTCTCCAATCCCTTCGCGGCGCGCTTCGCCGCCGACGGCAAGCGGGTCTACCTGACCCTGGCGGGTTCGGAGGATCTGCTGGTGTTCGACCTCTCGCGCAGCGGCAAGTCCAACAGCAATCGCCACAGACGCAAGAAGTTTCAGGGCGGCGCCAAGGCAACCCAGCTACTGCGCCACCTGCCGGGCCAGAATCCGCGCGATCTTTTGATCGACGGCGACCACATTCTGGTACACAACGTCATGGGGCAGGATCTCACCCGCCTCAACACCGGCGGCAGCGGCCCCTTCGCCCGGGTCACCGTCGATGTGCCCCACTTCGCCAAACTGGTGGAATCCGATCCCCGCCCCGAGCCCCTCAAACGTGGCGAGCGGCTGTTCAATCTCGGCAACACCGCGGCAAATAGCCGCTTCCCCATGGCGGGGGACAACTGGATGAGCTGCAACTCCTGCCATCTGGACGGGTTCAACTTCACCAACCGCTATCTGATGGCGGCCCATCGCCAGAAAAGCCGCGACAACGCCATCAACGGCCACGCCAACCTCGCCAACATGGTGGCGGGGGATTTTGTCGGCGAATACCTGCGCATGACCCAGCAGACCCAGGGGGGCATGGGCCATGACACCCGCGATGGGGCCGAGACAGTCGATCCCGCCAAACCCCAGCCCGAGGTGAAGGCGATGATGGAGGATCTGCACGCCTTCGTGACCGCCGATGGCAACCTCCCCTATCTCGCCAACTGGCTGCGGCTTGATGCCCCGCGCACGGATCCCGCCAAGGCGCCAACCACCCACCCGAAAGAGTGGCTCAACTCCGCCTCCTGCCAGAACTGCCACCAACAGGCGTTCAAGGATTGGAGCGAGAGCAATCACCGACTGATGGGCAACTCCCACCCCTACTACAAGGTGGTACAGGCGCTGGCTCGCGAAACAGAGGGCGAAGCATTCGGCCAGTGGTGCCAGGGTTGCCACATGCCCCAGCAGGTGCTAACCGGCCAACAGGATCTGCCCAAGGGTTCGAATATGTTCGAGCAGGGGGGAGCCTCGCTCATTACCGCGCACAACAAGGGCGAACCTGTCGTCGAAGAAGGGACCGGCTGCGTGCTCTGCCATCGCATCACCAAGGTAGAAGACGCCGGCGGCAACAGCGCCTTCACCGTGAATTTGAAAGACCGCGAGAGCTATGTGTTCGAGGATGCCCCGGGCGGCAGCCTCCAGCACTGGCTGGCCGAGCGGCAGATCAATGCCCGCCCCGCCATGCACAAAGCCTCCTACCAGAAGGATTTCTACCAGGATGCGACCCTGTGCAAGTCGTGCCACAACGAGTTCGCCCCGGGCACCGGCGCCAATATCGTCAACACCTGGGACGAGTGGGAGAACTCCAGCTTCGCCAAGGCAGAAGATCCCGCCAAACGGCGCACCTGCATCGACTGTCATATGAACCCGGAGCCCGGCAACGGCGGCGCGCCGGTAGCCGGTCAGTCCACCGAGAACGGCACTCTGAAAGAACGGCTCTATCGCCACAACTTCACCGGTGCCCAGCACCAGCTGGTGGGGCTACGCAGTCCCGAGCTTGAGCAGGAGAGCCTGGCGCTGCTTCGCTCCAGCGCGACGCTGTCTGCCCGCATCGAAACCAAGACAGGTCAGCAGCCCGAGCTGGTGGTACGGGTCGCCAATACCGGCGCAGGCCATGCCCTGCCCACCGGGGTGGCCGATTTTCGCGAGCTCTGGCTGGAACTGACCGTCACCGATGTCACCGGCAAAGTGGTGCTCACCAGCGGCCAGCCGGTGGATGGCGCCGTGCCCGAGGATGCCCGCTTGTTCAGGAAGGTGTTCGGCGATGCCGAGGGCAAGCCGGTGGGGCTCAAGTTCTGGCGCTACGCCAAGCTCCTCGAAGACACTCGCATCCCGGCCGATGGCTGGCGCGATGAAGCCTGGCCACTGCCGGCGGATGCCAAAGCCCCCTTCAAGGCCGATATCAGACTCAATTTCCGCACCTACCCCAAGTGGGTCAGTGATGCGGTGCGCGCTGCCGAACCGAGCTTGCCGGAGCCCCCCATAGTGCTGCTCACTCGGCTACAACTCAATCGGCTGCAACTCACCCCCAACATGCCCGATACGGAGCCTCAAACCTGATGTTTGCAAGTTTTCTCATTACCCTGCGCGAGGGGCTGGAAGCCTTTCTGCTGGTGGGCATCTGCCTCTCCTACCTCGCCAAGCTGGGGGCGAGCCGCTACAACAAGTTCATCTATCTGGGGGTCGGGCTTGGGCTCGTCACCTCGCTGGTGGTGGCCTTTCTGTTCCAGGTGGTAGTGAGCCAGTTCGAGAGCGAGCGCTACAACCACCTCTTGATGGCGGGGATCCTGATTTTTGCCACCCTGGTGCTGAGCTACATGGCCATCTGGATGCAAAAGCAGGCCAAGTCCCAGGTGGGGGCCATGACGGCGCGCATCGACGCGGCGCTCGATAGTGGCAACCTGTTTGGCCTGGCCCTGCTCGCCTTCCTCGCCGTGATGCGTGAAGGGTTTGAAACCGTGCTCTTCTTCTCCGCCCTGCTTTACTCGGGTCAGGGAGTCGATCTGCAATCCGGCCTTGTCGGCGCGCTGGCAGGCCTGCTGGTATCGGTGGCGCTGGTGTGGGGGCTGCTGCGCTCCACCCGCAAGGTGGCCCTGGCACCTTTCTTTCGCTGGACCGGCCTGCTTATCATCATCATCGCCGCCGGATTGCTCTCCTCTGCCGTCAACATGCTACAGGCGGCGGGGGTCATTACCCTCTGGACCGAGCCGGTGTTCAACATCAGCCACATTCTCGACGATCAGGGGATCTTCGGCACCTTCCTGCGCGCCCTGTTTGGCTACAATGCCTCGCCGGCCGGCCTGCAGCTGCTGACCTGGGTCGCTTATCTGGTGGTCTTCGTTACTCTCTGGCAACGCAGCTACCGCCCCCAGCCACAGCCAGCGGGATCCGGCGCCAAGCCCTGATATGCTGAGGGCCTGATATGGCAAGGCGGCTCACCGGGGTGAGCCGCTTGTTCATCCGTCCCTTTTCTCTTTTGCCAGCCGTTTTGGAACACCGTCATGAGCGACAACAACACACAACACATTGCGGTATTGGGCGCCGGCCCTGCCGGTCTGATGGCCGCCTGGCGCCTGCGCCAGGCCGGTTTTGCGGTCACCCTGTTCGAGCAGGAGAGCGTGGTGGGCGGCATGTGCGCCACCCAGACCTTCAAGGGGCGCGACGGTGAGTATCGCTTCGACTACGGCGGCCACCGCTTCATCACCAAGAACCCCGAGCTGCTCGCCTTTATCGACGAACTGATGGGAGACGATCTGCTCCACGCGATGCGCAAGAGCGTGATCCGCTTTGGCGGGCGCACCTATGACTACCCCTTGAACCTGCCCAATTTGCTCAAGACGGCGCCGCTCGCCCTGATGGCCGGGGCGGTGAAGGATCTGCTGCTATTGCCCTTTGCCAAGAAGCCTACCGATTTCGCCAAGGCGAGCTTTGCCGAGTGGATCCAGAGCCACTTTGGCCGCACCCTCTATCGCCAGTTCTTCGAGGGCTACACCGGCAAACTGTGGGGCATCAACCCGGACAAGCTCTCCGCCGACTGGGCTGGCCAGCGCATCAGCCTCATCGATCTCAAAGATGTGGCGCGCCGCCTGCTGCCAAGGCGTAAGGGGAGCCTCTCGGTGCGTACCTATGCCCGCAAGTACCGTTACCCCAAATATGGCTTCGGCCAGATCTTCACCACCCTGGGCGAGCGGTTGGTTGCCGAAGGGGTTGAGCTGAAAACCGGCGCCACCATCACCCGCCTCGAGCAGGCTGATGGCCGCATCGAACGGGTTTATTGGTCACAAGATAACGTGGAGCAGAGCGAGCGATTTGATCAGGTGATCTCTACCCTGCCGCTGCCGCTCACCTGCCAGCATCTGGGCTTGCCGTGCGATCTGCACTACCGGTCGCTTCGCTTCGTCAATATGCCCCTCAAACAGGAGAACCTGTCGGACAACACCTGGCAGTACCTCTCCGACCCCCATATTCTGGCCACCCGTCTGCAGGAGCCGCGCCGGCGCAGCCCCTTTATGGCACCCCAGGGCCAGACCTCGGTGATGCTGGAGATCCCCTGCAACCCGGGAGATGCCACCTGGCAGGCACCGCTCTCTGATCTGCGCGGCCGGGTCACCGCTGATCTCGCCAGTCTCGGCGTCGATACCGCCAAACTTGGCGATGAAACCTTCGAGGCCCGCAGCGAATACGCCTATCCGCTGATGGATCTCGGCTATCAGGCCCGCCGCAACGAGGCCATCAAGGCGCTGATGCCCATCACCAACCTCATCATGACCGGCCGTCAGGGGACATTCCGCTACATCTTCACCGACACCGCCATGGAGATGGGGATGATGGCCGCCGACATGGTGATCGACGGGGTGGACAGACGCCACGCCATCTTCAACCATCGCAACGAAAATACCGTGATCGAGACCCAGAGCGTGGCGTGAGCACGATGACTGGTGTTCAACAGGCA
The DNA here is from genome assembly GCF_041403185.1 of Aeromonas sp. S9(2024). Lineage (NCBI taxonomy): Bacteria > Pseudomonadati > Pseudomonadota > Gammaproteobacteria > Aeromonadales > Aeromonadaceae > Aeromonas > Aeromonas sp. S9(2024). The sequence goes on from NZ_JBGLRE010000006.1 coordinate 173,550, forward strand.
GACAGACGCCGCAACACCTTCAACCATCGCAACGAAAATACCGTGATTGAAACCCAGAGCGTGGCCTGATGGCCGCGCCATAAACAAACAAGGAGAAGAGGATGACCATCCGCCCGGGTTTACTTGCCCTCACCCTGCTGCTGGCCCTGAGCGGGCAGGTACAGGCTTACTCCTACGCCGCCGCCGGCAAGGAGCCGCTGATCGATGCCCGCGAGGCGCTGCTGGGCGCCGCCACTGACGGCAAGGATGCCAGTGCCACCTTGAGCGACATCGCCGAGGAGCTGACCTATCTGGAGGAGCACCACAAGGTCGAGCTGCAAGCACCGCTCGCGGCCGCCATCAAGGCCAAAGACGCGGCAGCTACCGCGGCCCTGCTCAACCGGGCCTACAAGGCGGAGATCGAGCGCCGCCTCGAGGGGGCCAGCCAGAACCTTGGCGACTACCAGACCGCCAAGGTGCTGGTGGTCAAGAGCAAGCGCTTCCTGGATCTCATCCTCCCCTCCCTCAGTGAAGGGGATCGCAAGGCCGCCGAGCAGGCGCTGGCCAAGGTGCTCGATGCCATCGGCAACCCGGGGGTGTTCGGGGTGGGCGCCAAGCCCGCCGATGCGGCCGCCTTTAGCGATGCAGAAAAAGCGCTGATGGCCGTGCTGGCACCGCTCTGATGGCTACCTGCCCATCACTACACCACCTCGCTGTGACAAGCGGTGGGTTTCGCTGCGCGCTATCCACCCTACGCACTTTGATGACCTCTCATTGATGACGACGGCCCCCCTCATCCCCGACCCTTCTCCCACAAGGGGAGAAGGGGGGCGTCACCATGGCCGATTACGCTTCGCTAATCGACCCTACTTGCTGATCCTTCTGCAACTGGCCTGGCTTGGCTGGCTGCTGGCCTTCCCGGTGGCCCTCGATTCCGACGATGCCCTCAACTTCGCCCACGGAGTAACGCGCTTCAGCGTGCTGGAGTTCTCCCCCCACTTTCCGGGTTACCCCGCCTTTATCTGGCTGGCGAGGCTGATCAATCTGCTGGTGGACGACCCCGCCCGCGCGGTGCAGTGGGCAAGCCTGTTGGGGAGCAGTTTGCTGGCGCCGCTCGCCGCCTCGCTGGCGGTCAGATTGTGGCAACGGCCCAGCCTCCTGGCGCCCGTCTGGCTGCTGGTGCTGGCTCTGCCGCTCACCCCGACGCTCGCCCTCTCCGGCCTCTCTGACGGGCCGGCGCTCGCCGCCTGGCTTGCCGCCCTGCTGGCGCTGTCACCCACTCAATCCACATCCGGACATCAGGCTCGCCACCCGGCGCTGGCCGGTCTGCTGCTGGGCCTCATGCTGGCCCTGCGCCCCTCCTATTTCGTGCTGGCCCTGCTGCCGATCGCTCTGGGGTCGCAACACAGAGGCGAACGGCTCAGGTTTGTGCTTCCTATCGCCCTGGTGGGATTCACCTGCCTGCTGTTTGTCTGGCAGGCCGATGGCTGGGCCTATTTCAGCGAAGGGCGCCGCTTTACCGACGGCCACTTTACCTTGTGGGGCAACACGGCAGCGGCCCACGGGGATCGGTTGCTGAGCTGGGCCAAGACCCTGCACGCCCAGCTCACGCCACTCTGGCCTCTGGCATTCGGGCTGCTGCTGATGCCGCTCTGGCGAAAAGAGAGAGGGAGCAGGCTTGTCTGGACGCTGGGTTGGCTCGCCCTGCTGCTCTGGACCCTGTTTGGCCAGAACCCGGACAATCCCCGTCATCTGGCGCCGCTTACCCTGCTCGGTCTGGTGTTGCTGGCAGGCAGGCTGCCGCACCGGGGGGAGACGCTCGCCGTGCTGGCGGCGCTCCTGCTGCTTGGTTCCACCCTCACTGCACCCCGGCCACCTGCCATGGTTCAGGCGGCCACCCTGGCAGAGCAGCGCTGTACTGCGCTGGTCACCCAATGGGGCGTCAGGCTGCTGCGCGAGACCACGCGGCTTCCGATCACCGATGGTTGGTATGGGGGGGATGCGCGTCTGGTCCTGACGCAGGGCGCCTGTCGTCTCAGTCGGCGCCCTATCGACGCGAGCAGCCTGCCCGCGCCCTACCGGCAGTGGTGGTTTGCTCCGCGCTTTCGCGCCGAGCCCGGCCTCTGGCTTGCCATTCCCGACAGGCAAGCGGATGCTGGGCCCTGACGGCAGGATCAGGATGCAGAGGGAGCCGGCAACTCGACCAGACTCTCCTTGCGGCCATAACCAGCGAGTCCCGACATGGTTGGATTGCGGACGCGCTACAGCATTCCTCTGGTATTGCTGATAGCCACAGCGATTATGTTGTTGCCCTTCTGGCTGCGCGGCGGCAGTCAGGGGCATGATCTGTTTCACCATCTGCTCTCCAGCCACTTTTTTGCGGTGCAACTGTGGCAGGGGGAACTCTATCCCCGCTGGCTGATGGCCATGAATGGCTCCTTCGGCAGCCCGGTTTTTTTCTTCTACCCACCGCTCCCCTACTATGTCAACGCCCTCTTCGCCGGCCCCACGCCCCTCGCTCACGAGGCCATGACGCCCCTGCTCTGGAGCAGCAGTCTGGCGCTCTGGCTCTCGGGTCTGTTTGCCTATCTGTGGCTGCGTACCTTCGCCTCTCCCCGCCGGGCCCTGGGGGCCAGCCTGCTCTATATGGCGCTCCCCTATCATCTGGCTATCGACATCTATGCCCGCTTCGCCCTGGCAGAAAGCTGGGCCTTCGTCTGGGCACCACTGGCGCTGCTGGGGCAGGACAGGCTCAGCAAACAGGCCCCCTTCGGCCTGCTCCTGCTCGCGTTCGCCGTGGCCATGCTGGCCCTCTCCAACCTGCCGAGCCTGCTGCTCATCCTGGCATTGCTGACGGTACGCAGCCTGGTGCTGGCCTGGCGCAACCAGACAAGCGACGCCATCTGGCCCACCCTGCTGGCACAGGGATGGGGGCTGGCCATGGCGAGTCTGTTGCTGTTGCCCGCCCTGCTGGATCAGGGGGGCATCTCCATGGAGCAGATGCGCACCGGCATCTTCGAATTCCAGCGCAATTTTCTCGATCGCCTGCCCCAGAGCCTGGATGACTGGCGTTTTCGCGGTCACCTCACCTGGCTGACCATACTGACCCTCGCCCTGATGCTGGTGGCCTGGGCCGCCACCCGCGAGCCCCATCATCCCGAACTGCGGCGCTGGGGGGTGATCGGTACCCTCTGTTTTCTCATGACCCTCTCCGTGAGCGAGCCGCTCTGGCAACTCCTCACGCCGCTGCAACTGGTGCAATTTCCCTGGCGCTTCAACCTGATCCTGGTCATCGCCACCGTGGCCGTGGTAGCCCTGGCGCCCCCCGTCCATCGGTTATGGCAGTGGCTCTGGTGGGGGCTGCTCGCCCTTATCATGGCCTCGCAGGCGCTCTATGTGCGTGAATCCCCCCTCACCCAGAGCCCTGACAAGGCAGCGATCGATACACTCTTTGACAGCAAGCGCAGCGCCCGGGAATACCGGCCAAGGCAAGTGCCCCGCGGCAACTTCTCGCCCACCCTGCTGGCCTGGAAGGATGAGTTCCAGCCCGAGATCACCACACAGCGGCCGGGCATCCAGTGGCAGATCCAGAGCTGGCGTCCCCGCAACATTGTGCTGACCGTGAACGCCAAGACCCCGGCCACTCTGGTGATGCACCAGTATTACTATCCCGGCTGGCAGGCCTGGCGCGACGATGGCACCGAGTTGCCTGTCAGCAATACCCAGAACGGACTGCTGCAGGTTCAGGTGCCCGCCGGCGACTACCGGCTCACCGTGACCCTGAGTGCCCGCTGGCCTGAGCGCCTCGGCTATGGCCTGTCGCTGGTGACCTGGCTTGCCTGGTGGCTGGCCCTGGCGGGCGCCTTCATCAAGACCCGTTACCAATCGCCCAACACGGCCCGTCACCATGACAAACAGCCGGGCACGCCGGCGCAGGAACGCCATGCCCGGCGTGGTTAAAGCTGATAGACTCGTTATTTCCTCTTATTCGCAACCAAGGTCGACAACCGGACACCCTATGCCCCACGCCCCAGTTCCCCAAGCCGCCGCCCTCTCTCCCCGTTTTCTCTTTATTCTGCTCGGTGCCCTGGCGGGCCTGACGCCGCTCGCGGTGGACATGTACCTGCCCGCCATTCCGGCCATCGCCCGGGATCTGGCCACCAGCATCGACGGAGCCCAGCTCACCATCAGCGCCTTTCTCGGCGGCTTTGCCATCGGCCAGCTCTTCTACGGGCCGCTCGCCGACAGTTTTGGCCGCAAACCGGTGATCCTGGCGGGATTGATGATGTTCGCCATCGCCTCGGTGGGTTGCGCCATGGCGGATTCGCTACCCGAGCTGCTTGCTTGGCGGATGCTGCAGGCCGCCGGTGGCGCGGCAGGCTCGGTGGTGGTCAACGCCTTGCTGCGGGACCTTTTCGAGAAGGATGCGTTTTCCCGCGCCATGTCCTTCGTCATCCTGGTGATGACGCTCGCTCCCCTGGTAGCCCCCGTGGTGGGCGGCTACATCAGCGCCCATAGCGACTGGCGGGTGATCTTCTGGCTGCTGGTGGTCATCAGCCTGCTTATCTGCGTGGTGATGCAGTGGAAAATTCAGGAGACCCTCAAGCCCGAGCACAAGCAGCCCCTGAAGATAGGCCAGGTGCTGCGCAACTACTGGGGGGTGCTCACCCATCGTGGCGCCATGGGCTATGTGCTGTGCGGGGCGCTCTCGAGCTCCGGCATGTTCGCCTTCTTAAGCGGCTCCCCTTACGTCTATATCGAGTATTTCAAGGTACCGACCGAGCACTACGGCTGGCTGTTTGGCCTCAATATCCTGCTGATGATGGTGGTCACCTTCGTCAACAGCCGGCTGGTGAAGGGGGTGGGCGCCGAGCGGATGCTGCAATACGGCCTGCTGGTGCTGCCCTGCGCCGGGGCCCTGCTCATCTACAACGCCTGGAGCCAGACCGGGGGTCTGTGGGGCATCGTCATCCCCGTGGTGCTGTTCGTCGGCCATATCAGTCTGGTGGGGGCCAATGCCATGACCGGCCTGATGGGCCACTTCCCGCAATCGGCGGGCACCGCCTCGGCGCTGGCGGGCACCCTGCGTTTTGGCATCGGCGCCCTGGTGGGCATACTGGTGAACCTCAACCCGCCAGCATCACCGCTGCCCATGGCCATCGCCATCGCCAGCTGCGGGGCGGGATCGGCCCTGAGCTACTGGTTGCTGGCAGGCAAGCGCAGCGCCTCCTGACGCTTCTGTCGCCATCGCGCATGAGACATATGAAAAAGCCCTGCTTGTATCAGCAGGGCTTTTGGCATCCTGGAGCATAGTTCCCTATTTAGCTGTCGCGCCTTCTCCAAGGTGTGGCCTCCAACCCGCTGCGAGCCAGGATCTCGCTCTCCAGACCATCCAGGCTCAACTGGTTTTTCTTGCGCCAGTAGGCCTCGATCCCTTCCCTGCCCTGGCGCATTGACCAGTAGGCAAGATCCTCCCTGTCTCCTTGGTAGTCGAACAGGGGCACCGACATGCCGCAGGAGGCCTGCACCCGCTCGATATCCAGCAAGAAGATCTGGCGGGCCGCGATACTTGCGGGAAAGCGGGCCAGCGCGGCCTCCCACCCCGTGTCGCCACGGTGCAGCACCCGTGCCTGACCATAGGCCCGCAGGATCAGCGGTGCCCCCTCGAAGGCACAGAACATCACCGTCATGCGCGGATTGTGCAGCACATGGGCCGCCGACTCGTTGCCACTGCCGGTCAGATTGAGCCAGGCCAGGGTATGGGCATCGATGACCCTCAACGAATCGCCCCCCTTGGGGGAGAGGTTGACCGTCCCCTGATCCGCAGCCGTGGCGACGAAGTAGATCTTCTGTGCCTCGATAAAGGCCACGTGTTGCGACGAGAGCGCCTCGAACAGTTGTCCCATCTTTCCTTCCCTGGATGTTCATCGCCCTTAGAACTGGGCGCTATTGAGCCACAGATGCGCCCCTATGCTCACCAGATAGCCAAGCAAGATCGCGGGCAGCCACTTGAGGTGGCCGAAGAAGGTATACATGCCGTGGGCCTGCCCCATCAGCGCCACCCCGGCCGCCGAGCCGATGGAGAGCAGACTGCCCCCCACCCCGGCCGTCAAGGTTACCAGCAGCCACTGACCGAGCGCCATGTCCGGGTTCATCGAAAGCACAGCAAACATCACCGGGATGTTGTCGACGATGGCGGAGAGCAGGCCGATGGCGATGTTGGCCTGGGTGGCATTGCCCCCTTCATAGAGCCAGGCGGAGACCAGTTCAAGATAACCCATAAAGCCCAGCCCGCCGACGCACATCACCACCCCGTAGAAGAACAGCAGGGTATCCCACTCCGCCTTCGCCACCTTGTTGAACACATCAAAGGGCACCACGGAACCAAGTTGTCTGAGACGCGCCTGATCGCCGTTGCGCTCGTAGAGGGCGCGCTTGCGGGCAAGTGATGTGGGCAGGGTCTTGCGCAGGTAGAAACCGAAAAACTGCAGATAGCCAAGCCCCATCATCATGCCGAGCACAGGGGGAAGATGGAGGAAGTTATGGCAGGCCACCGCCGTCAGTATGGTCAGGATAAAGAGCGCGACTATGCCAAAGGCCCCGCGTTTGAGATCCACCACCTCGTTGACCGCCTTGGGGGCATGCTTGGGCACCATGAAGCTCATCAGCAGGGCCGGCACCAGAAAGTTGAGCACAGAGGGGATAAAGAGCGCGAAAAACTGGCCAAACGCCACCTTGCCCGCCTGCCACACCATCAGGGTGGTGATGTCGCCAAAGGGACTGAAGGCGCCGCCGGCGTTGGCCGCCACCACGATATTGATGCAGGCGAGGTTGACGAAACGCCGATCGCCGTTGGCCACCTTCAGCACCACGGCGCACATCAAAAGCGCCGTGGTGAGGTTGTCCGCCACCGGCGAGATGAAAAACGCCAGCACGCCGGTCAGCCAGAACAGGGTGCGCAACTGAAAGCCGGAGCGAATGAGCCAGGCCCGCAGCGCATCGAACAGCATCCTGTCCTCCATGGCATTGATGTAAGTCATCGCCACCAGCAGGAACAGCATCAGCTCGGCGTATTCGAGCAGGTTGTGGCGAAATGCCTGCTCCGCAGCCGAACTCATGCCCCCCTGGGCATAGACGATGCCGATCAGGATCCAGATCACCCCGGCAGCCACCAGCACGGGTTTGGACTTGCGCAGTTGCAGATACTCCTCTGCCATCACCAGGGCATAGGCCAGGGTGAACAGGGCGACACAAAACAGGCCGACCGTGGAGAAGGTCATTGGAATGGGACCACTGCTGGCCTCGGCGGGAAACACACAGAACAAAAACAGAGGGACAAAGCGGGATAACGTAGACATGGAGCCTCTTCCTTTGGGAACCGTCTGGCTTTCATGCTAGCACCTGGATGAAAAAATAATTTCATCCAGGTCAATCAATTATCAATTGGTCGGCAACGAGAACTCACCGTTATTTCTTGCCAAACCCCGACTGCTTGAGGGTGTAGCCGGCACTGTTCTGCCAGGCATCCAAACCGCTGCGGTTGTTGCCCGCTACCAGGCTGGCAGCCAGGCTCGGGCTGTTGAACAGCTGATCGGCCACAAACACGAAGCCCCCTTCGCTGCGGGGGGAGAGGATCCCCTTGCCAAGCAGCTCCTGGCGCAGCTCGATCACCGCCTCGCGCAGGGAGGCCGCATCCTCGCCGTTGGCGGTGGAGCCCGCCAGCACCATGAAGCCGGGGTTCTGCCGCTTGCCCACCGGATAACCGTGGGCTTCGGCCCCCTTGCCGTTGAAGTGGTAGAGCTCGCGCTCCCCCGGCTTGTTGTCGGAGAGCGCCTTTTGCAGGGTCATCAGCTCGTTGTAGATATCGATGGGGACCACGGCAGCCTGCTTGTTGCCCTTGCTGTCGACGATAAAACTGACTTGCTTGTGTAACATCCTTGCGCATCCTGTGACCCATGGAAGCCTCTATTCTAACCACCTCTTGCGAGCAGGATCCAGCCAGGATCCGCTTCGCTTTTGCAGCCGTGATCACTAACTGGCATAGTAGCGGGCATACTGAAAGCCATTGACCATCAACCGGTTATCCCATGCTGACCCTGCGCAACCTCTGCAAGAGCTTCGATAACGGCAGCGAACGGCTGCCGCTGTTCCAGCGCCTGGATCTTGCCCTCCCCCCCGGCGAGATCACCCTGCTGCTGGGGCAAAGCGGCTGCGGCAAATCGACCCTGCTCAATCTCATTGCCGGCCTCCTCCCCCCGGATGAGGGGGAGATCTGGCTGGGAGAGACCCGTCTCGACACCCAGCCGCCGGACGAACGGGCCCGCCTGCGCGGCCGCCATTTCGGCATCGTCTATCAGGATTTCAACCTGCTGCCGACCCTGACGGTGGAGGAAAACCTATGCCTGCCACTCGCCATCAACCAGCTCCCGCGCCAGCAGTCAGAGGTTGACACCCTGCTGGCACGGCTCGATCTCGCCCACAAGCGCCACGCCTGGCCGGAGCAGCTCTCCGGCGGCCAGCGCCAGCGGGTCGCCCTGGCCCGCGCCCTCATTCACAAGCCCCGGTGGCTGCTCGCCGACGAGCCCACCGGGAGCCTCGATGAACACAATGCCGAGCAGGTGATGGCCCTGATGATGGCGGCGGTGCGCGATACGGGAGCGGGCCTCTTGCTGGTGAGCCACAACCCCGCCTATGGCGCCTTGGCAGACAGGGTGCTGCGCCTCGAAGGGGGCCAACTGGTCGAGCTAAAGCGTGCCCCCAGCACCGGAGCTCCCCATGGGTGACGTCCGCCCCGTGAGCGAGGGCTTGCCATGCTGCCCCTAAAGGCGCTGCTGCGCCTCTATCGCACTCACCCCTGGCTGCTGTTGATGAGCCTGACCGGGCTCACTCTGGGGATCTCTCTGGTGGTGGCCATCGAGCTTCTTAACCACAGCGCCCGCACCAACTTCGTCGCCGCCCGCAGCCAGCTGGCGGGGGAAGCGAACTACCGGCTGGCGCCGGACGGCGGGCTGGATGAGGGGCTTTACGTCAAGCTGGTGCGAAGCCAGCCCGACCTTGACGCCATGCCAGAGCTGCACGCCTGGCTCAAGGATGAGCAGGGGCGCAGCTTCCAGCTGCTGGGGATGGATTTCTTCAACCCCGGCCCCTTGCGCCGGCTGTTTGGCGCCGCACCGGACAAAGAGCCCACCTTCTCCCTCACCCGCGCCGACAGCGTCTGGCTGGCCGCCCCCGAGGCCAAGCGCCTGGGCTGGCAGCCGGGTCAGCCCCGCACGTTTCTCCTAAGCGATAGCTCGCCTGATGGCAAACGGGGTGAGCGAGCGCTGACCCTCACCCTGGCCGGCACCTTTGAGCCCGGCGCCGTGCCCATGGAGCGGCTGCTGGTGACCGACATCGGCCTCGCCCAGCCCCTGCTTGGCAAGGAAGGGCGGCTCGATCGCATCGTCTTCAAGCTAAGCGAGACGCAAGCTCGTACCCTGCAAACCGCCCTGCAAGCCTATGCCCCCCATCAGCCCCTCTGGCTCGAGCCCATCAGCCCGGCGCTCGATGCCAGCCAGCTCGGCGATGCGCTGGCCCTCAACCTTACGGCGCTCTCCTTGCTCGCCATGGCGGTGGGGCTCTTTTTGGTGTTCAACGCCCAGCGCTTCGTGCAGAGCGTGCGCCGCCCCCAGCTCGCCCAGCTCATCATCCTCGGCATGCCGCCGCGCCGGGTGCTTGGCTGGCTCATCCTGGAGCTTGTGATCCTCGCCACCCTCGGCACCCTGCTCGGGCTGCTGCTGGGAAGCCTGCTGGCCCTGGCCCTGATGGGGCAGCTCACCCAGGCGCTGGCCGATCTCTACGGCCCCAACCCCATCGATCTGCTGCGCCTCTCCCCCGCAAGCCTTGGCAAGGCGCTGGTCATCGGCCTTCTGGGCACGCTCGCCGCCAACCTGCCCGGCTGGTGGCAACTGCTGCGCCAATCCCCCCTTGAGCTGCGAGAGGGCAACAGCCGCCCGCCAGCTCATCCCTGGCGCAGGCGCCTGCTCGCCATCGCCATCCTGCTGCTGTGCGCGCTTTGTCTGTGGCGGCCAGAAACCGGTCTCACCGGCGCCCTCTTTATCGCCGGCGGCTGGCTGCTGGCCATGGCGCTCTGGCTGCCCGATGCCCTGCGCGCCGTGCTGGGATGGCTGCGCTCGCGCCCCGGCGGTTCCCTCAACACACGGCTGGCGGTGGCTGAGACCCGCTACCATCTGGATCGCACCGCCATCGCGGTGATGGCGCTGCAACTTGCCATCGCCGCGGCCATCGGCATCGGGGTCATGGTGTCGAGTTTTCGCTCAAGCGTGGAGATCTGGCTCGGCCAGCGCCTGGCCGCCGATCTCTACGTCACCGCCCCCAAGGGAGTGGCCGGCAGCAAGGGGACCCTGAGCCAGGCAACCTTCAACACTATCCTCACCACGCCGGACGTGAGCGCCGCCTCGCGCCGCTCGGTGCACCCCGCTCGCTGGCAGGGGCAGCCCATCGAGTGGGCGCAGATGGACTTTATCCCCGAGCTCAAAGCCGCCTACCCGCTGCTGGCCGGGCGCTGGCCGGCCACCCCCGACGAGGTGCTGGCGAGCGAACCGCTGACGGTGCGCCTCGGGGTCAAGGTGGGCCAGAGCCTCGAGGTGACCGGCGAGCAGGGGCCAAGGCGGCTTACCGTTACCGGCATCTATCAGGATTACGGCAGCGACAAGGGGCAGATACTGCACGCCTTCGAGGGCGGAGTAGTGCAATCCCTCGCCCTCTTCAGCAACCAACCGGAGCGCCTCGCCGATCGCCTGCGGGCGCAGTTTGGCGAGAGGGTGAACCTGTTGCCCGCCCCCGCCATCCACGCCGCGGCCCTCAAGGTGTTCGACCAAACCTTTGTGGTTACCGAGCTATTGAAATTGCTGATCCTGGGGATCGCCTTCGTCGGCATCGGCTCGGCCTTTATGGTGCTGGGGCTGGCCCGGCACGGCGAGTTGCAGACCCTGCAGAGCTTAGGCGTAGGCCCCCGTCACTGCCGCAGCCTGCTGGTATGGCAAGGGGCGGGCCTCGGGCTGCTCACCGCGCTGCTCGCCCTGCCGGTGGGCTATGGCCTTGCCTGGGTGCTGATTGAGGTGGTCAACCCCCGCGCCTTCGGCTGGCGTCTGGCCTTCGAGGCCGCCCCTTTGCACGCCGTCACGGCGCTCCTGCTCGCCCCCGTCTGTGGCGCGCTCGCCTCCTGGTACGCCGCAAGGAGAGTGGTATGAAATATTGGTTAGCGCACTGGCTCAGCCATGGCTTGACGATCCCATTGACCACCCCACTGTCACCGCCCTTGATTCAGCGCAGAGAAGCGCATAGAGCTGCCGCGAACCATCCCCTCTCCCTTCGGGAGAGGGCCAGGGTGAGGGGAATCTTGCCCTCTTTACGGACCCTGTGGCTCGCAGCCCTCTTGATCCTGCTTATTGCCATGAGCGGCAACGCGCAGGCCAGCGATCTGGGGAGCATCCTTGGCGGCAGCAGCGATCACTTTAAAAAGGCTCTGCCGGGTCAGTCCATCCGCCTGCCCGCCGATCACAGCGCCCATCCCGACTACCGCTCCGAGTGGTGGTATCTCACCGGCAACCTGAAAGACGAACAGGGGCGCGGCTACGGCATGCAGTGGACCCTGTTCAGGCAAGGCATCGAGCAACAGATAAAGACAGACAACCCCTGGCTCACTCCCCAGCTCTGGCTGGCCCAGTTCGCCATCACAGATTTGAGCAAAGGCAGCCACCAGCAGGATGAGCGCACCAGCCGCCAGGGGCCGGGGCTGGCCGGTGCCAGCGGCGGCCAGTATTGGCTCAAGGAGTGGGTGCTGGCCTCTCAAGGGGAATCGCTCTTTCCCGCCACCCTCAAGGTGCAGAGCAAGGCGGGAGATCTTGATTTGCAGGTGAGTGCCGCCAAGCCGGCGGTGCTGCAGGGTAAACAGGGTTACAGCGAGAAGAGCCCGGGCAACGCCTCCTTCTACTACTCCTACCCACGCCTCACTTTAAGCGGCACTTTAACCCTGGATGGGGAAACCCGCACCGTGACCGGCCAAGGCTGGTTTGATCACGAGTGGAGCAGCTCGGTATTGGCCGAGTGGCAATCGGGCTGGGACTGGTTTTCGCTGCAATTTGACGATGGTCGCGAGCTGATGCTGTTTCGCCTGCGCACCAAGGCGGGCCGCACCAATCCCGAAAATCGCTACGGCATCCTAATTGAGCGGGACGGCAACAGCCGGGTTCTCGCCCCAGACAGTCTCCGCCTCACCCCCGGCAGGACATGGCGCGGCCCCAAGGGGCAAGACTACCCCGTCGAGTGGCAACTGGAAGCCGCCGATATGAGGCTCACCATTGAGGCGCGCCAGCCCAATCAGGCCATGACGGGACGCTTTGATTACTGGGAGGGGGCGGTCTCCGTCTCGGGAGACGCCAAGGGCGTCGGCTATCTGGAGATGACCGGCTACTAAGGTGGCCGGATTTCCACCTGCTATTTTTTAGCACTTGTAACTCGATTTCTAGCGTCTCTCTTACCTTTTCCCCCGACACTTCTCGCCTGTATTCCTGATCCACGTCACTAATTGGAACAAAATCAGCACGATAAATTACTTTTTACTCAACACGATTAGTCGATGTTTGATACTTTACCCAAGTGAGCCTCATTGCAATAAAAACCACCGAGGTATGCCAATGATTCACTCCCTATTCAGTTTGGTGACAAAGCAGCACACTGGGAGCTGGAACCCCGTGCGGTAGCCATCCAATTTGCTAGTCGACAAAGACTATTGGTTGCCCAAGTACAAAATCTAATACCGCTAAAACTATTTTTTTACTTCTAGCTTAACGACTTATCTGATAGCAGGATTATTTATGGACGATAAAATTCTTTTAGAAAAGGCAAAGGAGTTAATTGAATTAAAGTATGAATTAGATACTTTAATGTCAAAAATGAACGACCTAAAACAAGATATTATACAAGACATCAAAAATATGGTGTTATTAAACTTGATTCTGGTAAAGTTTATTATGGTGAGTCAAAAGGCGCTGAATCATTCCGTAGAAAAAACGTTCTCCAATATTTAAGAGATACTTACGGGGACTCTTTAGCTAATCAAGTTGATGAAGATTGTACAAAACATGGAAAACCAAGAGCTATCGTTTATGTGAAAATAAATAAAATCTTACCTGAGCAACTTTAAAAAATTTCGGATAACTATAATAATAAAACAATGTTACCATAATATTTATTAACATCTCATTCGCCCCCCCTCATCAAATGATTTAAATAAGGACTTTTATGCCTGGAGCATTTGCACATATCACTGCTGTGAACTTTGCCATGGCCAATTCAAAGCTAGCTGGCTTGGATATGCCCAAAAGAGCTAAATTCATACTCACTAAACATCAGAAATTCGTAGAGCTTGGTTGTGTGAGCCCTGATTATCCCTACTTGAAAATAGGTGATTCTAATCAGAACTCATGGGCCGACAAAATGCATTACGAAAAAGTAGGCATTTTTATCAAAAAAGCTATCATACTCATCAGACAACTCTCCCCTCAAGATCAGGAAAAAGCATTTTCGTGGCTTTGTGGATTCGTTGCTCATGTGATCGCCGATATCACTATACATCCAGTAGTTGAGTTAAAAGTAGGGCCTTACAATGAAAATAAGAGCCAACATCGTATATGTGAAATGAATCAAGATGCTTATATATGGCAGAAGTTAAATCTTGGCGATATTGGTTACGCTGATAGAATCAGATTGAATATAGGATCCTGCGTTGAATCCAATTCCCATGACTCACTTGACAGAGTCATACACAACTTATGGGAAGCCTGTCTAAAGGAAACTCATCCTGACCACGCAGATTTAATCTCCCCAGACATAGATAAATGGCACCAAGGTTTCTTACAAGTTGTTGATCATGTGGAAGAAGGTCATAAGCTTTTTCCTTTTGCCAGACATGTAGCCGCAGAACTTGGACTCACTTATCCAGATGTAAAGCATATCGATATCTCATATATTGATAACTTAACAACTCCCTGTGGAATAGAGCATTATGACTCTATCTTTGAGAGAGCAGTGAGTAACATTCAAAAATATTGGTGCTACTTGGCTAAAGCCATTTATGAACATGGCGAAACAGATATGTTTTTAAACTGGAACTTAGATACTGGTCATTGTGAATCAAATGTATTAACAGCCTGGGTATAAATATGAAATATATCTCTTTTTTATTATTATCACTGACTTTAATAGGGTGTTCATCAACAAATAGCTATGATGATGAGCATATGTATGATCTGGCATCCCAATTCAAAGATTTGGCTCAATCAGTAGATGGCATGGTCAAGTTTGGCGATCTTACAACCAAAGATGGCGATCAAATATTGGCACAGGTGTTTCAAGAATCACCAGAAAAAGCAAAACCATTCGAAAAGTATACGATTAAAGTCGAACTACAGGGAGATAATGCTATTTTATTACTCTGTGATAAAGATATTGCTCTCATAGAGGACGCAGGGTGCAATGCAGAATTGGATAAAGTGCATTGGAAGACCCCAACCCATCATAGCTGCAGCTTTACGATAGACAGCATTCCTTTATGTAAATAGAATTAATAGGCTAGCGTCTGCAATAAGCTGACAAAGTCAAAGTAGTGGTGGAAACATAGCAACTGACCACTGTGATGGGAGAATTTCAGATAATTTTCACAATCACACACAAGTCTGATGCGTTGCCGCATAAATGAAAAACATCCTAATAATAAAATCCAATTTTTATATGAGACCATTTACATGAATTTTATTAAAACTGATCAACTATTCGCAAGACTGCGCGACGTTGTAGATCACCCTGTACACGATGCTGATGCAAGAAAAAATCTTGCCTTAACATTAGCCATTAGCTCGATGCAGTTTTCCGATGCTGTTAGATTATTATGCTCACAAGGGTTGATACTGGGGGTTGGTGCAACATTACGTTCTCAATATGAAGCACTGGTAAGGAGTGTTTGGGTTCTTTATTGTGCTACAGACCTACAAGTCGAAAAGTTAGATGCAGTTTTAAATACAGAGTCTCAACAAGCAAGCAAAAACATTCCCACTGTCAATACGATGCTTGGTGAGCTCGACAAAATACCACAAGTTAAGAATCTATTGGTTTCACTCTATGAATTCAAAGACAGCTCTTGGTTGCCATTAAACTCCTTTGTTCATTCAGGCATTCACGCTGTTTTTTGGACCAAGTACAAAGTACCACCGGAACTAATAGAGCAGTCGTTTCGCATAAGCAACGGATTGAATGTTATCGCCTTTCAGGGAATGGGAATACTTACTGGTCGACCGACCATTCAACAGGAAATATTTTCAGTGATAGCGCATTATTCAGATTGTTTGCCTAAGGCTCGATAGTAAAACTAAAAATATGTACGCATGAAAACATTCCCACCTATCTACCCATCCTATAAACCCCGACAGAATTAATTCTGCCGGGGTTTTATTTATTTCGCCGCCTGATCGACCAGATAGAGAATGCTGTGATAGGGAATGCCGGCGTGCTGGCTAAGCCCCATCTCGCAGGTGCGGCTATTGCTGAACCCCTGACGGCAATTGGCGGGGACCTGGGCGGGCAGGCTGGCGAGGGCGGCGGCGTTGAGCTCCGGGGTCATCAATCCCTTGTCGCCGGCAAAGCCGCAGCACTGGATATGCTCAGGGATTATCACCTCGCGGGCGCAGGCGCAAGCCACCGCCAGCACCTTATCCCCCAGCCCCATGCGCCGGCTGCTACAGGTGATATGGAGCATCACTGTCTCATCGATGGGGGTCAACTCAAGGTGGGGCAACAGGTGTTCCAGCACAAAGGCGGAGGGCTCGAACACCCGAAGACCCTTGCCGAGCGCCCCCGAGAGCAACCGCTGCACGCAGGGGCTGGTGTCGAGCAGCACGGGCCAGCGCCCCTGCTCGCTTGCCTGCCACAGGGCCTCGGCCAGCTCAGTACGCTTGGCTTCCGCCACCTCGCTCATCCCCTTGCTGTCATAGGGCATGCCGCAGCAGAGCCCCTCGATGCCTTGCGGCACTATCACCCGGCAGCCCGCCTTCTTGAGCAGGGATAACACCACGTCCGGCAGTGACGGCGCATCCTCCTGCTGGCCAAATACCCGGCTCGCGCAGGAGGGCAGATAAACCACAGCGCGCTCGCTGGATCCGCCATGGCTCCCCTCCCCTGGCGGCCACTGGTAGCGGCTCGGCCCCGGCAGGGTGGGCAGCCAGGCGGGCGTGCGCTGGCTGCTGATGTTGCGTACCCCGTTCACCAGCCCTGCCAACGCTTTCTCTCCCAATACCTTGCCCGCAATCCCTTTAAGGCCCAGCGCACTGCGGGCAGTGCGGGTGACGCCCGCGAAGTGATCGGCGCTCCAGCGAGCGATGGGCACGAAGCGCCGGTACTTGTCAGTTCGCAGCTTCTTGATCAGGCTGCCGGTGTTGATGCCGACCGGGCAGCGATCGGCGCAGAGCCCGGTCGCGGCGCAGGTGTCGATGCCCTGATAGTCAAACAGCTGGGCCAGCTGGTTGGAGGGCTCATCGGCACGATTGCGGCGGGCCAGTTCGCGATAGAGCACGATGCGCTGACGCGGCGACAGTGACAGGGTGCGCGAGGGGCAGACCGCCTCGCAAAATCCGCACTCGATGCACGGATCCACGATGGCATCGCTCGCCGGCATGGGCTTGAGGTGGGCCAGGTGGGCCCTGGGGTCATCGTTGATGATGACGCCGGGATTGAGCAGGCCGTCCGGGTCCAGCAGCGCCTTGATGCGCCGCATCAGCGCCATCCCCTCCGGCCCCCATTCCAGCTCCACGTAGGGGGCCATGTTGCGGCCGGTACCGTGCTCGGCCTTGAGGGACCCGCCAAAGCGCACGGCGACCAGCTCAGCCACCGCATCCATAAAGGCGCCGTAGCGGGCCACCTGGGCCGGATCGTCGAACCCCTGGGTAAAGACGAAGTGCAGGTTCCCCTCCAGCGCGTGGCCAAAGATGATGGCTTCACCGTATTCGAAGCGATCGAACAGTTGCTGCAGCCCCGCCACCCCTTCGGCCAGACGCTCGATGGGAAAGGCGACATCCTCGATGATGACGGTGGTGCCTGTGGTGCGCACCGCCCCCACCGCCGGGAAGAGCCCCTTGCGAATGGCCCAGAGCCCGGCGCTATCGCTGGTAAAAGGCACAGAGGCGACCTGAACGAACTCGGCCGCCATGGCTGTCACCTGCTCGCAGCGATCGACCAGCTCCTCTTTCGATTCCCCATGCACCTCGACAAGCAAGGCGCAGGCAGCCAGGTCCAGCGTCTTGATAAAGTCCGGCAGGCCGGGCTTGCCCGCCACCGAGCGAAGGGATCGCCCATCCATCAGCTCCACCGCCGCCACTGGCGCGCTTTTCAGGCGCGAGGTGGCCAGACAGGCCTGCTCGGCGTCCCGGAACACCAGCAGGGCCGAGGCCTTGTGGGGGTATTCGGGCACGGTGTCGAGCACCACCTCGGCGATAAAACCGAGGGTCCCCTCCGAGCCAATCATCAGGTGGGTGAGGATATCGACGGGGTCCTCATGATCGAGCAGGGCATTGATGGCGTAGCCGGTGGTGTTCTTGAGCCGGTACTTGTGGCGGATCTTGGCGGCAAGTTCAGTATTCGCCAGCACCTCGGCACGCAGGGCGGCGAGCCCCGTGAGCAGCTCCGGGCGTTTGGCCGCAAAGGCGGCGCGGCTGTGGGGATCGCTGCTGTCCAGCACGGTGCCATCGGCCAGCAGCAAGGTCATGGCGTGCAGGGTGTGATAGCTGTTGTGGGCGGTGCCGCAGCACATGCCGCTCGCGTTGTTGGCGGCGATGCCGCCGAGCTTGCAGGCGTTGATGGAGGCGGGATCCGGCCCAATCTTGCGCCCCAGAGGCGCCAGATAGCGGTTGGCATCGGCGCCGATCACCCCGGGTTGCAGGGCAATGCGGGCCCCCTCGTCCAGAATGCGGTGGCCGCGCCAGCTGTCGGTCAGGGTGATGAGCACCGAATCGCTCAGGGCCTGGCCCGAGAGGCTGGTGCCGGCGGCGCGAAAGGTGCACGGCAGGTGCAATTCGCGGCACACCCCGAGCACGAAGCGCACTTCATCGAGGGAGTCGAGGCGCACGATGCGCTCGGGCACCAGCCGGTAGAAGCTGGCGTCCGTGCCGTGAGCCAGCCGAAGATCCGGGTCGCTCACCAGCCGCTCCGGCGGGATGCGCGAGAGCACGGCGGCGTCAAACTGGTTCCAGGGCATCAGCAATCCTCCACCAGCACCACCAAGAGGCGACTCGGGCCGTGGGCGCCGTAGGCCAGGGTCTGCTGGATGTCGGCGGTCTTGGAGGGGCCGGAGACCAGCAACAGATTGGTGGGCATGGCCTGCTGCCAGCGCCCGGCCTCCACCAGCCCCGCCAGGTTGTCGGCGATGGTGGAGGCCGCCAGCAGCGCGATATGGCAAGGGGGCACCAGGGAGAGGGTGCGCGGCTCGCCGCCATCCGGCAGCAACACCAGCGTCCCGGTATCGGCGATGGCCCCCGCGCAGTGGGTGATACCGGCCTGACAGACGTCGAACAGATCGTCTTTCCAGCCGGCGAACTCCCCCGCCGGGGTCAACACAGAGCGCCCGGCGCAGGCGGCCGCGACCGCCGCCTGCCAGCGACCGCCCTGGCCACAGGCCAGACTCGTCACTCCCTCTTCATCCAGCCAGGCGGTCAGATCCCGGGCCAGGGTCGCCTCCTTGACGGTGAGGATCTCGGCATGGCTGGCACTGATCCCGGCAAGAAAGCGCTCGCGCCGCGCCTGCTCATCCTCCCCGCGCCAGGGCTGCCAGCCATGGGGGGAGTGGGCGATGGGAGTGGCGGCGCCGCGCAGGCGGCTTAATATGACCTCTTTGCTCGACATCTCAGGACTCCTTCTTCTTCTGGCGCAGCAGGGCGTGCAGACTCTGGGGGGCGGGTTGGGGGGCCTCGCGGCACTGGGTCCAGGGGCCAAGGTGTTTAGGCATCAGCCCCCGCAGACGACCGGCGACACCGGTCGCGGCGTGATAGAGGCGCGGGTGGGTGGCGGCGAAGGCAAAGCCCTGCATGGCGAGGGATTCGAGCCGACTCTTGGCCGCCCCCTGCCCCGCCAGCGGCTCGTGGCCGGGCTCAGCGTCATGCTTGGCCTCCCGGCGCAGGCGCTGCAACATGTCGGGGATGGGGATGCGCACCGGGCACACCTCGCCGCAGGCCCCGCACAGGCTGGACGCCGTCACCAGATCCTGGGTGCTTTCGAGCCCCAGCAGATGGGGGGAGATGATTTTGCCGATGGGGCCCGGGTAGATGGTGCCGTAGGCGTGGCCACCGATGCGGGTGTAGACCGGGCAGTGATTCATGCAGGCGCCGCAGCGGATGCACTGCAGGGTCTTGCGCAGCTCCTCGTCCCGGTAAGCCTGGCTGCGGCCGTTGTCGAGCAGCACCAGGTGCACCTCGTCCGGGCCGTCCAGCTCCCCTGCCCGGCGCGGGCCGCTGATGACGTTGAAGTAGGTGGTGATGGCCTGGCCGGTGGCCGAGCGGGTCAGGGCGCTGTAAAGGGGCGGCACGTCGGATAAAAATTCCACCACCTTCTCGATGCCGGTGATGGCCACGTGGACCTTGGGCACTGTCGTGCACATGCGCCCGTTGCCCTCGTTCTCGACGAGGCACAGGCTGCCGGTCTCGGCCACCGCGAAGTTGACGCCGGAGAGCCCCATGCCGGCACGGCGAAACTCTTCGCGCAGGGCCCGCCGCCCGGTCTGGATCAGTGCGTCCACGTCGGTGGTGGGGGTGAAATCCGCCAGATTGCTTGCGAAGGTGTCGCTCACCTCCTGCTTGTTCTTGTGGATGGCGGGCATGATGATGTGGGACGGGGTGTCACCGTCGAGCTGGACGATAAACTCCCCCATGTCGCTCTCAAGGCAGCGGATGCCGTGGCGCGCCATCTCGTGGTTGAAGCCCACCTCCTCGCTCACCATGGACTTGCCCTTGACGATGGAGCTCACCCCGTATTGCTGGGCGATCCCCAGAATGATGGCGTTGGCCTCGTCCGGCGTCTGGGCCCAGTGCACCCGGATGCCGTTGCGCTCACAGTTCGCCTCGAGCTGCTCCAAGAGAGCGGGCAGGCGCGAGAGGCAGCGCTGGCGGATCTGCTCCGCCGCATCGCGCACCGCCGCTTCTTCCTGCGGATCTGCGAAGGCGTCGCGGCGCTTGCCGCGCAGGTAATCCATGGCGCCGCGAAAATTCTGGCGCAGCACGGGGTCGGCCAGGGCCGCCTCGGCCTGGGGATGGAAGCGGCGCGGCGAATACTTGGCGTGATCACTCATGATGGGCCCCCTGTTTTTGCGCTTGTAAGCCCTGAGCCACCGGCTCGCTATGGGCGAGCAGGAAGCTCGCCAGATGGGTGGCAGGGAGCGTCTTACCCTGATACGCCAAGGATCCCTTGATGTTCAAGAGGCACCCCCAGTCGGCACTCACCAGGGTATCGGCGCCGGTGGCCAGCAGGTGGCGGGTCTTGTCCTCCACCATGGCCTGGCTGATGTGGGGATGGCGCACCGAGAAGGTGCCGCCAAAGCCGCAGCACTCGCTCTCGTAAGCCTGCTCGTGCAGGGTCACGCCCTCGAGTTGCCCCAGCAGGCTGCGGGCCGTGGTGTGCACCTGCATCTCGCGCCGGGCCGAGCAGGAGGTGTGCATGACGATGTTCGCCCTCCCCATCCCCTGCCAGCGCACCCGGCAGACCCGGGCCAGAAACTCGGTGAGCTCGAACACCCGCTCGCAAAACGCTGCCACCTCGGAGCTCTCCGGGAAGAGACGGGCATAGTGATGGTGCATCATGCCGCCGCAGGAGCCCGACAGCACCACCACCGGCCAGGGCTCGGGGAAGAGCGCCATCTGGCTTTGCGCCACCTGGCGCGCCTCCTCCTCGTGACCCGAGGTGTAGGCCGGCTGCCCGCAGCAGGTCTGTTTCTCGACAAAGTGCACCCTTATCCCTTCCCGCTCGAGCAGGGCGATGGCATCGAGCCCCGCCACCGGGTCGAACAGATCCACCAGACAGGTGGCGTAGAGATAGACATCGGCCGGCTTGGCCGGATAGACCCGCATTACCTTCATCACTTGCTCTCCTTTACTTCAACTGCAGCAGTGCGTCCGAGACGTGGAAGCTGTACATGAGCGCCAACCCGATAAGGCCGGTAGCCAGCAGGTAGTAGAGGGTCGGCAACGCGGTCTTGCGCAGCGTCGCCCCCTCGCGGCCCAAGAGGCCCACTGTGGCCGAGGCCGCCACCACGTTGTGAATGGCAATCATGTTGCCAGCCGCCGCGCCAACGGCCTGCAGCGCCAGCATGGCGGCGGTGGAGACCCCCAGGGTCTGGGCCACCTCGAACTGGAACTGGCTGAACATCATGTTCGACACCGTGTTGGAGCCGGCGATAAAGGCCCCCAGCGCGCCTATGGTGGCGCTGAGCGCCGGGAAGAACTCCCCGACCAGCCCGGCGGCAAAGTTCGCGGTGGTCACCGGCATGCTGGCGAGATCCGCCCCGTTGACGCCGGAGTTGATGAAGATGCGCACCATGGGCACGGTGAAGATCAGCACGAAACCGGCGCCGATCAGGGTGCGGCTCGACTCGCTCACGGCGCGGCCGAGGGGGGCCAGGGCGCGGGCCTGAATGAGGGTGGCGAGCAGAGCGCAGAACACCAGCAGGCCCCCCGGCAGGTAGAGCGGCTCAATGGAGGCGCTGACCCCCTTCTCCCCCAAGAGGTCGGTGAAGGCGAGGCTCACCGACAGGAGGCTTGCCTTGAACTCCGGGCTCACCCGGCTCGCCACCAGCAGGAGCGCCAGCGCCACATAGGGGAGCCAGGCCAGCAGCAAGGACATGGGGCGGCCGGCGGCCTCTTTGAGATCGAGCTTGAGGGATCCCAGCCACTCGGCGGGCCACTCTTTCTCGGGGGCGAAATCCCAGCTGGTTTTGGGCACCAGAAAACCGTGGCGCGCCGCCGTTACCACCAAGGCCAGCCCCACCAGGCCGCCGATGAGGGACGGGAACTCGGGGCCGAGCAGCATGCCGGTCAGGGCATAGGGCACGGTGAAGGCGAGCCCGGCGAAAATCGCGAAGGGCAGGATGGATAGCCCCTCGGTCCAGCTGCGATTACGGCCAAAGAAGCGGGTCAGCATCATCACCATCAGCACCGGCATCAGGGTGCCGACGGTGGCGTGAATGAGGGCCACGTTGGTGGTCACCTGTTGCAAATAGATGTCCCAGCTGCTGCCACCGGCGCTTAAGGTGTGGCCGATGGCCTGGTTATCCAGCCCCTTGTTGATCCCCACCAGGATGGGAGTGCCCACCGCACCGAACGACACCGGAGTGGACTGAATCATCATGCCGAGCAGCACGGCAGCGAGCGCCGGGAAGCCGATGGCCACCAGCAGCGGAGCGGCGATGGCGGCCGGGGTGCCAAAGCCCGAGGCTCCCTCGATAAAGGCGCCGAAGCACCAGGCGATGATGATGGCCTGGATGCGCCGGTCCGGCGAGATGTTGGTGAAACCGCCGCGAATGGCGGTGATGGCACCGGTGTGTTTGAGGGTGTTGAGCATCAGGATGGCGCCGAACACTATCCAGAGCACGGTCACCGTGATGATGAGCCCCTGCAGGCTGGAGGCGAGCACCCGGGTCGGGCTCATCTGCCAGCCCCAGAGGGCGATGAATACGGTCAGGAGAAAGGCGATGGGCATGGCGCGCTTGGCGGGCCAGTTGAGGCCGACCAGCAGCACGGCGGCCACCACGATCGGCGAGAAGGCCACCAGGGCCAACAGGGTGTCTGTCATCATTGCATCCTTGTCCAGAGGTCGTGCGACGGGCGCACCTTGTTGTTGTTTTGTTAAGCGAACGTGACCTTACCCTGTTCCTTTTTCGCGATATATGGAAATAATGAACAACATTCATTCCTAAAATCGACAAATATGGCCAGTACCGACGACCTCATTCTCTTCGCCCAGGTGGTGGAGGCCGGCTCCTTCAGCAAGGTGGCCGAGCAAAATTCCCTGACAAATTCAGTGGTTAGCAAGCGGATTGGGCGCCTGGAGGAGGAGCTCGGGGTGCAGCTGCTCTATCGCACCACGCGCCGGCTGACCTTGAGCGAGGCGGGCAAGGAGCTCTATCAGGGTGCCAAAAATGTGAAGGCCGCCGCACTGGACGCCTTCGATGCGGTGGCGGGATTCGGTGAAAAGGTGAGCGGTCATGTGCGCATGTCGGTGCCCACCATCTCGGGGGAGCTGCTGCTCGCCGACGCCGTGGCCGATTTTTGCCAGCAGCACCCGGGGCTCACGGTGGAGATGTCGCTCGACAATCGCTTCGTCAATCTGGTGGAAGAGGGGTTCGATCTGGTCATTCGCACCGGCTATCTGGATGATTCGAGCCTGATTGCCCGCCACATCCTCGACTCCCAGTGGGTGATCTGCGCTGCCCCCGCCTACGTGCGCCGCTTCGGGGCGCCGCGCGAGCCGTCAGACTTGCTCAAGCACAACTGCCTGCGCTACGCCTACCAGAGCACGGGGGCCTCGGAGTGGGCCTTCAAGGGGGAACAGGGGGACTATCTGTTGTCGGTGTCGGGGAGTTTCTCCACCGACAACGCCAGCGCCCTGCGCAAGGCGGCGCTGGGGGGGCGCGGCATCGTCTATGTGCCGCGCTGTCTCGTCTATCACGACCTGATGAACGGGGCTCTGGTGGATCTCTTCCCCGACCGGGTGGGCAAGAAGCTCGGGATCTACGCCGTCTACCCCTTCACCCGCCAGCCGCCGCGCAAGATAAGGTTGCTCATCGAGCATATCCGCCAGCGTTACCTCGACATTGCCCACTACTTCGTGTGAGCGAACGGGTTGGCAACTTTGACCTGACGGGAGGCCTTGCTTACCATGGCCTCCCCGTTTACCCAGGAGGCGCCCCATGTGCACCGTTTTCTCCGGCCAGGATCCCTACAACTACACCAGCACCACCCGCTCGGTGCGGATCTGTGGCCATAGCACCAGCATCCGGCTGGAAAACAAGTTCTGGGATATTCTCGAGCAGCTCTGCCACGCCCAGGGGCGCTCCATGGGGCAGTTTCTCTCCGAGCTCTACCAGGAGGCGCAGGGCAACGGCATGGAGATGGGCAACTTTGCCTCCCTGCTGCGCTGCTCCTGCCTCATCTATCTCGAATCCAACCCCGCGACCGCTCGGGACGCTGCCTGAAAAAACGGCCAGAGGATCTCCCTCTGGCCGCCAAGTACATCCTGCCAGTTCAGCGTCAGGCAAAGCGCCCGTCGCGCTCGATAAATTCAATCTTGTAGCCGTCAGGGTCGGTCACGAAGAAGAACCGGGCCAGCAGGTTGCCCTCGTGCTCCATCGCCTTGACCGGCGAGGGTGTGAGCCCAAGCGCCGTCAGCCGTTGATGGGCCGCCTCTATATCCTCCACCGCTACCGCCAGATGGCCGTAGCCGCTGCCGTGGCTGTAGGGCTCGGCCTGCCCGTGATTGTGGGTGAGTTCGAGCTCGAAGCCGCTCTTTGCATTGCCAAGATAGGTGAGGGAGAAGCCGTCGAACGGGAAGTGATCCCGCACCTCCAGCTCGAGGGCATCGCGGTAGAAACGGGTGGAGGCATCCAGATCGCGAACCCGGATCATGGTGTGGATGAGTTTGGTCATGTTGGCTCCTTATCAATGGGAGCCACAGGGTAGCGAAGCGCACGGCGCGCCGGGTAGTAGCGGAGTACCACAGCGGTCGGCAACCGCAAGGCGCCCGATTCAGGGGCGCTGGGCGGTGAGAAAGGCCAGAGTGGTGCGGTTGAACTGCTCGGGCTGCTCCACGTTGCAGACGTGACCGCACTGCTCGATCACCATCAGGGAGGCGCTGGCATCGCGGGCCACCTGTTCGCGCACCGGCGCCAGGAACATGTGATCCTCCTCCCCCATCACATAGAGGGTGGGAATGGGCAGGGCGCGCTCGCGGAAATAGCGCATCAGGGGATTGACCTCGGTGGCGAGGCGAAACCAGCGTTTGAACTCCTTCTGGCAGAGCTTGCGCGCCTCGCGCACGAAGAGATTGCGCGACTCCTGATGATGCTGGCGTGGCATGATAATGAAGGCGAACAAGCGGTAGAGCCACATGTAGGGCAGGATGTGCTGGCCGAGGCGACCGAGCTGCACCAGCACCCGGGAGCGGATGTCGAGGCGCAGGATGGCGCCCCCCAGCACCATGCTCTTGACCCGCTCGGGGCAAAGCTCCGCCAGATGGCGAATAAGGATGGTACCGAGAGAGATGCCGACGAAGTGGGCGCGGCGGATATTCAGATGATCGAGCAGACGAACGATGTCCTCGGTCACGGCGCGAAAGCTGTAGTGGCCCTGGATCACCTGCTGCAGCTTGTGGGACTGACCGTGGCCGCGCAGATCCAGCAGCAGCACGTTGAAATGCTCGCGATAGGCGCGCAGCTGTCTGAACCAGATGGAAGAGCTGCCGCCCGCCCCGTGCACGAACACCACCCAATCCCGTTCGGGACCCAGCTCGAAGGTCTTGTGGTACAACATCCAATGGGCTCCTTCTGTGATGGGGGGTATACTCGGCAGCGCGCATAGTACCAGAAGCAAGCCCCTGATAGATATGCGCAAACCATGACCAGGATCACCCCTTACGCGAGAACCCACCATGGACCTGACTCACTTGCGCCAGTTTCTGCTCACCCTGCCGGGCGCCACCGAAGACACACCCTTTGGTCCGGAGATCCTGGTCTACCGCATCGCCGGCAAGATGTTTGCGCTGGTGGACTGGCAGGCGGAACCCCTCACCATCAACCTCAAGTGCGAGCCCGAGCTGGCTCTGCTGCTGCGAGAACTCCACCCCGAGGTCAAACCGGGTTGGCACATGAACAAACAGCACTGGAACACGGTCACCCTGAGCAACACCCTGGCCGAGGATCTCTGGCAGGGTTGGGTGCACCACTCCTATGAGAGGGTCGTCGCCGGCTTGCCCAAGGCAAAACGCCCGCAGGCTCCTCAGGCCAAGTCATGACGTCGCAACTTCATATCGTCCCGCTGGGTGAGCAGCATATCCCCGCCCTCATCACCCTGTTCGAACAGACGGTGCGCCGCGCCGGCCCCGAGCACTACAGCCCGGAGCAGGTGGAGCAGTGGGCTTTGGGAGCCCATCATCCCGGCTTTGCCAATCAGCTTCGCGAGCACCACGGCTGGGTCGCCTGCTGGGGCGACACGCCCCTGGGTTTCGTCACCTTGAGCCAGGACGGACAGCTGAGCCTTCTTTATGTGAGCGCCGAGCATCAGCGCCAGGGACTTGGCAACCTGCTGCTGACCACGGCGTTGGCAAACGCCCCTCTGCTCGGGCTCAAAGCGGTGACCACCGAAGCCAGCGCCTTCAGTTATGGGCTATTTTTACGACATGGTTTTACCCTGACCGGGATGGAGTGTGTGGAGCGTGGCGGGGTCAGTTTTACCCGATATCGCCTGTTCTGCCGCTTGCCAAGCTAGGTCAAGCCACTAAAATACGCCTGATTTTCGTATTGTTACTGTATTGAGGCTGCACCCATGGTGGTAGAAAGTGATGGCTATATCTCGCTGATCGAGTATCTGGTAGAGCGTTTGGGACTGTTCGAGACCCAACAACAGAGTGAAGGGGGCGAGACCATCGAGGATCTGGTCAGCGGCCGTGTGGCCAGCAACCTGATGGCCATCTGCGAGCAGCATCCCGAGCTCGATCCCAAGGTGCGTTTCGTCATCATGCAGGAAGCGGATGCCGTGGTAGCGGATCTGGAAGAGGTACTCTCGGCCGTCTGGCTGCGCGCCCCGACCCCGGAACAGCAAGCCTTCCTCGAAGAGTTCATCGATCTCATCAAGAACCTGTTTGACAGCGCGATCGCCTGATCCGCGCCTGTTTCACTCTCCTTCGCCAGAAAATGAAAAGGGCCGCCTTGTCAGGCAGCCCTGCTTGCTATCATTTTCAACCCACCCGACCGTTCACTTATCGAGTGGTTCTCAAGGCATGAAATGTGTCTGGACTTTGCATCCGATCCCTGGACGCTAATCAGTTAGTCAGCGGTCGTCGCAGTAAGTTCCAGACTTTGATCTTATATTTTTACTTTTTTTAAAAACCAGCTACCGCTTGCCTCAACGGTTGAGCGACGGCGGCAGGCACACCCCAATTCCCCCCAGACCACAGTAGCCATCCGGGTTCTTCTCCAGATACTGCTGGTGATAATCCTCGGCGTAATAGAAGGGAGCATAGGGCTGGATACGGGTAGTAATGGTGCGACTGTCGCCGCTGGCCACCATGGCCTGCTGGAACGCCGCCAGGCTCTGCTGGGCAATGGCCTGCTGGCTCTCGTCACCATGGAAGATAACCGACCGGTACTGGGTACCGATATCGCCCCCCTGGCGCATCCCCTGGGCCGGATCATGTTGCTCCCAAAAGAGCTTGAGCAGGTCACCGTAGCTAATCACCTTGGGATCAAACACCACCTGCACCGTTTCGGCGTGGCCGGTCAGGCCGCTGCACACCTCTTTATAGGTGGGATTGGGGGTCAACCCGCCCTGATAGCCGGCGGCAGTGGAATAGACTCCCGGCTGCTGCCAGAACAGACGCTCGACACCCCAGAAGCACCCCATGCCAAACCAGGCGATCTCCATCCCTTCAGGCCAAGGGCCCTGAGTCGGGTGACCGTTCACCGCATGTTGCTGGCCAATCACCATCGCCTCGCGGCGGCCCGGCAGCGCATCTGCCGGCGAAATAATCTGTTCCATGAACCCTGTCCTTGTTTAAAACCCTGTGTCATCGCACAGCTGACGAAAAGGAATATCGAAGATAACAGTTTATCGCCCCGGATCAACCAGAGCTCCCCTGCATAATCCAGTGATGGCTCACTCCCCTCCTCTACACCAGCCGCCAAGGCAGCTGAACAAGGGAAACAACGGCGGGACCAGAAATCCCACAAATCAATATTTAGTCTTGATCTGTGAATTTATTTTCATATATTGAGCGAATCGCTGTTTTTTTATGGAAGATCCCTCAAGTGCGTGAACGCGAACCCAGTCTGGTCAATGCTTTCCGGCAATCCACCCCCTACGTCAACGTGCATCGGGGTGCCACCTTTGTCTTGATGATCGGGGGCGAGGCCATCGCCCACCCCAACTTTGCCAATATCGTCAGCGATATCGCCCTGCTGCAGACCTTGGGGATACGCCTGGTGCTGGTGTTCGGTTCACGTCCGCAAAATGACGAGGCACTGGCCCGCGCCGGCATCGACGCCCAGTACCACAAGCGCACCCGGGTCACCGATGACGAAAGCTTCGCCCTCATCAAACAGGTGTGCGGCGGCCTGCAATACGACATCACGGCCCAGCTCTCCATGGGGCTGGCCAACACCCCCATGCAGGGGGCACGCATCAGCGTGGTGAGCGGCAACTTCGTCACCGCCCAGCCGCTCGGGGTGGATGACGGCATCGATTTTTGCCACAGCGGCCGGGTGCGCCGCATCGACGTGGAGGGGATCTCCCGCCAGCTGGATCAGAAAAGCCTGGTGCTCATCTCCCCCATCGGCTGCTCGGTCACCGGCGAGAGCTTTAACCTCAGCTCCGAAGAGGTGGCGCGCCGGGTGGCAGTGGATTTGAAAGCGGACAAGCTCATCTGTTTTAGCAGCACCCAGGGGGTGATGGACAGACACGGCGAGGCCATCTCGGAGCTCTTCCCCGAACAGGCCGAAGAGCTATTGGTGGAGCTGGAACAGGCGGGGGCCGAGATGTCCGGCACCGCCCGTTATCTGCGCGCGGCGATTGCCTCCTGCCGTGGCGGCGTGCCCCGCTCCCACCTGGTGAGCTACAAGGAGGACGGCGCCATGTTGCAGGAGCTGTTCAGCCGCGACGGTCTCGGTACCCAGATAGTGCGCGAAAGCGCCGAGCAGGCCCGCGCCGCCACCATAGAGGATATTGGCGGCATTCTCGACCTCATCCGCCCGCTGGAGGAGGAAGGGATCCTGGTGCGCCGCTCCCGCGAGCAGCTGGAGATGGAGATCGACAAGTTCACCATCATAGATCGCGATGGCCTCATCATCGGCTGCGCCGCCCTCTACTGCTTCCACGAGGAAGCGATGGCCGAGATGGCCTGCGTCGCCATCCACCCCGACTACCGCAACTCCAATCGCGGGGATCAGCTGGTTGCCAAGGTGGCCGAGCGGGCCAAGCGGCTCGGGATCCGCAGCCTGTTCGTGCTCACCACCCGCTCCATCCACTGGTTCCGGGAACGGGGTTTCGAGCCGCTGGAGGTGGAAGAGCTGCCGGTGGCGCGCCAGCGCCTCTACAACTGGCAGCGCCGCTCCAAGGTTTTGTCAAAGAGCATTGCGTAACTTGTTGATTCTGCGTTTGGTTGAAGACTAATTTGAACTTTTTCACGAACTCGATTGACAGTGTAATCCAACGCAGGTTATTTCTAATTGTACTCCACCGCCACGGTGGAGCCAGAAGAGGAGCGCTGCCCAGGCAGCCCGAGGGAGGACGCCAGAGTCCGGTGAACTTGGGTCAGGGGGAGCAGCGCCGAGATGGACGAGGTAACTGGATGCCTCGCTGTCGGCTGCGGGGGCTGAATCCCCCGGGTTGTCATTGGTAGTGGTCATCCCCCACCGCGCTCTCACAGGGCGGGTACGGGATGGGCTCTGC
Source organism: Aeromonas sp. S9(2024) (assembly GCF_041403185.1). NCBI lineage: Bacteria > Pseudomonadati > Pseudomonadota > Gammaproteobacteria > Aeromonadales > Aeromonadaceae > Aeromonas > Aeromonas sp. S9(2024). The sequence continues at coordinate 203,273 of NZ_JBGLRE010000006.1, forward strand.
GGATGGAGTGCTTCTGGCCGGGATAGCTTCGATCATTCCTGCCATTTTCAGCCTCCTCCTCTCTTTTGCCCGATGGAACCGGATTTTTATATTAAGACAGGAGTACGCAATGAGCCCGATCAATGTCGCCAAGTTTGGCGGAACCAGTGTCGCCAACGCCGCGGCCATGAACAACTGCGCCGATATCGTGCTGGCCAACCCCGCCACCCGAGTGGTGGTGCTGAGCGCCAGCGCCGGCGTCACCAATCTCTTGGTAGCGCTGGCACAGGGCGAGCTGGATGAGGCGGGCCAGGAGACGCAACTGGGCAAGCTGGCAGAGATCCAGCACGCCATTTTGGCTGATCTGGGCCACCCGAACGACGTGAGCGAGTTCATCCGGGCCCAGCTTGGCGAGATCCGCACCATGGCGCGCCAGGCCAGCCAGCAGACCGACGCCGAGCTGGCCGATCGCCTCATCGCCTGTGGTGAGCTCATCTCCACCCGCCTCTTTACCGAGCTGTTGCACCAGCGCGGCGTCAAGGCCCACTGGCAGGATGTGCGCCAGCTGATGCGCACCGACAGTCGCTTTGGCAAGGCCACTGTGGATATCGCTGCCACCCGCACCCTCTGCCAGCAAGCCCTGGCCCCCATGCTCGGGGACACCCTCATCATCACTCAGGGCTTCATCGGCGCCGATGGCGACGGCCGCACCACCACCCTGGGCCGGGGCGGCTCCGATTACAGTGCGGCCCTGCTCGCCGAGGCGCTGGACGCTGGCAGCATAGAGATCTGGACCGACGTGCCCGGCATCTACACCACGGATCCGCGCCTCGTCACCCGCGCTCGTCCCATCCCGGAGATCAGCTTCGTCGAGGCGGCCGAGATGGCCACCTTCGGTGCCAAGGTGCTGCATCCGGCGACCCTGCAACCTGCGGTGCGCCAGAACATTCCGGTGTTTGTCGGCTCCAGCAAGGATCCGGCGGCGGGAGGTACCTGGATCCGCTCCAGCACGGATTCGAGCCCGCTGTTTCGCGCCGTGGCCCTGCGCCGCAACCAGGTGCTGGTCACTCTGCACAGCCTCAACATGTTCCACGCCTATGGCTTTCTGGCCGAGGTGTTCGGCATCCTGGCCCGCCACCGCATCTCGGTGGATCTCATCACCACCTCGGAGGTGAGCGTGTCGCTCACCCTGGATCACACCGGCAGCCAGAGCAACGGCGAGCCCGTCTTGAGTGACAAGGTGCTGGCGGAGCTGGGGCAGTTGTGCAAGGTGGAAGTGGAGACGGGGCTTGCGCTGGTGGCCCTCATCGGCAACCGCATGAGCGAGGTGAACGGAGTCGGCAGTCAGGTCTTCTCGACTCTGCGGGATCACAACATCCGGATGATCTGCTACGGCGCCAGCGCCCACAACCTCTGCTTCCTGGTACAGGAGTCGGACGCCGGCAACATAGTCAACTGCCTCCATCAGGAGCTGCTGGATTAAGCAGCTTCCATAACAGAGGGCACCCCGGGGTGCCCTCTTTTTTTGCCTTCACGGTTGACCCTGTTTCAGGCCGGCGTCGCCACCGGCAGCTGCCAGGCCATGGCCTCGCGGCGCTGTCGCTGCAAGCGCGCCAGCATGTCATCCTGGCTGGTGCCCTCCTCCTGCCCAGGCAGGTTATCCACCAGCAGGGGATAGTGATCGGTGACCGCCTGCTCCAGCCAGTCGAGACGGCGCAGGGTGAGCGGGCCGCAGCTCTGGCCGCTCAGATCGTCCGCTACATCGAGCTTGTGGCTGCGATACATGTCGCGCCACCAGTTGGCGGCAAGCGCCTCGTCAGTGGCCAGCGCCGCGCTCCACTCCCCCTGCAGGGCATGCAGCCGCGCCAGCACGGGGGCGCTCGCCCCCTGGCGACCGAGATGGAGGATCTCCTGCTTCACCCAGGCAAGGCAGAGCTCGCGCCAGTGGCGAAACTGCGGCAAGGGATCGGGCTCATCGAGCCAGAGCCCGGAGAGGGTGCGGGTCTCCAGCCGCTCCGGAACATGAAACTGGGGGTCAACCAGCCCGTTGGAGTTGTATTCAAAGCGGGGATCGAAGGTCCACATGTAGCCAAAATCGAAGACGCTGATCTGCTCGCCGTCATCGAGCAGGTTGCCGGGGCTCGGATCCCAGTCAAACCAGCCCCAGCGGGCCAGCTCCCCCTCCACTTCCAGCATCTGGGCCAGATTGCGCTCGTTGAGGCTATGCACCGGCACGCCACGCAGCCAGGGAGAGACCAGGATGCCGGCCCGGGCCGAGCCATAGCTGGTGCAGACCACGTGGGAGAGGATGGTGGGATGGAGCTCGCGCAGCGCTTCTATTTCCCGGCGGCGCTCCAGCTCGGTCAGAAAGGCGGTCTTGCCATCGAGATTGGCGACCAGTGAATCCTGGCGGCGCCGCTTCAAGCACCAGTGATGGCCATCGACCTTGAGGTGGAACACCTCGGCCGTCAGGCCATGGCGATAGACCTTGAGCACGGCGGGATGCGTCTCCTTGAGATTGACCAGTTGCCCCACGGGCAGCGGGCAATCGCGCTCGCGCCCGATCCGCACCTCCTCCTTACTCTCCAGCATGCGCAGCAATCTGGCCTGACGCGCCATCACTTTAGGATTCATATATGTACCTCCCGGCTCTATTGAGAGACTAAACAGCCCACTCTCCCCAAACCAGCGGCAAAACATCATGATGACGCTTTCATCACAGAATCCGTGCAGCCTCTCGATCAGGATCACAATTTGCAGGGATGTATCGTCACCCAATATTCATCAAGCCGTCATTAAATTGACAAGCAGGAACAAGGTCAGCACCATCGGGTCAAACAGTATGCGGATACACGCTTTTTCTCTCACTCGCTCAAAGGACGAGCTCATATGAACGTCTCCTCCTCAGGTCGCCCGACGGGCCGCATCCTGAGTCTGCCCACCCTGCTGCTCGCTCTGCTGTGCGCACTGCTGCTGTTTACCCTGGTGTTGCCCCTCCTCAATCCGGGCAGCTGGCTCGGCCGTGCCCAACCGCTGGTGCTGGGGCCCGCCGATCAGCCCCTGGCTACCCTCACCCGCCACTCGCTGCTCTATAAAAGCGACAGCCGTGGCCTCTATCTGGTGGTACGCAGCCAGTGGCAACTGCTCAAACCGCTGCAACCCGAGGACAGGGTGCGCGTCGAACTGCTCAATGACAAGGGGGAGCGGATCGACCAGCTGAGCCAGCGGGTCGACAAGCGTCAGCGTTGCCGGCAGGCCCGCTGCACCCTTGACCTCAACAGTACCTTGCGGGCACCGGACGATGCCCTCGCCAGCCGCTATCAGCTGCGCATCGGCCTGTTGCTGGCAGACCGCCCCGAGAGCGCCGAGTTCAGCCAGATCCTGCAAACTCTGCCGGAACGGGGGTTCAATCTCACCTATCTGTTCACCAGCCTGGTGCTGGTGCTGACCTTGAGCGCCGTCGTGCTCAGGGTACTGATGCCCAGACTCAGGCGCAACATGTGCTGGCGGGTGCTCGGCAGCCTGCTGCTCGGCAACCTCACCTTCGTGCTGCTGCACGGCTTCGTGGTGTTCAAGCTGGGGGAATTTCTGGTCTGGTCCGGCTTTCGACCGGAACACTACTATCTGGCTTGGGCCAGCATGGTGCTGGGTTGGGGCCTGTGCGCCCTGGCGGGGTTCAACCTCTATATGGGGCTGGTCTTCACCGCCCTCTCCGGCATCGGCCTCTTGGCCAACTTCATGAAGATTGCCATCTATGGGGTGCCCCTTGGCGGGGATGACCTTGGCAACCTGCTGGCCCTGGTGCGGATCCTGCTCGATCAGCATCCGGTGCTGCCGATATTTGCCACTTTGCTGGCGCTGTTTCTCTGCTGGCGCTTCGCCCTGTCGCGCTGGGTACTGCGCACCGCCGCCGCCACCGCCGCGTTTTTTGCCCTGTGCGTATTCGCCACCCAGACCGGCAACAAGCTGCTGGGAGCCAACATTCGCTACGTGGACAGGGCGGTCAACTATCACAGGGACATCATCCGCTCCGGCCCCGGCCTCTATCTGTTCAACCTGGTGGACGAGATGCTGCAAAGCGGCAGCGTGTTTCGCTATCCGCTGCAGATCAACGAGCTGACGCCGCAGTTGAGCCACCCTCCCCAAGGAATCGCGCCGCGCTGGGATCTGGTGATCGTGCTGCAATATGAATCACTGATGCTCAACTGGCAGGGACGGATCTGCGCCCCGGCCCCCACCTTGAGCCTGCCCGCCAGCGTGCAGCAGTGGCGCAAGACCATCCACTCCCCCACCACCGGCGGCATGACGGTGCTGGCGGAGTTCGAGATGAATACCGGGCTGCCGGTGGGCCTGCTCAAACAGGGGGTGGTGCCCTATTACTACCTCTCGGAGCAAGTGCCCGGGCTGGCCCAAAGCGCCAGGCAAAGCGGTTACAAGACCCTGTTCGCCCACCCCTATGTGGAGAAGTTCTGGGGCCGCGCCAAGGCCATTCCCGCCCTTGGCTACGAAGAGCGCTGGTTCGATACCCGCTTCACCACCCTGGAGCACAAGGGGCTCTATATCTCGGATGATGCGCTGATCGACCATCTGCTCAAACGCAGTGAGCAGGACAGCCAGCCCCTGTTTGCCTATGCGGTCACCATGCAGGGACACGGCCCCTTCGATGGCCCCCGCTATCAGGGACAGGAACTCAATGGTGCCTGCCCGACCCAGAGCGCGTCAGATAAACAGCTGCTCAACACCTACTACACCGGGGTGGTGGATGCCATGGCATCCCTGGAGCGGCTGCTCAAGACCCTGGATCAATCGGGCAAGCGCTACCTGGTGGTGGCCTTTGGCGATCACCAGCCCTTCCTGATGTCGGCGGGCAAAGGCATTCACGGCGACAAGCCGCCGCGCGATGCCAGCTACCAGATCCCCATGATGGCCTTTGCTAGGGCCGATGATCCCCTGTCGCTGGCCCAGCAGTTTGCCCCGGTGCGCCAGCTTTACCAGATGGGCCAGGCCACCCGCCAGCTACTGGCGGGGGACACCACCCCCATCACCGACCGGCCCCTGCTCCACCCGGTACTGGGAGAAGAGAAGGGGTTCGAGGTCTCCCCCCTGGTGCCCCAGATCCGTGCCAGCTTCCGGCCAGATGCCCTACCCTGAGCCCTGCTGGCCGGATAACGAACAAGGCCGCGATTGCGGCCTTGTTCGTTACCCAATGACAATGCACAGATAGCTCGTCATGACTCATGCCACCAGTGCTCCAACAGGGTGAGGCTCTGGGCGTCCAGATCTAGCTCGGCGTCAATGCCCAGCGGGAGCGTCAGCATGGGGTGGGTATGGGCGCAATCAAATTCCGCCAGAATGGGGAAAGTCGGCTCCCCCACCACTTCCAGCAGGATATCGAGTGGCCGCTTGCCACTGCCCTGATCGTTAAACAGCTCGTGCTTGCCGAGAATGAGGCCACCGATGCGATCAAATATCCCACACAGCTTGAGATGGGCAAAAGCTCGCTCTACCACCTCGGCGCTTTTTAGGCTGTCTTCAATGAACAGAATGTCTCCCGGATTGATGCCCGGCATATAGGGAGAACCCCAGATCCCTGCCATGGTATTAAGGTTGCCACCGATGAGGCGCCCCCGCACCTTGCCACTGCCGACCGAGATCAAGCGGTTGGCCAGACAGTGTTTGGCACGCCCCTGATTCTCCCAGTCGAGTCGCTCCTCGCTCCACTGTGCCGGGGTCGGCAGACGGCACGGTACCTTCGCCTCGCCAGCCAGAGCGATACGGGTAAACCCGGCCAGGGTCTCGTCTACCAGAGGAGACAATTCGCCAAATGACGCCACCATTGCCGGCCCATAGAAGGTGACCAGACTGGTTCTGGCATAGATGCCGAGCAAGAGGGCTGTCACATCGGAGTAACCGACGATGATCTTGGGATCCTGCCTGAGTGCGTCATAGTCGATATGGGGAAGCAGGGAGTTGCTGTTGCTGCCCCCTATCACCGACATGATGCAGCGCACCTCGGGATCACGGATAAGGGCATTGAACTCGGCAGCCCGCGCTTCGATGGGGCCTGAGCGCCAGTACTCCTGCTGGCCGGTGAGGCTGCCCGCTGCCAGCTTGAAGCCGTGCCCCTCGAGAAAGGCTTTGGCACGGGCAAACCGGTTGGGCGCCCAGGCGGTCGCCGCACTGGAGGGAGAGAAAAAGCCGATGGTCTGGCCAGGTTTCAATAAGAGTGGGAAAAGACGCGATGACATGAGCACTCCCTGTTGTCTATCTATCGCACCACTCTACCCACCCTGACCGCCAGAATACAGGCCGCCTTGCGCGGCCTGTCGGGTTTGAAACTGGCTTACACCACCACGGCGGTACCGCTGATGCTGACCATCAGCATGCTGCCACTCTGGCCCACCACTTCGTAATCGATATCGATCCCGACCACGGCGTTGGCGCCGAGCGCCGCGGCGCGCTCCTTGAGCTCATCGAAGGCGATCTCCCGGGCCCGGGCCAGCTCCTTTTCATAGGCACCGGAGCGGCCGCCAATGATGTCGCGGATCCCGGCGAACAGATCCTTGAAGACGTTGGCCCCGAGAATGGCTTCGCCAACCACGATGCCGCGATATTCACGTATGCTCTTGCCTTCCAGAGTGGGGGTGGTGGAGAGGATCATCTTGTACTCCTGCAGGTAACGAAGGAGCCAGCCTACCCCAAGTGGCCGCAAATCCCAACCCGCACGCCAGCCGCACACTGGCGGATAAAAACACACCGCGCACGGGGCGCGGTGTGTTTGTCGTTGGCTGGCGTTACGGATTGTAGGAGACGACCGAGCCACTGAGGCCCGTCATCTGGGCGATCCGTCCCTGCATCCCCTGCAGCTTGGCCTTGGAGACATCCGGACCGATAAAGACCCGGTTGAGCTGGCCCTGCACCGGCGTGCGCGGCGAGGTGTGGGCCGAATAGCCCGCCGCCCGCAGCTTGCTCACCAGCGCATTGACGCTGTCGACATTCTTGAAGGCCCCGAGCTGGAGGATCCAGCTGCCCTGTGCCGGCGCGGGAGCTGGCTGGGTCGGCGTGTTCATCTTGCTCTCGATCAAATCGTCGAGGGACTTGATCTGGCCAGCCTGTGGCTTGGGCGGCGTCTTGACCACCTCGGCCGGCTTGGCAGGCTCGGGTTTGACCACCGGCTTGGGTGGCTCGACCGGTTTCTTGGCGACCACCTCGGGCTTGGGCTGGGGTTTGGGTTGTTCAACCTGTGATGCTGGTGCTGTTGGCTGAGCGGCGCTGCCCTGCCCCTGGTTGGCCAGGGTCATGGGATCGGCGATCTCCTCCACCTGCCACTGCTGGGCCGCCGAGGCCTGCTGCTGGCTGACCTGATGCTCGGCAGGCAGAGTGCTGGCCGCGGAAACCTGCAGCTCGGGACGAGCGGGCTCCAGTTCAGGGCGCAGCGGGATCTTGGCGAATGCCTCCTCCTTTTGCGCCAGCTTCTGCCCATCCAGCAGATCCGGCAGGAAAATGACGACCAGGGCCACCAGGATGACGGTACCCACCAGACGGTTTTGAAACTTCGAGGCCAAGTTGACTCCTAGCTTTACTTAACTCGATACGCGGCAGGCCCCCGCAAGCGGGGGCAGGAGGCTGCCCTAGCGGGGGGCCTGCGCCAAAATGTCGGCGACAGTGTAAAACGAACCAAACACAATGACCATATCATCCGGACTCGATGCAGCCAGGGCAGCCCGATAGGCGTCAACCACGGCATCGTGAGTCTGTGCCGGGCCCCTATCCTCCCCCAGCGCATCGCGCAGCTGGGTGGCGCTGGCCGCACGCGGCCCGGTGAGACTGGCCAGATGCCACTCGTCAATAAGGCCATCGAGTTCGGCGAGCGATCCTGCCATGTCCTTGTCTTTCAGCATGCCGACCACGGCCTGGCGCACGCCTTTGCAAGGGATCTGGCGCAGCTGGCTGGCCAGATAGGCCGCCGAATGGGGATTGTGGGCCACATCAACGATGACCAGCGGCGCAGTTTGCAGCTGTTGCATCCGCCCGGCCAGGCGGGCATTCGCCAACCCTTCGCGGATGGCAGACTCCGGTAGCGGCAGACCCAGGGATTCCAGCGCGGCCAGCACGGTCACCGCGTTCATCAGCGGCAGGGCCGGTTTGGGCAGATCGCACCAGTGGTTGAGACCGTGATAATCCCAGCCGCTGTCGTGCTCATCACCACGAAAGTCTATGCCGACCTGACGCAAATTGGCACCGATGCGCTGTGCTTCGCTGGCAATGGTGGCTGGCGGATTGGGCTCACCGCTGATGGCGGGTTTGCCGGCGCGATAGACGCCGGCCTTCTCCACCGCCACCGCCTCCCGGGTATCCCCCAGCCAGTCGCAGTGATCGAGCGCAATGGAGGTGATCAGGGCCACATCGGATTCCACCACATTGGTGGCATCGAGCCGGCCGCCCAGCCCCACTTCCAGCAGCAGTACGTCCGGCGCGGCACGGCGAAACAGCCAGAGCCCAGCCAGGGTGGCAAACTCGAAGAAGGTGAGGGCCGTCTCGCCACGGGCCGCTTCCACTTCGGCAAACGCGGCGCAGTGATCGTTATCGGCCAGCTCTTCACCGTTGATCCGCACCCGCTCGGTGAAACGCAACAGATGAGGGGAAGAGTAGACGCCGACCTTATAGCCCGCCGCCATCAGGATGCTGGCCGCCATGGCGCAGCTGGAGCCCTTGCCGTTGGTGCCCGCCACAGTGATCACCTTGAACGGCAGCTCGGTGAGCCCCATACGACGGGCGACGAGACCGACCCGATCCAGCCCCATGTCGATATTGACCGGGTGGATCTGCTCCAAATAAGAAAGCCAGTCGACCAGCGACCGGCTTTGGGATTGTTGCATGTTTGAGCTCATCTTTACTCTTCGATGACGTGCGTATTCATCAGTTTGGCAAGCAGGCTGGCCAGACGATTGCGCATCTCGCGACGGTCAATGATGAGATCGATGGCGCCCTTCTCCAGCAGGAACTCGGAGCGCTGGAAGCCTTCCGGCAATTTCTCGCGCACTGTCTGCTCGATGACTCGCGGACCGGCAAAGCCGATCAACGCCTTGGGTTCGCCCACGTTGACGTCACCCAGCATGGCGAGACTGGCGGAAACGCCACCCATGGTGGGGTCTGTCAGCACGGAGATATAGGGTAGACCCGCCTTGGAGAGACGATCCAGCGCCGCGCTGGTCTTGGCCATCTGCATCAGGGAGAACAGGGCCTCCTGCATGCGGGCACCGCCAGAGGCAGAGAAGCAGACCAGGCCGCGACCATCCTTCAGGCACTCCTCGACGGCGCGCACGAAACGGGCACCGACCACGGAGGACATGGAGCCGCCGATGAAGGAGAATTCGAATGAACAGGCAACGACCGGCACCCCTTTGAGGGTCCCTTTCATTACCACCAGCGCATCTTTCTCTCCCGTCTCTTTCTGAGCGGCAGACAAACGATCCTTGTAGCGCTTGGAATCCTTGAATTTCAGTACGTCATGGGGCTCCAGCTCGGCACCGACTTCGGTCCGATCCTGCTCGTCGAGGAAGCTCTCGAGACGGGCACGGGCGCTGATGCGCATATGATGATCACACTTGGGGCACACTTCGAGGTTGCGCTCCAGTTCTGCCCGGTAGAGCACCTGTTCACAAGCACTGCACTTGGTCCACACCCCTTCCGGAATGTTGTGACGACGAGGGGCAGTGATCTTGCTCTTGGGAAGAATCTTCTCAAGCCAGCTCATGGAATTCCTTAATGCTTTTGTGCCTGACAACACGCATCGAGCCTTGGTTGTTCAATGACTTAATAGCTCGATGGCAACAAATGACGGGTCATTAAACCACAATTTTTCGGGCGCAGTTACTAAAAACTGGTCGTACCCGGTGCCGAGTCCGGCAGCCACAGCGGACCGAGCGGCACCCGCGGCAGGGCAAGCTCTGCCGGGTAATCCACGTCCACCAGATAGAGACCACCGGCCTTGGCGGTCGGCCCCGCCAGGTTGCGATCTTTGGCCGCCAATACCTCGGCGATCCACTCCACAGGTTTGAGCCCCTGCCCCACCAGCAGCAGTGAACCTGTGATGTTGCGCACCATGTGGTGCAAGAAGGCGTTGGCGCGGATATCGAGCACCACATAGGGCCCCTGACGGCTGACGCACAGGTGGGTCACATTGCGCCACGGGGTCTTGGACTGGCAACCGATGGCCCGAAACGAGCTGAAATCCTGCTCACCAAGCAGATACTGGCCGGCCTGGTGCATCAGCTCGGCATCGATGGTCTCGTGGTAGTGGCTGACGCCGCTACCGAGGATCGCCGGGCGATAGTTGTGGTTGTAGATGACATAACGGTAGCGGCGGGCGGTGGCGCTGAAGCGGGCGTGGAACTCCTCGTCCACCTCCTTGACCCAGCGCACGGCGATATCCGGCGGCAGGTTGGAGTTGAGCCCCAGGGTCCAGGCGGACTCGCTGCGGATCGCGTGGGTATCGAAGTGGATCACCTGACCGGTAGCATGGACTCCGGCATCGGTTCGGCCCGCACACTGGATGGAGACCGGATGATTGGCGATGCGGCTGAGGGCTTTTTCCAGCTCTTCCTGCACGCTGATCACTTCGCGCTGACGCTGCCAGCCAAAATACCGGCTGCCGTCATATTCAATACCTAGGGCAATTCGCATGGATAAACTTGTCTTGTTGTAAAAGGACGGTGAAAGAAAACTGGCGGATTATACGCGCCTCGTCTCAAAAATCCCAAAAAGCCGAAAGAAAAGGGGCAGCCTGCCGGCTGCCCCTGTCGTCATTGTCTTGCTGGCGCTGGTCTAGCCAAGGCGCTTGAGCAGCTTCTCGGCTTCGGCGCGCTGGTGATCGCTCCCCTGCTCCACCGCCTCTTGCAGCAGCTCGCGGGCGCTATCCTTGTCGTCGATCTCGAGGTAGGCGCGGGCCAGATCCAGCTTGGCCCCCACGCCGCCATCGTCGGCGTCCACGTCAAACCCGGTGGACTCCGGCAACACTTCGGGGAAACCGTCCAGCCCCACGTCCAGGGAGAAGTTCTGGTAAGGCTCCTGCTCGGGCACACCGGCATCGGCTTCGGCCAGCAGCTTGTCAATCTCGACGTAGCCGTTCTCCTCGGCCTGCTCGCGCGGCTGCACATCGCTCGGATGAGACTCCACCTCGGTGAAGGCATCTTCGAAATCGGCCAGCGCCAGTTCGTTGGGATCCCACTCCAGATCCGGTTTGGCATCCTGGGTACCGGTAGGCTCCAGGCCAAGCTCGGCCAGCATCTCGTCGGCACTGCTGTCTGCGCTCAGTTCGATCGCCTCGTCCCCCTTCGCCTCTTCACTCTTCACCTCATCGGCGGGCGCGTCGAAGGCACTCTCGAAATCGCTGAGATCGAAGCTTGCCAGCTCATCATCCGCCTCTTTATCAGTGGCGTGCTGGTTCAGTTCGGGTTCGATATCCGCAGCAAGATCGGCATCCAGCTCGGCAAACAGGGCCGCTTGCAGCTCCTCTTCGCTCATGATCTCGTCGGCGGCATCCGGCTTGGGATTGAACTCGCCGGCCAGATCCATGGCGGGTTCACTGTCCAGCGCCACCGGTTCGTCATGCTCCAGATCGAGGTCGGGCACCAGATCCGGATCGCGGCTCGCACTCTGGGCCGGCATCCGCTCGGGCTCGAAGCCTTGCAGCTCCATCTCGCCCTCATCGCTGAACACCAGATCCACATCCGCTTTTTCCGGCTCGTCCGGTGCAAAGCCGTCCGGGGTGTTGAGATCCGGCACCACGGGGCGCACCGGTTCGTTGTCGGTCACATCGACGCTGAGCAGGTCGTCAAACTCGTTGCGATCCTGATCCATCATCATGGCGGTGGATTCGGAGAGGCTCTTCTCCTGCTCTTCCAGCTCGCGGCGGGCACGGGCACGCAACCACAGGGTCACCATCGCCAATACCAGCAACACCGGCAGCAGGATGATCATGGCGAGGTTGAGCGGCGAAGAGAGCAAGTCCATCAGCCAGTTCTGCTTGGGTTCTGGCTCGGCCGCCACCGGTGGTACCGGTTTGGCCTTGAGTTCGGCAATCTCTTTTTGCAGCGCGGTCTGATCCTGCAACTGGGCCTTGAGGGTTTCCACCTCCTCGGTCAGGGATTGCAGACGCAGCTTGAGCCTGTGGTTCATCTCGGTCATCTGGCCGAGCTGGGCATTGGCATCTTCCAGCGCCAGCGCCATCTCGGTCGCCGGTTGGCCCACCGGCTTGTCGAGATCGGACGGCAGCGGGGTCGGCGCCGTTTCGGCTGCCGCACTCGGGGCCGGGACCACCGCCTCTTTCGGGGCGGATTCGCTTACCTTGGCCACTTCCTGCGGTTGTGCCTTGGGTTCGACGACAGGTGCAGGAATGGACGCCGGCTTGACGACCGGAGCGGGAGCCACAGGCGCTTTCACGGGTTCGGGTTTGACCGGCTCAGGCTTGGCAGGGGCCGCCTTGGCCACCACGGGCTTGGCGGTATGAGCCTGCTTGTCAGCCAGATATTTGGGGCTCAGCCCCTTCCAGCTGGCGTTGTCACTGCGGAACTTGGCGCGGGCCTCGGCATCCGTGATGACGCTCGCTTCTGCCGCCGTGGGCAGCAAGATGCGGGACCCCACCAAGATATGGTTGATGTTGCCATCGGCGAAGCTGCGGGGGTTTTTCTCGTAGATGGCGACCATGGTCTGGTAGACGCTGACCCGGCTGGAGGGGCGGTACTTGTTCGCCAGGCTCCAGAGGGTATCGGTCGGACGGATCGGGCCATAGCTGCCCGCATTGGCGGTGGCGACCTGACGAACCACGGGCTGGGCGGTGGCACGCACCGGTTGTGCCACGGGTCTTGCTGCCGGCTCGGCCTGCTGCTGGGTATTGACGGCAGGTGCTTCAGGCTGATCAGGGCCTTTCAGCTCGACAAAAAAAGGCGCGCGCGCAGGATCTTCGGCCTGGGCCGGGCCCAGCAGGCCCAGTGCGAGTAGCGTTGCCAACGTTATGCGGGAATGTCCCATATTCGTTCCTTCGTATGACGGCCCTATCACATTGAAAAATCTGGATAGTTACCCCAAAACAATCGGTTCAATATAAATCAGGCTTGCATCGCAAGCCAGCAGTCCGACACATTTAGCACCCAACTTGTTCCTGAGTGTAGGAAAAAACTTAATCAGTTGATATCACAACAGAATCTGGATGCAACGTAGTGCGGCCCCGGTCACACCCGGATCAGGTGCGCTAGTACCGGCATCGGGTGCCCGGGTACGCGGCGCTCCCTGCCGCGTCCCCATACTGCCTTCAGCCCTTACAGATAGTCGCGCACCAGCAATTCGGCAATCTGTACGCTGTTGGTGGCGGCGCCCTTACGAACGTTATCGGCCACGATCCACATATTTACACCACAAGGGTGAGAAATATCCTGGCGAACTCGGCCCACCAGCACCTCATCCTTGCCGGTGGCGTCGCGCACCGGGGTCGGATAATCCTCTTCCTCGTCAAACAGGGTCACGCCAGGAGCATGGCGCAGCAGATCCTTGACCTGCTCGGCATCCAGCGGCTGGTGCAGTTCGACATGGACCGCCTCGGCATGGCCGTAGAACACCGGCACCCGCACGCAGGTAGGGTTCACGGCGATACTGGCATCCCCCAGGATCTTCTGGGTCTCCCACACCATCTTCATCTCTTCACGGGTGTAGCCATTGTCGGTGAAGCTGTCGATCTGCGGAATGAGGTTGAAGGCGATCTGCTGCGGATAGAGACTCGGCTCCACCGGACGGCCGTTGAGCAGCTGCGCGGTCTGGCCGGCCAGCTCGCTCACCCCCTCCTTGCCGGAGCCGGAGACGGACTGGTAGGTCGCCACGTTGATGCGGGCGATGCCCACCTCGTCGTGCAGGGGCTTGAGCGCCACCAGCATCTGGATGGTGGAGCAGTTCGGGTTGGCGATGATGTTGCGGTTGCGAAAATCCGCCAGGGCGTCCGGGTTCACTTCCGGGATCACCAGCGGAATGTCTTCGTCGTAACGGAAGCAGGAGGTATTGTCGATGACGATGCAGCCGTGCTCGGCGGCAACCGGCGCCCACTTGGCGGACGCCTCGGCACCGGCGGAGAAAAGGGCGATCTGCACCTGGCTCCAGTCAAACTCCTCGACATCCTGGATCTCGAGGTTCTTGCCATCAAAGCGCACGGTTTCACCGGCGCTGCGGCTGGAGGCCAGCGGATAGAGGGTCGCCACCGGGAACTCGCGCTCCTCCAGGATCTCGATCATCGCCTGACCCACGGCGCCGCTTGCGCCCAATACCGCTACGTTAAACTGCTGGCTCATTCTGTTCTCCTCTGAAAATGGTGCGATGGCGCCGACAGGCACCATGGTCGGCAGATTGGTGTCTGCCTGAAATGTCCGAACCGGTGCAAGGACCCCGGCACCGGCTCGGTAATAAATTGGACATCACGCGCGAATGGCCGCTTCGGGCCACCCGATCAGGGCCGGGAGATATCGAATCCCAAGGCCCCCAACGCCGCGCTGGCATGCTCCCCCCCGATCTGCAGGGAGGATAGTTCACGGCGCTCCGGGTAGTGCTTGCGCTGGGCATCGAAACTGCCGGGCTGCCCCAGCCGGTTGCGAAAACGGGCATCATCGCGGCGCACGTCATAAATAAGGTGCACCAGCTGCTTGATCAACGCCTGATCCGGCGCCCGGCCGGGCTCGACCAGCCGCGCATCGGGCGGCGGCAGGAGGCGGCGCAGATCCTGGCGCGGCTCGCGCCCCAGCTGGCGGCAAAGCGCCTCATAGAGCATCCAGGTGCCACGGGCCTTGCCCTCCAGGCTGTAGCCCGCGATATGGGGCGTGGCGATCTCGGTATGAGGCACCAGCGCCTGCAACGGATCGGGCTCCCCTTCCCACACATCCATTACCAGCCGCAGTGGTTCAGGCCCCTGTTGGCGGGCAAGCAGCGCCCGGTTGTCCCACACCTCGCCGCGGGAGGCGTTGATAAGGATCTGGCCTGCGGGCCGCCTGGCAATCTCCTGCTCCCCCAGCAAATGGAAGGTGGCATCCGGCCCCTCGCGGGTGATGGGCACGTGGAAGCTGATGATATCGGCGCCAAGGGCGCTCTGGTAATCCACATACTCCCCCGCCGCGCCACTGCGGGCCTTGGGCGGATCGCAGCGCAGCACCTTCATGCCAAGCGCCTCGGCCTTGCCGGCCACGCACTCGCCGGTGTTGCCGGCACCGATCACTGCCAGGGTCAGGTTAGCGAGCATCAGTTCGTAGCGCTCGGCCAGCACCAGCAAGGCGCTCAGCACATAGTCACCGACCGAATACTTGTTGCAGCCGGGGGCACTGAAAAAGGGGATGTGGCGACTCGCCAGGAGCGCCTTGTCCACATGATCCGTCCCTATGGTGGCGGTACCGACGAAGCGCAATTTGGGACAATCCGCCAGCAGGGTGGCATCGACCCGGGTGACGGAGCGCACCAGGAGGACATCGGCATCCTGCAGATCCTGCGCCTGCATCTGCCGCCCTGGCAGGGGGACGACCTCACCGAATTCGGCAAACAGCTCCACGGCGTGGGGCATATTCTCATCAACGACTATTTTCATCGGGCTCTCTTTGGTCAATACCGCCAGCGCGCGCCATTCTAGCCCAAAGCCAGTCAGGATTTCAGCCCGTTAGGCAATAACAGTGCCCGCGCGTCCCGATTTCAGCGCGGCGGTACACACAACAACCGGCCAAAGGGCAATATGTGGCCGATTGTGTAAGCAGAGGTAACAAGGAGGCGGCAGACTTTGCCCTCCCGGTCGCCCGCTGGCACAATGACCCTCTTTTGCCATCGCCCTTGTCTGCTTTTCTTTATGTCACCACAGCTTCACGCCACCGCTCTCACTCGCCGTCAGGTAGCCGGTTTCAGCGCCCTGCTGATCCTTCCCCTGCTGCTGCTCGTCTGCCTGCACTGGCAGCCTTTTGTCCCCGCGCTGCTGCATGGGGACGGGCTATGGTGGCTCTACGCCCTTACCCGTACGGTCGATCTCCCCGGGATCGTGGTAACAGGCGCCGTGTTGCTGCTGTTGACCCGCCACAAGCTCAAACTGGATCACGCAGCCTTTGTGGCCCTCGCCGGCGCCCTGTTTGCCCTGCTGGCCTGTGACTGGCTCCTCAAGAGCCTCCTCAAGCACCTGACCGAGGAGCCCAGGCCCTATCTGCTCTGGCTCGAGAGCCAATCCCTCATTCCGGCGCTCAAGACCTTCTACGCCAGTGCCACCGAGCTGCGCAGCGAACAGGTCCATGCCGCCAGCCAGTTGCTGGCCCTGCCCGACTGGCTGGGTCATCACTGGCAGGCGGAGGTGAACTACGCCTTCCCCTCCGGCCACAGTATCGCCGCCATCGCGCTGGCGCAGTTTTTCGGCCTAATCTGGCTGGCCCGTGCCCCCGGAGGGGTCTGGCTGCTCCCCTTGTGGGCACTGGGAATTGGCCTGTCTCGGATGCTGCTCGGCATGCACTGGCCCATTGACGTGCTGGCCAGCGCCCTGCTTGGCGCCTTCACCGCCCTCATTGCGGCGCGCTGGTGGCTGCGCCGCTACTAGGTCGCCCCCCCTCTGGCCAGACGGGGGGACAAGCACCGGCTTTTTTGCCATAATGCCGCCCTGTTTTACGCCGACCGAGATCCCATGACCGACGCAGTTCATACCCTCAAGGGCCGTTTTCGTGGTTTTTACCCCGTCGTCATCGATGTTGAGACCGCAGGTTTCAATGCCAAAACCGATGCCCTGCTCGAAATCGCCGCTTATACCCTGAAAATGGATGAGCAGGGCTGGCTCGTGCCCGACCAAATCTTCCACTTTCATGTCGAGCCGTTCGAAGGGGCCAATCTGGAGAAGGCAGCGCTGGAGTTCACCGGCATCGACCCCTACAACCCGCTGCGCGGAGCCGTCTCAGAGAAAGAGGCGCTGACCGAGATCTTCAAGGGCATTCGCAAGGGGATGAAGGAGCAGGATTGCGGCCGCGCCATCATAGTGGCCCACAACGCCACCTTCGATCATGGCTTCGTCATGGCCGCCGCCGAGCGGGCCGGGCTCAAGCGCAATCCGTTCCACCCGTTTGCCACCTTCGATACCGCCGCCCTGTCCGGGCTGGCCCTCGGTCAGACGGTGCTGGCCAAGGCGTGTCAGGCGGCCCGCATCCCGTTTGACAACAAAGAGGCCCACTCCGCCCTCTATGACACGGAGCGCACCACGGATCTCTTCTGCCATATCGTCAACCGCTGGAAGAGCATGGGGGGCTGGCCTCCCGCCCAGATAGATGAAGAGACCACTTATGCCCCTGCCAACGACGATGCACAGGATGCATAAACCAAAGGCTGCCATGGGCAGCCTTTTTGCTGTTGGCCATAAGGCCGGAGCCTCTTCCTGGCCCCATTCTGACCAGCATAGAGATGAACTGCGGAGATAAATCCCGTACAGGATCAACTTTGTGCCAGATGCCGCTACCGGATGGCCCTCTCTCCTGATTTTTTTCTCGACATTTGTCACATTTTTCGCAAACTAGCTCTCTTTCATATGACAGACAGCAATCACAAACTATAAGGAAATCAAATGAATCCTGTTGTTGTCGCAGTGGGGCTGATGCTGGTGCTCAGCCTGCTGCGGATCAATGTGGTGGTCTCCCTCGCTCTGGGCGCCATCGCCGGCGGCCTGGTCGGCGGGCTCTCGCTGACCGACACCCTCAGCACCTTCAGCGGTGGCCTGGGTGGCGGTGCCGAAATCGCCCTCTCCTACGCCATGCTGGGCGCCTTCGCCGTCGCCATCTCCCGCTCCGGGATCACCGACCTGCTGGCCCGCAAGGTGATCAGCCAACTGGGCAAGGATGCCAGCAGCTCCCGTATCCTCTGGGTCAAGGCTCTGCTGCTTTGCTCCATCCTGGCCGTCGCCATCTCTTCCCAGAACCTGATCCCGGTTCATATCGCCTTCATTCCGATCCTGATCCCGCCCCTGTTGCACGTGATGGCACAGATGCGGATCGACCGTCGCCAGGTAGCCTGTGTCATCACCTTCGGCCTGACCGCGACCTATATGCTGTTACCGGTCGGCTTTGGCGGCATCTTCCTGAACAACATTCTGGCCAAGAACCTGATCGACAATGGCGTCGCCATCACCACCAGCCAGATCCCGATGGCCATGGCCATCCCGGTCGGCGGCATGGTGCTGGGTCTGCTGGTAGCCGTCTTTATCAGCTACCGCAAGCCCCGTCAGTATGATCTGGCCAAGATCCTGGATGCCGAGCCGGAAGCCGTCGAGCTCAACCTCACTCACATCTGGGTTGCCTTGCTGGCCATCGCCGTGGCCCTCGGCCTGCAGCTGATGACCAACAGCATCGTCCTGGGTGCCCTGGCCGGTTTCGTCATCTTCACCTGTGGTGGCGTCATCAAGTTCCGCGAGAGCCAGGATGCCTTCACCCAGGGGGTACGCATGATGTCGCTGATCGGCTTCATCATGATCTCCGCCGCCGGGTTTGCCGCCGTGATGAAGGCCACCCACGGGGTCGAAAGCCTGGTGCAGGTCGTTGCCTCCAGCATTGGCCAGCACAAAGGGATTGCCGCCTTCCTGATGCTGCTGGTGGGTCTGCTTATCACTATGGGGATTGGCTCCTCTTTCTCCACCGTGCCCATCATCGCCACCATTTATGTGCCCCTCTGCCTGCAACTGGGCTTCTCCCCCATGGCGATCATCGCCCTGGTCGGCACCGCCGGCGCGCTGGGTGATGCGGGCTCCCCCGCCTCGGACTCCACCCTGGGCCCGACCTCGGGTCTCAATGCCGATGGCCAGCACGACCATATCTGGGACAGCGTGGTGCCCACCTTTATCCACTACAATATCCCGCTCATCATTTTCGGCTGGATTGCCGCCATGGTGCTCTAAGCGCGAGATATCCGGCTGGATAGACAGATGCAAAAGGCGACCTCGGGGTCGCCTTTTTACTGCCTGCCGCCGACTACTAATGGAAGAGTGCACGTATACTCAGGCTTTGCCTCATGTCAGGGGAACAGACATGCTGGCCCCCGCATCTCTTTATGCTCCTCTTCTCTTGTCACTCGCTCGTTGAGGTCACAAGCGCCCCTTCTCCTTATTCCCTTTCTTGCCATTGCCAGAGCGGCAACAACTACAGGGTAAATCCGTTGCCAACAAGGCACCCTCGATCCCGCACTACCAGCCTTATAGCAGGCTTACCCACAGGATAAAAAAAGACCGCTCATTGAGCGGCCTTTTGATGGGCAGTGTCGGGATTAACCCAGACGAACCCGGGCATTGCGGAACATCCGCATCCAGGCGCCATCCTCGCCCCAGTGGTCCGGGTGCCAGGAGTTGGCCACGGTGCGGAACACCCGCTCCGGGTGCGGCATCATGATAGTGGCGCGACCATCTGTGGTCGTCACCGCAGTGATGCCCGCCGGTGCGCCGTTCGGGTTGGCCGGGTACTGCTCGGTCACGTTGCCGCGGTTGTCCACGAAACGCAGACCCACCAGACCGCTGGCTTGCAGCGCATCCAGGTGAGCAGCATCGCGTACTTCCACGCGCCCTTCCCCGTGGGAGACGGCAATCGGCATCACGGAGCCCGCCATGCCGGCGAAGAAGGCTGAGGGTGACTCCTGCACCTCGACCAGGCTGAAGCGCGCCTCGAAACGCTCGGAGCGGTTGCGCACGAAACGCGGCCACAGATCAGCCCCCGGGATGAGCTCGCGCAGGTTGGACATCATCTGGCAGCCGTTGCACACGCCGAGCGACAGGGTGTCACCGCGCTCGAAGAAGCGCTGGAACTGCTCGCGGGCGTTGTCGTTGAACAGGATGGACTTGGCCCAGCCTTCGCCCGCCCCCAGCACGTCACCGTAGGAGAAGCCGCCACAGGCCACCAGGGTCTGGAACTGCTCCAACTTGATACGACCGGAGAGGATATCGCTCATATGCACGTCGACCGCGGTGAAGCCGGCGCGGTCAAACGCCGCCGCCATCTCCACGTGGGAGTTGACCCCCTGCTCGCGCAGCACCGCCAGACGGGGTGAGACACCTTTGGCGATATAGGGTGCGGCCACATCTTCAGACGGGTTGAAGCAGAGCTTGGCCTGCAGGCCCGGATCGGTGGCGTCCTGACGGGCGGCGTGCTCCTGATCCGCACACTCGGGGTTATCGCGCAGGCGCTGCATCTGCCAGCTGGTCTCACCCCAGATAGTGCGAAGGGCAGTGCGGCTGGCGCGATAAACCTCTTCACCGGCCCGTTGCAGGGTGATGAGGTCTCCCTCACGCACCGTGCCGAGCACATGGGAGCAGGCGGCCAGACCGTGGCCGGCCAGCAGGGTCAGCACCGCTTCCTTGTCGTCGCGGCGCACCTGGATGACGGCACCCAGCTCCTCGTTGAACAGGGCCGGCAGCAGGTCACCACCCACGCGGTCAAGCTGGATGTCGAGGCCGCAGTGACCGGCAAACGCCATCTCGGTCAGGGTGACGAAGAGGCCGCCGTCGGAGCGGTCGTGGTAGGCGATCAGCTTGCGATCCGCCACCAGCGCCTGGATGGCGTTGAAGAAGCCCTTGAGCTGGACCGGGTTGTCCAGATCCGGGGCGCTTTGCCCCAGCTGGCGGTAGACCTGGGCCAGGGCGGAGGCGCCGAGGCGCTGCTTGCCGTTGCCAAGATCGATGAGGATGAGGTCGGTTTCACCGAGATCGGTGCGCAGCTGCGGGGTCACTGTGTTGCGCACGTCTTCGACCCGGGCAAAGGCAGAGATGAGCAGGGAGAGCGGCGAGGTGACGCTTTGCTCCTTGCCATCCTGCTGCCAGCGAGTCTTCATGGACATGGAGTCCTTGCCCACCGGAATGGTGATGCCAAGGGCCGGGCAGAGCTCCTCGCCCACCGCCTTGACCGCCTCGTAGAGACCGGCATCTTCCCCCGGGTGACCGGCGGCAGACATCCAGTTGGCGGAGAGCTTGACCCGCTTCAGCGATCCGATGTGGGCCGGCGCCAGGTTGGTCAGGGCCTCGGCCACCGCCATACGGGCCGACGCAGCGTGGGAGAGCAGCGCCACCGGGGTACGCTCGCCCATGGACATGGCTTCGCCGTGATAGCTGTCGTAGGTGGCGGCGGTGACGGCGCAGTCGGCCACCGGGATCTGCCAGGGGCCGACCATCTGGTCGCGGTTGACCAGGCCCGTCACCGAGCGATCGCCGATGGTGATGAGGAAGGATTTCTCCGCCACGGTCGGCAGGCGCAGCACACGCTCGGCGGCGTCGCCGAGGGTGATGCCGTCCAGTTGCAGCGCCTTGCCCTGGGCGGGCAGGCTCTGCACGTCGCGGTGCATCTTGGGCGCCTTGCCCAGCAGTACGTCCAGCGGCAGATCGATGGGCTGGTTGTCGAAGTGCGCATCGGACAGGGTCAGGTGCTTCTCTTCGGTGGCGGTGCCGATGACGGCATAGGGGGCGCGTTCACGCTCGCACAGGGCCTTGAACAGGGGCAGCTTGTCCTGGGCCACGGCCAGCACGTAACGCTCCTGGGATTCGTTGCACCAGATCTCCAGCGGGCTCATGCCCGGCTCGTCATTCGGGATGGCACGCAAATCGAAACGGCCGCCGCGATCGCCGTCGCTCACCAGCTCCGGCATGGCGTTGGAGAGGCCACCCGCCCCCACGTCGTGGATGAAGACGATGGGGTTGTCGTCCCCCAGTTGCCAGCAGCGGTCGATCACCTCCTGGCAGCGGCGCTCCATCTCGGGGTTGTCACGCTGCACCGAGGCAAAGTCGAGATCTTCGGCGGACTGGCCGGAGGCCATGGAGGATGCGGCGCCGCCGCCCAGACCGATGTTCATGGCCGGGCCACCCAGCACGATGAGGGCGGCCCCGACCGGGATCTCCCCTTTCTGGACGTGCTCGCTGCGGATGTTGCCGATGCCGCCCGCCAGCATGATGGGTTTGTGGTAGCCACGCACCTCGACGCCATTGTGGCTCGGCACCTCCTCTTCGAAGGTACGGAAGTAACCGAGAATGGCCGGACGGCCGAACTCGTTGTTGAACGCCGCCCCGCCAAGCGGCCCCTCCTGCATGATGTCAAAGGCGCTGACGATGCGGCTCGGCTTGCCGAAGTCCTGCTCCCAGGGCTGCTCGAAACCGGGGATACGCAGGTTGGAGACGGAGAAGCCAACCAGACCCGCCTTGGGTTTGGCGCCGCGTCCGGTGGCGCCCTCGTCGCGAATTTCGCCGCCAGAGCCGGTGGCTGCACCCGGGAACGGGGAGATGGCGGTCGGGTGGTTGTGGGTCTCCACCTTCATCAGGATGTCGACCTGCTCCTGGTGATACTGGTACTCGCCGTTGGCGGGGCTTGGGAAGAAGCGGCCGGCCTGGCTCCCTTCCATCACGGCGGCGTTGTCTTTATAGGCAGACAGGACATGATCCGGCGTCTGCTCGAAGGTGTTCTTGATCATCTTGAACAGCGACTTGGGCTGCTGCTCACCGTCGATGGTCCAGTCGGCGTTGAAGATCTTGTGGCGGCAGTGCTCGGAGTTTGCCTGGGCAAACATGTAGAGCTCGATGTCGTTGGGATTGCGACCCAGCCGGGTGAAGTTCTCCACCAGGTAGTCGATTTCGTCGTCGGCCAGCGCCAGACCCAGTGCCAGGTTGGCCTCGGCCAGGGCGGCGCGGCCACCGGCCAGCACATCCACCTGGGTAAAGGGGCGCGGCTCGTGATGGGCAAACAGGGCAGCTGCCTGCTCCATCTCGCCAAATACCACTTCCATCATGCGATCGTGCAGCACGGCGGCCACGTCGGCGCGCTGGGCCGCGCTCAGCTCACCCTTGGCCTGCACGTAATAGGCGATGCCGCGCTCGAGGCGCTTGACCTGGGTCAGGCCGCAGTTGTGGGCGATGTCGGTTGCTTTGGAAGACCAGGGGGAGATAGTGCCGGGGCGGGGGGTAACGAGAAACAGCTGACCGCTGGGGGTGTGTTCGGGGATGGTCGGGCCGTAGCGCAGCAGCTGGCCCAAGGTCGCTCGCTCGGGGGGCGACAGCGGGCTGGTCAGCTCGGCAAAGTGCACATATTCGGCATAGATCCCTTCTATCTCTACTCCTCTCTCCGGTTCACTCTCTGCCGCTATCTGCGCGAAGCGTTGCAGCAGTTTTTGGACTCGAAACTCAGACAGTGCAGGGGCACCACGCAAGATATCCATATGACCTTTCTCACCAAGTTTTAAAGTGGGGGGGAATTGAGACGCGCGTATTATAGGGATCTGGCTCACAGCGGACAAACGTTTTTCTAATTTGATGCAGTGTGACTCGACGCACACTCTCTGGTATAAAGGTGCCTCTTTTTTGACAAATGCCGATTTTTTCAACAAAGGTACTCACCTACTTGCGCTGCATTTTTCGACTGTTTATCGGGTTGATGTTGACGCTGGCCCTGGGTGGCTGTGACTTCTATACCCCCTCCAGTCAGCTGGAGCAGATCCGCCAACGGGGCGAGATCCGGGTTGGCACCCTCTACGGCCCCACCTCCTATTACCAGCGGGACGACATCGCCCAGGGCTTCGATTACGAACTGGCCAAAAACTATGCCGACTGGCTGGGGGTCAAGCTCACCATAGTGCCGGTCAACACCGCCGACGAGCTGGTAGCCCTGCTGCAAAAAGACAAGCTGGATCTCGCCGCCGCCGCCATCATGGTCACGCCGGAGCGGCGCGCACTGCTGCGCTTTGGTCCCGGCTTTTATCAGGTCTCCCCCAAGCTGGTCTATCGCAACGGCAAGCCCAAGCCTGCTTCCCTGAACGACATCAAGGGCAAACTGGTGGTGGCCGCAGGCTCCAGCGGCGAAGATCTGCTCAAAGAACTCAGCAAGGACTATCCCAACCTCAACTGGAGCACCCGCACCGATGCCGACGTGGAAGATCTGCTCAAACAGGTCGTAAAAGAAGAGATCGACTACACGATAGTGCAGGATACCGTGCTGGCTCGCACCCAGCGCTACTACCCGGAACTCACCGATGGCCTGACCCTGGCCCAGCAGCAAACCGTGGCCTGGGCCATGACCAAGCTGCCGGACGACAGCCTCTATGCCAGCGTCATCGACTTCTTCGGCCAGCGCTTCATGGATGGCGCCATCGCCAAACTGGATGAGAAATACTTCGGCCACGTGCAGAACTTCGACTTCGTCGATACCCGCACCTTCCTGAAGCGCGCCAAGAGCCTGCTGCCGAAATACCAGCCTCTGTTCCAGGCCTATGCCAGGAACATCGACTGGCGTTTGCTGGCGGCCATCAGCTACCAGGAATCCCACTGGGATCCCCAGGCCCGCTCCTATACCGGGGTGCGCGGCATGATGATGCTGACCGAACCCACCGCCAAGGCGATGGGGGTCAACGACCGGACCCATCCGGAGGAGAGCATCAAGGGGGGCGCCCTCTATCTGCAACACATGATGGAGAAGGTGCCCGACTCTGTGCCCGAGGATGAGAAGGTGTGGTTTGCCCTCACTGCCTACAACATCGGCTACGGCCACATGATGGATGCCCGTCGCCTGACCAAGGAACTCGGCAAGAACCCGGATGCCTGGGGCGACGTGAAAGAGGTGCTGCCGCTGCTGCAGCAGGCGCGCTGGCATCGCAAGGTGCGCTATGGCTATGCCCGTGGCGGCGAGGCGCGTAACTACGTCAACAACGTGCGCCAGTATTACCAGAGCCTGCTGTGGCTCGACAACGAACAGCAGAAGGATCAGCAGCGGGAAAGTCTCGATCGGGATGACGACAGTCCGTCAGAGCCGGTAGAGCGGCCGACCATTATCGCCGAGGTAGTGAGCCGGATCACCCAGAGTTAACCTGCTGATCCCGCTGTTTTCGGCCAAATTTCTCTGCTACCATCTGATCACATCGGAGCCTATCTGAAATCGCATTGTTTTTCATAGCGTTGAGATATGCACTAACAGCAATTTCCGATGGGCTCCGCCAATGACCCAAGGCCGGGATGGCCACCCAATTGGGAGGAGACCAAGATGCAAAAACGTAGAAAAATCAGTCTGGTCAGAAAAGCAAAGAGCAGCTGGAGCCCCAGACGCAAACTCAAGCTTAATGACATGAAGCGCAAGATATGGCGCAGAAACCGCTCATTTACCCTGCTCATCGCTGAGCACACAGCATAAACCCGGCATTTGCCGGGTTTTTTTATCGCTTCTTTTACTAACCAACCATCATGGCAACAGGGTCGCCTGGAACTGCACCGAGCGTTTTGAGACCAGATTGTTGCAGTGGTTGCAGAAGTAATCCACCGCGCCGCACGCCTTCAGCCGCTCCAACTCCTGCTGGCAAGTGGGGCATAGCGCCGTGATGCGCACGTTGGCCTGACACTGGCCGCAGGTCTGCTCCTTGCTGCGGGTATCCAGTTCGGCCTGGCAGGATGGACAAAGCGGGGTTTCCATTTTCGACTCCTCGTAAAGTGAACCAGCCATGGGGTGGCCCATGGCTGGTTCCCCTTCCCTTCCGGATCCGGGAGAGCATAACAAAGCGGCTGCCGGTGAGGGCAGCCGCCAGGGCTTATTTCTTCTTCATCTTCAGCAGGCGTTTGCGCTGACGCTCCTGACTCAGTGTCAGGGTGTTCTTCTTGCCCTCGAACGGGTTGACCGACTCCTGGAACTCGACCCGGATCGGGGTGCCCATGATCTTGAGGGACTTGCGGAAGTAGTTGATGAGGTAGCGCTTGTACGAATCCGGCAAGTCGTTGAGC
Organism: Aeromonas sp. S9(2024); assembly: GCF_041403185.1. NCBI lineage: Bacteria > Pseudomonadati > Pseudomonadota > Gammaproteobacteria > Aeromonadales > Aeromonadaceae > Aeromonas > Aeromonas sp. S9(2024). The sequence continues at coordinate 229,002 of NZ_JBGLRE010000006.1, forward strand.
TGGTTGCCGTGGATCACGATGCGCGGCGGGTTGTAACCACCGGCGTGGGCGTACTTCAGCTTGACCCGGCGACCGTTCACCATGGGCGGCTGGTGATCTTCCTGGGCCATCTGCATGATGCGGGTCAGCATGGCGGTGCTGGTACGGCGGGTCGCCGACTGGTACGCCTCCTGAATGGATTCGAACAGGTGGCCGACACCGCTGCCGTGCAGGGCCGAGATGAAGTGCACGCGGGCGAAGTCGATGAAGCCCAGACGACGATCAAGCTCATTCTTGACGTCCTCTTTCACCTTCTGATCCAGACCGTCCCACTTGTTCACCACCAGTACCACGGATCGGCCGGTGTTGAGCACGAAGCCGAGGATGCTGAGATCCTGATCGGTGATGGTCTCCTGGGCGTCGATCACCAGCAGGCAGACGTTGGCATCTTCAATGGCCTTCAGGGTCTTGATGACGGAGAACTTCTCCACCGTCTCGTGCACCTTGCCACGACGACGCACGCCGGCGGTGTCGATGATGACGTACTTCTGATCGTCGCGCTCCATCGGGATGTAGACGGAGTCGCGGGTGGTGCCCGGCATGTCATAGACGATGACGCGGTCTTCACCCAGCATGCGGTTGGTCAGAGTGGATTTGCCGACGTTGGGGCGACCGACGATGGCAAACTTGATGGGCAAGTCGGCAAACGGAGTCTCCTTGGTGTCTTCCTTGGTATCCAGATCACCGGCAGCCACCATGCGCAGCAGGGCTTCTTCGTCGAAGTCCTCCTCCTCTTCATCCTGCGCTTCTTCCCCGGTTACCGCACCGACCAGCTCCTCCAGGTGGGGCGCCAGGGCCAGCTCCAGCAGGCTCAATACACCACGGCCGTGGGCCGCCGCCATCTGGTACACCTCGCCCAGGGCCAGACCGTAGAACTCGGACACGGCGGAATCACCGTCGATGCCGTCGGTCTTGTTGGCCACCAGGAACACCTTCTTGTGGGACTTGCGCAGGTGCTCGGCGATGGCCTGATCCGCGGCGGTCAGACCGGCGCGGGCATCCACCATGAACAGCACCACGTCCGCTTCATCGATGGCCAGCAGGGACTGCTCGGCCATCTTCAGCTCGATCCCCTCTTCGGTGCCATCGATACCGCCGGTATCGACCACGATAAATTCCAGCTCGCCCAACTTCGCCTGACCGTATTTGCGGTCCCGGGTCAGACCGGGGAAGTCGGCAACCAGGGCATCCCGAGTACGGGTCAAGCGGTTAAACAGGGTGGATTTCCCCACATTGGGGCGGCCCACCAGGGCTACTACAGGAGTCATAAAAGCCTCATTCTCAAGACGACAAAGGCTCCGGGTCCGAAGACCAGGAGCCGGATATTCACATTTTCGGACGATCAGGGACGCTTGATGGCGTACAACTTGCCGTCACGGCTCTGTACATACAGGGTGTCACCATCCACCAGGGGGGCGGAGTAGAGACCACTGCTGTCGAGCTGCTGCATCGCCTGGATGGTACCGTCGGTACGATCCAGCCAGTACAGGTATCCTTCCACATCACCCACCACCACATAGTCACCCAGGATGACAGGTGCGGTAACGGTACGATTCTCCAGCTGGGTATTGGACCACAGCTCCAGACCATTGCGACGGTCGATGGCAAACAGATGGCTGCGGCTGTCGGTCAGCACGATGGCATTGCCGGTCAGCGCCAGATCGCGGTAGCCGGAATACTTGCGCTTCCACACTTCGTCGCCGCTCATCAGCTTGCGGGCCATCAGCTGGCCGTTGTAGGCGATGGCATAAAGCTCGTCACCGGCGATGAGCGGGCTGGCGTCCACGTCCACCATGCGATCCAGCTCGGTGGCGCCGCGCGGGTCGGCCACCTTGGACTGGCGCACCGGCTGGCCGTTGCTCAGCAGCGCAATACCCACCTTGCCATCGGCACGGCCGTAAATGACGGCGCCGTTGGTGATGATGGGGGCGCCGGTGCTGCGCAAGGTCAGCGGCGGCTGCTCTTCGGAGAGCGACCACTGCAGCTTGCCTTCATCGGTATCAAGCGCCACCAGGCGACCGGAGGTGGTCAGCACCACCACACGGCCATCTTCCACCGCCGGGCTTGCCACCACTTCACCGGGCACCGAGGTCTGCCACAGCACCTCGCCGTTCTCCTCGTTCAGGGCGTAGACCACCCCGTTTTCGGAGCCGAGGAACAGTTTGCCGTAACGGGCAACCAGACCGCCGGAGAGACGGGCGCTGCGCTTGTCGGCATTGATCGGCAGATCCGCCAGATCGACGCTCCACAGCTCCTTGCCGCTGGCGCGATCGAAGGCAGTGACGTCGCCGTCACGGGCGGCGGCATAGATACGGTCCTCTTCCACCACCGGCTTGAGCTGGGAGTAGAAGTTGCCGATCCCGTCACCCACGGTGGAGGACCAGACGGTATCCGCCGTGAAGGAAGAGGTCACCTGCGGCAGGGGCGCCATCGGGGTGAGATCCTCTTCCGAACTGAACAGGGAGCACCCCTGCAGAGCGAAGGAGACTGCCGCCCCCAACGCCATCATCTTGAATAGATTACGCATCCGCTGCCTCACCTGTGGTCGTGGCCGGCAAGGCCAGATCGTCCATCTTCAATTTGAGTTCCTGGCTGCCCTGCAGGCCGCCGGCATCCGCCGCCGCCTGATAGGCATCCCGCGCCTCTTCCAGCTTGCCCTGCCCCAGCAGGATATCGCCACGCACTTCCGCCACCTGGGCCTTGAAGGCGTCATTGTTGATCTTGCCAAGCTGGGCCAGCGCCTCGTCGGCCTTGCCCTGACCGTTCAGCACCCGGGCCAGACGCAGGGAAGCAAACGGACGAATGCTCTCGTCACCTGAGGAGGCCACCAGCGCAAGCTGCTCGGCCGCCAGGTCCAGCTTGCCCGCCTTCACAGCGGCTGAGGCCAGTTGCAGTGCAGCCATATCGCCATAGGCATCGCCCTTGTTGGCGGTGACAAACTGCTGCGCCTGCTCAAGATCGGCAGCTTCGCCCTTTGCCAGCTGCTCCAGCACCTGGTTGTAAGAGCTGGAAGCAGCCTCCATGGTCTCTTGCTGATGCTGGTTGTAATAGCGCCAGCCGAACAGACCAACCAGACCGATCACGGTCCCGGCGATCACCGAGGTTCCGTTCTCTTTCCACCACGCCTTGATAACCTCAACCTGTTGTTCTTCGGTGGTATAGACTTCCACAGCTTACTCTCCTTTGGCTGCCAGCAGGGCAATGGCGGCATCGACCGTGACGGTCTGTTGCTCGGCCTGACCACGCAGATATTTGATGGTGATCTCCCCATTTTGCACCTCGGTCTCACCGAGGATCAGGGCGATCGCCGCGCCGCTCTTGTCGGCACGCTTGAGTTGTTTCTTGAAGTTGCCACCACCGCAGTGGCTCATCAGGCGAAGATCCGGCAGCGCATCGCGCAGACGCTCGGCCAGCTGGAAGCCAGCCTGCTCGGTCCCCTCGCCCACCATGCAGAGGTAGACATCCACCGCCGGGCGGATATCGGCGTTGAGCTCGAGCGTTTCCAGCATCAACACCAGACGCTCCATGCCCATGGCGAAACCCACGGCCGGGGTCGGCTGGCCACCCAACTGCTCTACCAGACCGTCGTAACGGCCACCGGCACAGACGGTGCCCTGGGCACCCAGACTGTTGGTCACCCACTCGAATACGGTGAGGTTGTAGTAATCGAGACCACGCACCAGGCGCTCGTTCACTTCATATTGAATACCGGCAGACTCGAGCAGGCGCTTGAGACCCTCGAAGTGGGCCAGGCTCTCTTCGCCCAGGTGATCGAACAGACGCGGGGCATTGACCAGGATGGCCTGGACTTTTTCATCCTTGGAGTCGAGCACCCGCAGCGGGTTGCTGTACATGCGACGCTGGCTGTCTTCGTCCAGCTGATCCTTGTACTGCTCCAGGTAGGCCACCAGGGCATCACGGTAAGCCGCACGCTCACTGCTCTGGCCCAGGGTATTGAGCTGCAGGGTGACGTGATCCTGGATGCCGAACAGACGCCACAGGCGGTGAGTCAGCATGATGAGCTCGGCATCGATGTCCGGCCCGTTGATGCCAAACAGCTCGACACCAAACTGGTGGAACTGGCGGTAACGGCCCTTCTGGGGACGCTCGTGGCGGAACATGGGACCCATGTACCACATGCGGCGTTCCTGGTTGTAAAGCAGACCGTGTTCGATACCGGCGCGCACACAGCTGGCGGTCCCTTCCGGACGCAGGCTCAGGCTGTCGCCGTTGCGATCTTCAAAGGTGTACATCTCTTTTTCGACCACGTCGGTCACTTCACCGATGGCGCGCTTGAACAAATGCGTCTGCTCGACGATGGGCATGCGCACTTCGCTGTAACCATAACTGGCAACGACCTGGCGCAGGATCTGTTCAACTTTCTGCCATACCGGGCTCTGCTCCGGCAGGCAATCATTCATACCGCGAATAGCTTGGATCTGTTTTGCCACGTTGATACTCGAGAAAAAGAGGTAAAATTTGGCCGCATTATAGGGATTTTCACCCCCGAGGTAAAATCAGGGAATCCGGATGCGGGATGTAAAATCAGTCACCTGGACACGGGGCCACCGAATGTGGCCCCGTTTCGCTCAATCCTTGTCCAGCAGGATCTGGTTGGCGGGATCCAGCATGGCCGCCCGGGCGCGAATGCGACGCTCCAGGGTCGGGATCAGATCCTTGTTGTCGAGCCGATCGACCCGTTGGCCCCCCTCGTAGAAGGCGCTCTTGTTGGCCGCCCCGGCCAGCCCCAGATCGGAAACCAGCGCCTCCCCCGGACCATTCACCACGCAGCCGATGATGGAGACATCCATCGGTGTGATGATGTCCTCGAGACGCTGCTCGAGCTCGTTGACCGTGCCGATGACGTCGAACTCCTGACGGGAGCAGGAGGGACAGGCGATAAAGTTGATGCCACGGGAGCGGATACGCAGGGATTTCAGGATATCGAAGCCCACCTTGATCTCTTCCACCGGATCGGCGGCAAGGGAGATGCGCAGGGTATCGCCAATGCCCTCGCTCAGCAGCATGCCAAGGCCGATGGCGGATTTGACCGCACCGGCACGGAAACCGCCCGCCTCAGTGATGCCAAGGTGCAGCGGCTGCTCGATCTGCTTGGCCAGCAGACGATAGGCGCCGACCGCGAGGAACACATCGGAGGCCTTGACGCTCACCTTGAAATTCTGGAAGTCGAGACGGGTCAGATAATCCACGTGACGCATGGCGGATTCCACCAGCGCCTCCGGGGTCGGTTCGCCGTACTTCTCCTGGATATCCTTCTCCAGCGACCCGCCATTGACCCCGATGCGGATCGGGATGTTGAGGTCGCGGGCGCAGTCGACCACGGCACGCACCCGCTGCTCATTGCCGATGTTGCCCGGGTTGATGCGCAGGCAGTCGGCCCCGTACTCGGCCACTTTCAGGGCGATGCGGTAGTCGAAGTGGATATCGGCGACGATGGGAATTCGGGTCTGCTGCTTGATGAGTTTGAAGGCTTCCGCCGCCTCCATGGTAGGCACGGAGACCCGGACGATATCGGCACCGACCCGTTCGATCCGCTGGATCTGCTCGACGGTGGCGGCCACGTCCGTGGTCTTGGTGTTGGTCATGGTCTGCACCGTGATGGGGGCATCGCCCCCAACCGGTACATTGCCAACCATGATCTGCCGGGATTGACGACGAATAATGGGAGATTCGTGAGCGGACATGACTGAGAGATTACTCCTGCGGCAGTGAGAAGCGGGCAGTACGGCCGTTGTTGTAACGACTCATATCAAACGACTGGCCCTTGTATTCGAGCTTGACGGCCATGGGCGCGCCAACGATCAATTTCAGCGGCTCGGCGCCTTCCAGCACCAGTTCGTCGTTTGCCTTCTTCAGACCGCTATACAGGGTCTTGCCATTGGCATCCTTGACATCCAGCCAGCAATCGGCGGTAAAACTCATCTTGAGCTGGGGCGCGCTGGCCGGCTCGCTCACAGCGCTCTCGTCGGTCGCGGTCACATCAGATGTGCTGCTCTCAGCCTGGGTGCTGACGGCGGCGCTGGGATTTTCCTCAGGCAGGACCGCCGCCTCAGGCGCCAGGGTGCCAGTCGCATCGGAGACGGCAGCGGGCGCTGCAGCGTCGATGACAGGCTCAGTTGCATCGGTCACCGGCGCCAGGCTCTCGGCTCCCGGCACAGTGTCTGTGGCTGCAACGGAGGTTGAGGCGCTCATCTCGGTAGCAGCGAGGGCTTCGTCACCTGCGGAGCGACGGGCCGTGCTCTGCCACCACCAGGCAACGGAGAGGCCGATCAGCACCAGGATCACCAGCCAGGTCACCACCTTGAGCCGACTGTCGTTGGCTTGCTGGCGGGAACGGCGGGAGAAGCTCTGCATGTCGATGTTGTCGGGGGGCGTCAGACCCAGCTTGTCGTAAGCCGCCAGTATGGTCTCTTCGGGGATCCCGACCAGCTTGGCATAGGTACGCAGATAGCCACGGATAAAGGTATGGGACGTGTGCTTGTCGTAAGTATCCGATTCAATGGCGGCAATCAGGGTCAGACGAAGATGAATGCGAGACGCAACCTGCTCTCGTGTCCATCCGAGCTGTTCACGGGCGTTGCGCAGCAGCTGGCCTGGGCCCACTGCCTGGGAATCGTCTTGGAAATCGTGTTGCTGTTCAGTAGTCATTGGCTAAGTAACGCTTGGCTTGTTGCGAAGTGGGATATTGCCTTACCAGCTCAGTCCCGAATTGGTGAAGTAATGCCGGTTTGTCCATGGCCTGCGCCAGCCGCAATCTCAACCAGAGACTCGCTTCGTTTTCGTCCGATACATCGGCAAAACGGGCGAGGTAGGACTGCACGTCAGGTAGCTTGCCATCTTTCATGGAAAGTTCGGCCAAGTCCAGCAATAACCTTGGATCGCGAGGATTATACCCCAAGGCCAGACGATAGTACTCGCCGGCTTTATCATTTCTGCGATTTTGCAGGGCACAAAGCGCCGCATTCTCGTACGTATCGGCTATTTTCACGTACCCGGGCTGGGTGACCGCCTGGTTGAACGCCTTGTCCGCCTCATCATAGCGCCCCCGGTTGCACAGGAAGGCTCCATAGTTGTTCATTGCGTCAGCATTGGACGGATCCATGGCCAAGGCATTCTTGTAACTGGTTTCAGCCGCCTTGAAATCCCCCACCTTCTGGTAGAAGTAGGCAAAGCCGATCTGAACCTGGGGATTGGAGGGGTCATACTGGAGGGCGCGGTCAAGGTTGAACTTGGCCTGTTCGGCATTGCCTTGACGCAGATATTGAATACCCAAATCCAGGCGAGTCTGGGCTGCCGCCTTGAGGTCGGGGCCCACTTCACGCTGGGTCGAATTCTGGCCAGCGTAAGTGGTCTCGGTCACACAGCCTGGCAGCGCACAGAGCGCTGCCACTACGATCAATGTACGTGTATCCATTCCCTGTCTATACAATGGCTTAGCAATTAAACCATTTTGACGGAAATCCCATCCTGTTGCATCCGATTTTTGATGGTGCGCTTGGTGCGGTCGATCACATCCCCCACCAGCTGACCACAGGCGGCATCGATGTCATCACCCCGGGTCTTGCGGACGATCACGGTGAAACCGTACTCCATCAGCACTTTGGAGAAGCGATCGATACGGCTGTTGCTCGGCTTACCGTAGGGGTTTCCCGGGAAGGGGTTGAACGGGATCAGGTTGATCTTGCTCGGGGTGTCTTTCAGCACCTTGGCCAGCTCGTGGGCGTGCTGCATGTCGTCATTGATATGATCGAGCAGCACATATTCCACGGTCACCCGACCGCCGTTGGCATTGGATTTGGCCAGATAACGGCGCACCCCGGCGAGGAAGTCCTCGATGTTGTACTTGTCGTTGATCGGCATGATCTCGGAGCGCAGCTTGTCATTGGGCGCATGCAGGGAGATGGCCAGGGCCACGTCGATCTGATCCCCCAGCATGTCCAGCGCCGGCACCACCCCGGAAGTGGAGATGGTCACCCGGCGCTTGGAGATGCCAAAGCCGTAGTCATCCATCATCAGGCGCATAGCAGGCACCACGTTGGCCAGGTTGAGCAGCGGCTCGCCCATCCCCATCATTACCACGTTGGTGATGGGACGCTTGCCACCGACAACCCGGGCGGCACGCCACACCTGGCCGATGATCTCGGAGACTTTCAGGTTGCGGTTGAAGCCTTGCTGGGCGGTGGAGCAGAACTTGCATTCCAGCGCACAACCTACCTGGGAGGAGACGCACAGGGTGGCGCGATCGTCTTCGGGAATGTAGACGGTCTCCACTTCCTGGTCCCCTACCTGCAGCGCCCACTTGATGGTGCCGTCAGAGGAGCGTTGCTCACGGCTGATCTCGGGGGCCTTGATCTCGGCGATGGCCTTGAGGCGCTCCTTGAGCACCTTGTTGACGTTGGTCATCTGATCGAAATCATCACAACCAAAGTGATAGATCCACTTCATGACCTGATCTGCCCGGAATGGCTTCTCGCCCAGTTCGACGAAAAAAGCGCGCATGGCATCCCGATCAAGATCCAGCAGGTTGATTTTTGTTTCGCTCATCAATGGCCTCGGTTCAAACACTTCATCAATTATTGGCTGACGATGTCAGGGGGCGGCATTGTACAAATTATGGGTCTGGCTTTCTACCTGGAGAATAGAGGGATATTGCACCGGAGGCGAAAACAACAAAGGGAGCCGAGGCTCCCTTTGTCATATCACCCGGACCTTATCAGCCGCGCGGGCAGATCTCGTCATCGGAGAAGAAGTAGGCGATTTCACGGGCGGCAGAGGCCGGGGCATCAGAGCCGTGAACGGCGTTGCGATCGATGCTTTCGGCATAGCAGGCACGCAGGGTACCGGCCAGGGCCTCTTTCGGGTTGGTCGCGCCCATGATTTCACGGTGACGGCGGATGGCATCTTCGCCTTCCAGCACCTGCACCATGACAGGACCCGAGGTCATGAAGCTGACCAGGCCGTCATAGAAGGGCTTGCCCTGGTGCTCGGCATAGAAACCGGCGGCCTGTTCGCTGCTCATGTGCAGCATCTTGGCGGCAACCACTTTCAGGCCTGCGCTCTCGAAGCGGTTGTAGATGGCACCGATCAAGTTCTTGCTGACAGCATCCGGCTTGACGATAGAGAAAGTACGTTCGATGGCCATTGAGATCTTTCCTTAACTACAGAGGTTTATTGTTAGAATCCATGTTCGCTGGCGATTATACGTAAACAAAAACCCAAAAAACACACAGTTTGGCAACTTTTTATTAAAAATAGCGTTCTTGCAGTCAACATCAGGGCCATATTGGCCGAGCCAGGCCAGAAAATATGTGCGCTTGTGCACGATAATCCTATGAAGCGCTTAAAAAGCCATCTTTTGCTCATTATTCCAGCACCATGAAAAAGGGCGCCCAAGGCGCCCTTTTCGTTTAGCCAGCCTCTGCCAGCAAGGTGTGCGCTATGGTGCGCATCCCCAGGGTATTGGCCCCCGGCGCCCAGAGGGCGTCGCCGTTGTCGCTGAAGCAGGCGGCCAGATCGATATGAAGCCAGCCAGTCCCCTCGTTGGCCACAAAACGGGAGAGGAAACCCGCCGCGTTGGAGGCGCCACCCGGCCCGCCTCCCTTGACCGGACGACTGTTGGCCGTATCGGCGTAATGAGACGGACACTGCTGGCGATGCCAGGGCTCGAGCGGCAGCGGCCAAGCCGGCTCCTGCTCTGCCTCTGCATAGGCCATGGCCCGGCTCACCAACGACTTGTCCAGACCAAACAGGGCGTTATAACGCCCACCCAGCGCCATCACGGCGGCGCCGGTCAGGGTGGCCGCATCAATGATGAGCGGGGCACCGGACTCGCTCGCGAGCTGCAGGCCATCGGCCAGCACCAGCCGCCCTTCGGCATCGGTATTGACGATTTCCACCGTGGTACCGTTCTTGTAGGTGAGGATATCCCCCAGCTTGTAGGCATGACCCGACACCAGGTTTTCGGCGCAGCAGAGGATCAGCTTCACCCGCTTGTCGAGTCCACGCAGCATGGCCAGCGCCAGGGCACCGGTGACGATGGCCGCTCCGCCCATGTCGCACTTCATGGTGAGCATCCCCTCGGAGCTCTTCATGGAGTAGCCACCGGAGTCGAAGGTGATCCCCTTGCCCACCAGGGCCGCCGCCACCGGCGCCTTGGGATCCCGACTCGGGTTGAAGTCGAGTTCGAGCAACACGGGTTCGCGCTCGCTGCCACGACCCACCTGATAGAGGCCGACCCAGCCCGCCTGCTGCAAGGCGGCCCCCTTGAGGATCCGGTGGCTCACCTTGTCCGGCGCCAGCTCGGTGATGAAGGCCGCTGCCTCCACCGCCAGTTCCAGTGGCCCCAGCTGCTCGGGGGTAGCATTGGTCATCTCGCGCACCCAGCGACCACACAGCCAGCGCGCCTCCAGTTCCTCCCTGTCCTCTTCCGACGACATGGCCCACTGCAGTTGCACCTCGGCCTTGGGGGTCTGCAAGCCCTGGGCAAAGGCCCACTGCTGTTCACGTTCCCAGTGACCGGCCAGGGTCACTTTCTGGATCCCCTGCTGGCAGAGGCGGCGCGCCGCCTGCTGGATATCAAGCAGGGGGCTTGTGCTCACCAGGTGGATCACCATGCCATCGGCACGGTGGGAGAGCAGTGCCCCCTCCCCCCATTCGGCCGGGGCAAAGTCACGGCATAACCAGACGTTCATACACTCACCTCCTGCAACCAGCGGGCGATGGTGCGCAGACCATGTCCCTTGGCACCGGTTGCCCAGAGATCGTTGCCCGCTTTTTGATAGGAAGCGGCCAGATCCAGGTGCACCCAGCCCTTGCCTTCGTCACGCACGAAGCGCGACAAAAATGCCGCCGCCGTGGTGGCGCCGGCCGTTCCTTCCGCCGAGGCGACATTGCCCAGATCGGCAAACGCCGAGGTGAGTTGGCCTGCATGCCAGGACTCCAGCGGCAGCGGCCAGGCCTTCTCGTTTTCGGCTTTGGCGGCGGCCAGCGCACGCAGCTGCTCGGCCTCGTCCAGGGCAAACACGGCGTTGTAATCACGGCCCAGCGCCATCTTGGCGGCGCCGGTCAGGGTCGCGGCATCGAGAATGTGAGCGGCGCCGCTCTCACTGGCGGCCAGCAACCCGTCGGCCAGCACCAGGCGGCCTTCCGCATCTGTGTTCTGGATCTCGACCGAAACACCGTTGCGGTAAGTAAGGATGTCACCGAGCTTGAAGGCGTGGCCGGAAACCAGGTTCTCGGCGCAGCAGAGGATGAGCTTGACCCGCTTGTCGAGCCCCCGGCTGATGGCCAGTGCCAGCGCCCCTGTGACCATGGCGGCGCCGCCCATGTCGGATTTCATCGGCAACATGTTGTCGGAAGACTTCATGGAGTAGCCGCCGGAATCAAAGGTGATCCCCTTGCCCACCAGGGCCGCTGCCACTGGGGCATCGTCACGACCGGTCGGGTTATAGTCGAGCTCGAGCAGCACGGGTTCCCGCTCGCTGCCACGCCCCACCGACCAGATCCCGATATGGCCCGACTCTTTCAATGCCTCGCCAGCGGTGAGACGCGCGGTCACCTTGTCCCCAGCCAGGCCGCGAATGAGCAGCAGCGCCGACTCCGCAAGGCTCATGGGATAGATCTCCTCCGGGCAGCCATTGGTGACGTCACGCACCCAGCGGGTCGCCCTCTGCAGGGCCTCCAGCTCGCGAGCCTCTTCTGCTGGTTGCTCACCAAAGTCGAGCTCCCGCTCCCCCTTGGCGGCGTAGAAACCCTGGGCAAACGCGTAACGACGTTCCAGATCCCAGCCACCGCCAGCCAGTGTGATGCGCTTGATCCCGGTCGATTCAAGGCGGCGGGCGGCACGTTGAATAGCACGCAGCACCTCGTTTTCCTGGCACACAGGATCGAGATGGATCAACGCACCATCACCGTTGAAACTGAGCAGGGCACCTTCGCCCCAGTGAGCGGCCGCAGCCTGGGTGGACAACCCTACCTTCATCATGTCAGCCATCTTTTCTTGCTTCCTTCTTCACTGGCACTGTTTTATTGGCGCTTGTCATGGCCAAAGGGAAATCACGAATACAAAAAAGGCCGTGCCCTCACGGGTCACGGCCTTCACCATATCACTGATGCACCACAGGTTGCTGCATGTGCAATTCACTCATGTCCGATTAATGACGTTCAGAGGCGAGGTTCAGGGTGTACTTGGGCAGCTCCACCACCAGATCCTCGTCCGCCAGCTTGGCCTGGCAACTGAGACGGGATTCCGGCTCCAGTCCCCACGCCTTGTCCAGCATGTCGTCTTCCAGCTCGTCACTCGGCTCGAGGGAGTCAAAACCTTCCCGCACCACGCAGTGGCAAGTGGTACAGGCACAGGATTTCTCGCAGGCGTGCTCGATCTCGATGCCGTTGCGCAGCGCCACGTCCAGGATGGTCTCGCCGCTTTGCCCCTCAAGGGCAGCGCCATCCGGACAGAGCACGGGGTGAGGAAGAATGATCAGTTTTGGCATATTACACCTTGTTGACGTTTTGTCCGGTCAGCACCTTGCGGATGGAGGCATCCATCCGGCGGGCTGCAAATTCGCCACTGGCAGCATCCGCCGCCTCAATGGCCTCTTTGATTTGATTGGTGGAGCCCGACTGGCGCATGGCCAGCAGATGGGCGATTGCCCCGTCGATCTCGGCACGCTCGTCCGCGTTCAGCAACGCCTCACCATCGGCAGCCAGGGCAGCATTGAGGCTCTCGACCACGCGATCTGCCTCAACCTGCTGCTCGGCCAGCATACGGGCCTCCATGTCCTGCTGGGCGTTCTCGATGGAGGCGCTCAGCATGGAGAGAATGTCCTCTTCCGCCAGCCCGTAGGAGGGCTTGACCTGGATCTCGGCCTGCACACCGGAGGATTTCTCCATGGCGCTGACCGAGAGCAGGCCATCCGCATCCACCTGGAAGGTGACGCGAATGTGGGCGGCCCCCGCCGCCATCGGCGGAATACCGGTCAGGGTGAAGCGGGCCAGGGAGCGGCAATCGGCAACCAGCTCGCGCTCCCCTTGCACCACGTGAATTGCCATCGCGGTCTGACCATCCTTGAAGGTGGTGAACTCCTGGGCGCGGGCCACCGGAATGGTGGTATTGCGCGGGATCACCTTCTCGGCAAGGCCGCCCATGGTCTCAAGACCGAGAGATAGCGGGATGACGTCCAGCAGCAGCATCTCGGCATCCGGCTTGTTGCCCACCAGGATATCGGCCTGGATGGCGGCACCGATGGCCACCACCTTGTCAGGATCGATGCTGGTCAGCGGGGTGCGCTCGAAGAACTCGCCCACCAGTTCGCGCACCAGCGGAACCCGGGTGGACCCCCCCACCATCACCACCTCCAGCACTTCCACCTGCTCGAGCCCCGCATCGCGCAGCGCGCGGCGGCAGGCCAGCAGGGTCCGTTTGACCAGCGAAGTGATGAGCGCGTCAAACTGGCTGCGCGTCACCTCCCCCTGCCAGCCGGCAAAAGAGCAAGGCACGGCATCAGCATCGGTCAGACCGTGCTTGACGGCAGCGGCCACATCCAGCAGTTCCCGCTGCAAACGGGCATCCAGCTCGCCGGACAAACCAGCCTGCCCCTTGATCCAGTCGGCCAGCAGGTGGTCGAAGTCATCGCCGCCGAGGGCGGAGTCACCACCGGTGGCCATCACTTCAAACACGCCGCGGTGCAGGCGCAGGATGGAGATATCGAAAGTACCGCCCCCGAGATCGTAAACGGCGATCACCCCTTCCTGACCGGAGTCGAGGCCGTAGGCAATAGCTGCCGCAGTCGGTTCGTTGAGCAAGCGCAACACGTGCAGACCGGCCAGTCTGGCCGCATCCTTGGTGCCCTGGCGCTGGGCATCGTCGAAATAGGCGGGCACTGTGATCACCACCCCATCCAGATCGCCGCCCAGGGTCTGGGCGCCGCGCTCAGCCAGTTTTTTCAGGATCTCGGCTGACACCTGCACCGGATTGACCAACCCCTGACGGGTCTGCAACTGGGGCATGCCGTTGTCGGCAGCCACAAATTCATAAGGCTGCTGGCGGGTGTCGATGTCAGCCAGCGCCTTACCCATCATCCGCTTGACCGAGACGATGGTGTTGTGAGGATCGAGGGCCGCTTCGCGCTTGGCGTCGAAACCAACCCGGATCCCGTCGGCCTGATAGTGCACGACGGACGGGAGCAGATCGCGACCTTGCTCGTCACTGAGGGTATCGGCGTGGCCGCTGCGCACGGCGGCGACCAGCGAGTTGGTGGTACCAAGGTCGATGCCGACGGCACGCTTGTGCTGATGAGGAACGGCGCTCTGGCCGGGCTCGGCGATTTGCAGTAATGCCATGGGTAATCAAACTTCCAGCGTTAAGGGATCAAGACTCGAGCAGCGAGTCTTCGAATCGTTCCAGCTCCTCAAGGAGCTTGTCGACAAACTTGAGTTTGCGAACGCAATCTGCTGCCGCGAGATCCTCGCCATCGGCGAGCATGCGGGTCAGCTGCTGCATCAGCAGCTGGTGATCATGCCTGATCTCGTGACGAAAATCCTTGATGGCGCGCTCAGGGTCGGCCTCGCCTTTCAGATCGGCCAGGCGCTCGCGCCACTCCAGCTGTTGCATCAGAAAGGCCGTGTCTTGCAGGGTTTGCTGTTCACCGCGAATATCGGTGCCACGCAGGGAGAGCAGATATTCTGCACGGCGCAGAGGCGCCTTGAGGGTCGTGAAGGCATCGTTGATCTGGGCGGCACGCTGCACCGCAGCCAACTGCTCCCGCTCGGGAGCAGTGGCAAAACGATCGGGGTGAAACTGGGTTTGCAGCTGACGATAGGTGTCTGCCAACTGGCGGGTATCGAGCTCGAAGCCTTCAACCAGCCCAAACAGCTCGAAATGGTTCATGCCAACCTCTTAGACACTGAAGCTTTCGCCACAACCACACTCGCCCTTGACGTTGGGGTTGTTGAACTTGAAGCCTTCGTTAAGGCCTTCCTGGACGAAATCCAGCTCGGTGCCATCCAGATGGCTCAAGCTCTTGGCATCGACAATAATCTTGACGCCATGCTGCTCGAATACCTGATCTTCATCAGCCAGTTCATCGACGAACTCGAGCACGTAGGCAAGGCCAGAGCAGCCTGTGGTCTTGACGCCGAGGCGCAGGCCAATGCCCTTGCCCCGGTTTGCCAAGAAAGAAGAAACCCGTGCCGCTGCGGCATCTGTCATGGTAATAGCCATACTGCTCTCCGGCGCTTAAAGACCTTTCTTCTGCTTGTAATCGGCGATGGCGGCCTTGATGGCGTCCTCGGCCAGGATGGAGCAGTGGATCTTCACCGGCGGCAGGGCCAGCTCTTCCGCGATGTCGGTATTCTTGATGCCGGCCGCTTCGTCCAGAGTCTTGCCCTTGACCCATTCGGTCACCAGGGAGCTGGAAGCAATGGCGGAGCCACAACCGTAGGTCTTGAACTTGGCATCTTCGATGATGCCATCGTCACTGATCTTCAACTGCAGTTTCATCACGTCACCACAGGCTGGCGCACCGACCATGCCGGTAGCGATGCTGGGATCGTTCTTGTCGAAGCCACCTACGTTGCGGGGATTTTCGTAGTGGTCGATTACTTTTTCACTGTAAGCCATATCTCACTCCTGCTAATTCTGTTGTTCACCGATCATCGAGATCAGTGATGAGCCCATTCGACCGTGTTCAGATCGACGCCGTCCTTGTACATCTCCCACAGGGGAGACATCTCACGCAGGCGACCGATGGAGTCACGAATAAGCTTGACCGCGTAGTCGATCTCTTCTTCTGTGGTGAAGCGACCGATGCTGAAGCGGATGGAGCTGTGAGCCAGCTCGTCGTTCAGACCCAGGGCACGCAGCACATAGGAGGGCTCCAGGCTGGCGGAAGTACAGGCAGAACCGGAAGAGACCGCCAGATCTTTCAACGCCATGATGAGGGATTCCCCTTCCACATAGGCAAAGCTGACGTTGAGGTTGCCGGAAACACGCTGCTCGAGGTCACCATTCAGGTAGACGGCTTCAATGTCCTTGAGGCCATCCCACAGGCGCTGACGCAGTGCCATCACACGCTGACCTTCGCTGGCCATCTCTTCCTTGGCGATACGGAAGGCTTCACCCATGCCGACAATCTGGTGAGTTGCCAGGGTGCCAGAACGCATGCCGCGCTCGTGACCACCACCGTGCATCTGGGCTTCGATACGCACACGCGGCTTGCGTCGCACGTACAGAGCACCGATCCCTTTCGGGCCATAGATCTTGTGAGCGGAGAGAGAAAGCAGATCGATCTTCATCGCTTCGACGTCGATCTCGACCTTGCCCACGCTCTGGGCGGCATCTACATGCAGCAGGATCTTGCGTGAGCGGCACAGCTCACCCAGCCCCTTGATGTCCTGGATGACACCAATCTCGTTGTTCACGTGCATCATGCTGACCAGAATAGTGTCGTCGCGCATGGCATTTTCGATCATCTCGAGGGTGAACAGACCGTTCGGCATCGGCTCGAGGTAGGTCACTTCGAACCCTTCGCGCTCCAGCTGGCGACAGGTGTCCAGCACCGCCTTGTGCTCGGTCTTGGAGGTGATAATGTGCTTGCCCTTGCTGGCATAGAAGTGAGCGACGCCCTTGATGGCCAGGTTGTCAGACTCAGTCGCACCGGAAGTGAAGACTATTTCGCGCGGGTCGGCACCGATCAGCTCAGCCACTTGATTACGAGCCAGATCTACCGCTTCTTCAGCCTGCCAGCCAAAACGGTGAGAACGGGAAGCCGGATTGCCAAACAGGCCATCCATGGTCAGACACTGCATCATTTTTTCTGCGACACGCGGGTCCACCGGACAGGTTGCCGAATAATCAAGGTAAATAGGCAATTTCATGTTTTTCTCCGTCACAGTTCGGGTCATACATCGCCCCGCTGTGGAAAGCACGTTTATAGTTGGACTTTCAAGCTCACATCGCCGCGTTCCGCCCGTTCAACAAGGGACAACGCAGTTTTCATCTGTTCATCTTGCTTGCCGGCAATCCGGCGCACATCGGCCTGGCAAACCAGTTCGGCCAGGGTGATATCCCCAAGGAAACTGGAGATCCGCTCGCTCAAGTCCCGCCACAGGGAGTGAGTCAGGCACTGGGTGCCACCGTGGCAGCCACCCTTGCCCAGGCATTTGGTCGCGTCGACCGACTCGTCAACCGCGGTGATCACCTGGCCAACCGAGATCTCGTCTGGCGCCAGACCGAGGCGATAGCCGCCCCCCGGGCCACGCACGCTGCTCACCAGGCCATGCTTGCGCAGGCGGGCAAACAGTTGCTCGAGATAGGACAAGGAGATGCCCTGGCGCTCGGAAATATCGGCAAGGGGAACGGGCCCCTGCTCAGCATGCAGCGCCACGTCGAGCATGGCGGTTACAGCGTAACGTCCTTTTGAAGTCAGTCTCATGTGCCTTACCGTCTTGCGAAGCAATTAATGGGCACATGGTCACATACCCGACCAAATCAGTCAAGTATATGGTTGAGTAAATTAGTCGGGATTAATCGATGACGCCCGATTTCTGGACCGAGGTCAAAATTCCCCGCAGGATATTGAGTTCCACCGCTTCCGGTCGGGCCCGATTGAAGAGACGACGCAACTTGCTCATCACGTGCCCCGGGTGATCTTCGGTGATAAAACCGGTCTTGAGCAAGGTCTGCTCCAGATGCAGGTAGAAACCTTCGAGCTGGGCCGCACTCGGGTAATCTTGCACATCGTTAGTTTCAGCGACTTGTTCCTGCGACTGCAGCCAGTGCATACGCACCTCATAGCAGAGGGTCTGCACCGCCATGGCCAGGTTGAGGGAGCTGTACTCAGGGTTGGCCGGAATCGCCACATGGTAGTGACACTTTTGCAACTCATCGTTGGTCAGGCCGGTGCGTTCACGGCCAAATACCAGCGCCACCCGATGCCTGGCCCCTTCCGCCACGGTTTTTTCACCCGCCTCGCGAGGATCCAGCATGGGCCAACTCAGGGTGCGAGAACGGGCACTGGTACCGATGACCAGACCACAATCGGCGATGGCTTCATCCAGGGTAGAGACGACTCGGGCATTGGCGAGTATATCGCTGGCACCGGCCGCCAATGCATTGGCATTGCCATCCGGCAAGGCTTGCGGATCAACCAGCACCATCTGGGTCAAACCCATGGTCTTCATGGCGCGTGCCGCAGAGCCCATGTTGCCGGTATGAGAGGTGTTTACCAAAACAATACGAATCTGATCCAACATGCCCAGTCAATCTTCGGTGAAAAATGGCGCGCAATTATAACATAAGAAAGCGCTATTTTGGCACCGTTAAAGGAACGCCATTTCAGCACTAACGCGACAGTTTGTATAACAAACCAGCATGAGGCAAACGTGAGAGATGACTAAACTTGAAGGATAAGCGATTAACAGCACAGGAGTGCCGCAGCCATGCTTCCCCCATATATCTATGAGAGACTGCCCAGCCTCTATTTGCTGATGGCCATTGTCATGATCACCTTGAGCGAGCAGCCTCTGCTGTGGTTTGCAGGTTGCCTGCTGTTTATCGTCGGGGCGATCACCTGGATGATGCGCTCCAGCTATCGCCGTACCGATCTCATCATCTTTCCAGACAAACGCTGGTTGCAACCGGAGTGGCTCTACGAGGCACAACCCTTTATCTGGCTGGCCTTGGGGCTGCTGATATCGCAGCAACCCGCCCCCTTTGCCTCGCTTGCATTGCTCCCCTGTCTGTGGGCATGCCGTTGTCTTTGGGCCCGGCACCGCTACCGTCATCACGTCTGCGGGGCGACAGCCCACTTAAGACGGGATCCCGCCCGGCGTCGCCTGCATCGCAGTCTGAACTGACCCGTTGCGGGCACGCTCGATAAAGGTCGCCAAGTCCATCAAGGGATACTTCATCAGACTCGGCAGACCATCGAGATCCAGACTATCCATCAGGTTTTTCACTTCCAGACCCAATTCCGTATCACCTTCAATTTTCAGCTTGCGCTGGAAGAAGAGCGAATCCGGGTCTTCCTTGCGTCCGGCGATCAGGATGAGGTCATTGGTAGTGCCGCTGAAGCAGACATCCACTTTTTCGCAGTCGCGCGCCACAACCAGTTGACCCTTCTGCTCGCTGATGAACCAGCACAGCTCGAGATCGGATACTTCCACCTTAAGCCACTTGCCAGCCAGAAATTCGAAGTCGCCATCCTCAATGGCCTCCTTGAATACCCGTGCCAACAGGCTCTCCATTACCTGCTTTTGCAGATTGAAGGGCACCAGTTTGAGGGGATGACGCAAGAAACGGGGGGCCTGCTCTACCAGACCAAGATGCAATTTTTGAAACACGATGGACTCCCTTTTTTGCGCATTCAACCATATGCCTCCCCATCAGATCCTGTGGGAAATCAAACTTCTGCCGAGTTACCTCTAGAAGGGTAAAGCCACCGAAAACTGCCTCAGGTCAAAAAGCAGCGCCATGCCGATGAATACAATCAGGGCCTATTTGCCCTTCATATGCACCCTCGGAGCGTACTAATGGAATTACTCTGTCCGGCAGGCAGCTTGCCGGCACTGAAAACCGCCGTTGATAACGGGGCTGATGCCGTTTATATCGGCTTCAAGGACGACACCAATGCCCGCCACTTTGCCGGTCTGAACTTCACCGACAGCAAACTTGAGAAGGCGGTTGATTATGTGCACCAGCATGGTAGGAAACTGCATATCGCCATCAATACCTTCGCCCACCCGGGGGCTGATGCCAGGTGGAAACAGGCGGTGGATCGCGGCGTGGCGCTTGGCGCCGATGCCCTGATCATCGCCGATCTGGCGGTGCTTGATTATGCCAGCCGTCGCTACCCGGAGATGGAGCTGCATGTCTCGGTACAGGCCAGCGCCACCAATGCCGCTGCCATCCGCTTCTATCAACAACAGTTCAATGCCAAACGGGTCGTTCTGCCCCGGGTGCTATCCATGCATCAGGTCAAGCAGCTGGCCCGCGAGACCGACGTCGGCCTTGAAGTCTTTGCCTTCGGCAGCCTCTGCATCATGGCCGAAGGGCGTTGCTACCTCTCTTCCTACATGACGGGGGAGAGTCCCAACACGGTCGGCGCCTGCTCACCGGCCAAGTTTGTACGTTGGGAAGAGACGCCAAACGGCCTCGAATCCCGCCTCAACGAGGTATTGATCGACCGCTACGGTCCGGGTGAAAACGCCGGCTATCCGACCCTGTGCAAAGGGCGATTCGAGGTGGACGGCCAGACTTACCACGCCCTGGAGGAGCCGACCAGCCTCAACACCCTCGGCCTCTTGCCCGAGCTCTTCAAGACCGGGATCCAGTCGGTCAAGATTGAGGGACGCCAGCGCAGCCCCGCCTATGTAGAGCAGGTGACCCGGGTCTGGCGCGCCGCCATTGATGCCTACCAGGCCAATCCCGATGTCTACCAGGTCAAGAGCGAATGGGATGCCCAGCTCGCCCGCGTCTCCGAGGGAAGCCAGACCACGCTCGGTGCCTATCACCGCCAGTGGCAATAAGGAGTCCCCTATGTCCTTCTCTTTCCTGCTCTTCTCTTGCGGCTACAAGGAGCTCAACTCATGCAATTCTCTCTAGGGCCCCTGCTCTTCTACTGGCCCAAGGCCGACACAGAGGCGTTCTATCAGGCAGCGGCCAGGAGCGACGCCGATATCATCTATCTGGGAGAAACCGTCTGCAGCAAGCGTCGCGAACTCAAGGTGGATGACTGGATCGCCCTGGCCCACCAGGTGGCGGATTCCGGCAAACAGGTGGTGCTCTCCACGCTGGCACTCATTTCGGCCCCTTCCGAGCTCAAAGAGGTCAAGCGGCTGGTCGACAATGGCAATCTTATGGTCGAGGCCAACGATCTCGGCACTGTCCAACTTGCCCGGGAAGCGCGCCTGCCATTTGTATGCGGTCCGGCCATCAACGCCTACAACGCAGATGTGCTCGGCATGCTGCTCAAACAGGGGATGAAACGCTGGGTGATGCCGGTAGAGCTGTCGCGCGACTGGCTGGTGCAACTCAACCAGGATCTGGGCGCTATGCGCCAGCAGTTTGAAGTAGAGGTGTTTGCCTATGGTCATCTGCCACTGGCCTACTCGGCCCGCTGCTTCACCGCCCGCTCCCTCGACAAACCCAAGGACAACTGCGAGCTCGCCTGCATTCACTACCCGACCGGTCGTCTGGCCAACAGTCGCGAGGGGCAGCGGGTGTTCAATCTCAACGGGATCCAGACCCAGTCCGGTTACTGCTACAACCTGGGCAACGATCTGGCGAGCATGACGGATCTGGTGGATGTGGTCAGGCTCTCTCCCCAGGGCATGGATACCCTGGACATTCTGGCCCGCTTCAAGGCCAACCAGCAGGGAGAGGCCCCCCTGCCCCTGCAGCAGGATCGTGACTGCAACGGGTACTGGCGCCAGATCCCCGGCATGAGTCTGGTGGAATAACGCCGGCTCTCGCCCAGCAAAAAGGCCTCATTGCGAGGCCTTTTTTACAGCTGATGACACCAGATCAGGATGGTTGATCGCTCTTGCTGCGAGCACTCTGGGCTCCTGGCGGCAAGGGTTTGCGCGCCATCAGCTCCAGCTCGAGCAGGGCATAGCGGTGTTCGATGAAGTCATAGACGTTGTTGGAGAGCGCCAGCTTGAAGTAGCTGATGGCCTCCTTGCGATTGCCCTTGCCCAATTCTAATTTGCCCAGATAGAAGTAGGTCTCGCACAGGCGCTCGGCGAGTTCGCGATTGTCCTTCACCCCTTTGACCACGTTGGCCATCAGTTTGCTGGCATTGATCTCGCCGGTATAGAGGCGAACCAGATCCCAGTTCCAGGCATCGTCGTCATATTTGTTCAGGCGTTCGCGCATCCGGCTCATGGCGGCAGCGGGATCGAGCTTCTGCTCGGCCAGATAGAGCCAGATCACCCGATAGGGATCTTCCGGCTGCGCCTCATAGAAGCGCTTCATGTCGGCGGCGGAGAGATCGGGGCGGTTGCCGTAATAGAGCGCGATGCCGCGGTTGAGGTAGGCATAATCATAATCGGGAGCCAGTTCGAGGGCGGAATCAAATGCCTCGTAGGCTTCGTCATAGTTCTGCTGCTGCACCAGATAGACACCGATGAAGTTGTAGGCTTCGGCAAAATCCGGTTTCTCCCGCAGGGCACGGTTGAAATCCAGGCGCGCGAGGGAGCGCAGCCCCACCCGATCGAAAACGACGGCACGCTCATAGAAGAGTTCTGCTCGCTGCTCCGTGGTCAGCTCCATTTCGCTCAGCATCTGCCCGAGGCGCGCCAGTGCCAGCTCGCTCTGGTAGGAGACCTGCAGAGGGGTCGCCAAAACCAGTGACGCGGGCTGCGGCTTGGGCTCTTTCGGGGTGTTGATCTGACTGCTACTGCTGCAACCCCACATAGGAAGCAACAACAGGATACCAAGGAGGCATCCAATCCCTTTCCTGACGTTCAATGAACACTCCGACGCTGACGCTTCTTGACCTCGCATATGGTAAAGGGCAACAACCACTTTGTCATGTGGCTGAGCCCCTCTCCATCAAATAAATCAGGATTCGACAGGGTATCCGGCATCCTTCCATCCCCGAAAACCGCCATCGACACTGACAACCCGACTGTACCCCATCTGGCGCAAATTATCGGCCGCCAGGATCGAACGAAATCCGCCCCCGCAATAGAGGTAGAGTTCGGTCGCCGGATCCGGGTAACGAGTCTCGATATCGCGCTCTATCACCCCTCGCCCCAGATAGACGGCCCCCGGCAAATGGCCGTTGGCCCATTCGCTCTCCTCGCGCACATCGACCAGGATGAAGGTACGTCCCTCCTCCTGCCAACGCCGGATCTGGTGAACGTCTGTCTCCTCGACCCGGGCGCGTATCCCTTCAACCAGCGCCAGAAAACGGGGATTGTGTTGCATGGCAAACTCCTGTGACTTGAATCATCTGCGTCAGCATACGACAGGCAGACAAAAGAAAAGAGCGCCAGCGGCGCTCTTTTTCACGGTTACGGCAGGATCTCCTGTTGATCCGCGCCCTCTTTCTCTACCTGGGTTGGCAGCATGTGCTCGCGCTTGACGCCGAGGAACATGGCAAACGCACTCGCCACATAGATGGAAGAGTAGGTACCGAACGCCACACCGATCACCATGGCCACGGCAAAACCGTGGATCAGCGCGCCGCCCTTGAGCAACAGCGCCAGCACCACCACGAAGGTGAGGCCGGAGGTGATGATGGTACGGCTCAGGGTCTCGGTCATGGAGAGATCCAGGATGTACTCGGTATCCCCCTTGCGCACCTTGCGAAAGTTCTCCCGCAGGCGGTCGAACACGACGATGGTATCGTTCAGGGAGTAACCCACGAGCGTCATCAGGGCTGCCAGCACGGTCAGGTCAAACTCGTACTGGAAGTAGGCAAAGACGCCGAGGGTGATCACCACGTCATGCACCAGGGAGAGAATACCCCCCATGGCCAGACGCCATTCGAAACGTACCGCCACATAGGCAAGGATACAGAGGATGGAGGCCAGCATCGCCAGCGCACCGTCCGTCGCCAACTCGTCACCCACCGAAGGACCGACAAACTCGACGCGCTTGAGCACGGCATCCTTGTCGATCAGCTTGGCGGCGGCCAGCACCTCGTTGCCCTGCTGCTCGACCTTGACCCCCTCTTGCGGGGTCAGGCGGAACAGCACGTCACGGCTGGAGCCGAAGTGTTGCAGGGTTGCCCCTTCAATTTTCTGCTCGGCTAGGACGTCGTGGATCTTCTCCAGGCTCACCGACTGCTGGAACCCCACCTCGATGGTGGTACCACCGGTGAAGTCCAGACCCCAGTTCAACCCGCGATCAAACAGGAAGAACAAGGAGATCACCATCAGCAGGGAAGAGAACACCACACCCGGTTTGGCGAAACGCATAAAGGGGATGGGTTTTTCAAAATGTAGGATCTGAAACATGTCTCTTCCTCAGATGGGCAGCTTGTCGATACGCCGTCCACCCCATGCCAGGTTGATAATGGCGCGAGATACCGTGATGGCAGTAAACATGGAGGCAGTCAGACCGATGCCCAGCGTCAGGGCAAAGCCCTTGATGGGGCCAGTGCCGATACCGAACAGGATCACACAGGTGATGAGCGAGGTGACGTTGGAGTCGGCGATGGTCGAGAAAGCACGATCAAAGCCCAGGTGGATAGCCTGTTGAACCCCGCGCCCGTTGCGCAGCTCTTCCCGGATACGTTCGTAGATCAGCACGTTGGCATCCACCGCCATACCGAGCGTCAACACGATACCGGCGATACCAGGCAGGGTCATGGTGGCCCCCGGGATCATCGACATGATGCCGACGATCAGCACCAGGTTCATGCACAGCGCCAGGTTGGCAACCCAACCGAAGGCACGATAATAGATCCCCATGAACAGCACGATCACCAGCATGGCCCAGCCGATGGCTTCCATACCGCTGTCGATGTTCTGTTGACCCAGGCTCGGACCAATGGTGCGCTCTTCGACGATCTGGATAGGCGCGATCAGGGCACCGGCACGCAACAGCAGCGCCAGGTTATGGGCTTCGTTGGCGTTGTCGATCCCTGTGATGCGGAACTGGCTGCCAAGGCGCGACTGGATGGTGGCGACGTTGATCACCTCCTCCTGCTTGCGGAACTTGCGCTTGCCATCCGGACCGGGCTGACCCACCGGCTTGTACTCGATGAAGACGGTCGCCATGCCTTTACCGACGTTGTCCTTGGTAAAGTTGGCCATCTTGTTGCCACCCTGGCCATCAAGCTTGATGTTGACCTGGGGACGACTGTACTCATCGAAACCGGACTGGGCACCCACGATGTGATCACCGGTCAGGATGACTCGCTTGTGCAATACCACCGGGCGGCCATTGCGATCGGTATACACCTTGGAGCTCGGCGGGACACGACCGGCGGCAGCAGCCTGGATATCTGCTGTCTCGTCGACCATGTGGAATTCCAGGGTCGCAGTCGCCCCCAGGATCTCCTTGGCACGGGCAGTGTCCTGGATACCGGGCAGCTCCACCACGATGCGCTCGGCACCCTGCTGTTGCACCAGCGGCTCGGCCACACCCAGCTCGTTCACCCGGTTGCGGATGATGGTGATGTTCTGCTCAAGCGCGTACTTCTTCACCTCCTTGATCTTGGCTTCACTCAAGCCAGCCAGCAGGATGTACTCATCCCCTTTCTGCTGCGTGGTGAAGGTCAAATCAGGGTTCTGGCGACGCAGGTGGGAAACGGCACGCTCCTGATCCGCTTCATCGCGGAACACCACCTGTACCTGATCACCGACCCGGCGCACGCCGGAGTAGCGGATCTTCTGGGTACGCAGTTCGGTGCGAAAATCCTGCACCATCTGCTCTTGCTGCTTGGCCAGCGCCTCGGCCATGTCCACTTCCATCAGGAAGTGCACGCCACCGCGCAGATCAAGACCGAGTTTCAGTGGCGCCGCGCCGATAGCTTCGAGCCAGGCGGGAGTGGAAGGGGCCAGGTTGAGCGCGGTTATGAAACCATCGCCCAATTTATTGGCGACGATATCACGCGCCTTGAGCTGATCTTCGGTGTTCTTGAAACGTACCAGGATCAGCCCGTGCTCGAACGCCGCATGTTTGACCGGGATCTTGGCCGCCTCGAGCGTCTCTTTCACCAGGTCAAGAGTTTCCAGCTTGACTTCGGCACCACGGCTGGCAGAAACCTGCAAGGCCGGGTCTTCGCCGTAAAGATTGGGGGCTGCATATAGAAAACCGATGGCGATCACCACGATCACCATCAGGTATTTCCACAGCGGATAGCGATTTAACACGCTGTGCTCCTCGGGAGATTAAAGGGACTGGATAGAGCCCTTGGGCAGAACGGCAGAAACGAAGTCCTTCTTGATGGTGACTTGAGTCTGGTCGTTCAGGGCGATCACCAGGTAATCGCTGTCAGCTGCCACTTTGGCAATCTTGCCAACCAGGCCACCGGAAGTCAGCACTTCATCACCCTTGGAGAGAGAACTCATCAGGTTGCGATGATCCTTGGCGCGCTTGGCCTGGGGACGGTAGATCATGAAGTAGAAGATGAGACCAAATACGGCCAGCATGATGATCATTTCCATACCACCACCCTGTGCTGCCGGAGCTGCGCCTTCTGCATATGCCTTGGAGATAATGCTCATTTAACAACCTCTTATTGATGTAGATTCACAAAGATAACGAGCTGATACGCTGTTGTTATTTCACGTCATTTTCAGCGAGTGGAGGCACAGGCTTCCCTTGCCGACGGTAAAACTCTGTTACAAAGTCGTCTAATTTACCCTGCTCGATCGCGTCCCGCAAACCCTGCATGACACGCTGGTAATAACGCAGGTTATGGATGGTATTCAGACGGGCGCCGAGGATCTCGTTGCACTTGTCCAGATGGTGCAGATAGCTGCGGCTGTAGTTTTTGCAGGTGTAGCAATCGCAATCGGCATCCAGGGTGCTGGTGTCGTCACGGTGCTTGGCGTTGCGGATCTTGACCACCCCATCGGTAGTGAACAGATGGCCGTTGCGGGCGTTGCGGGTCGGCATCACGCAGTCGAACATGTCGATACCGCGGCGCACCCCTTCCACCAAATCTTCCGGCTTGCCTACCCCCATCAGGTAGCGCGGCTTGTCGGCCGGGATTTTCGGGCAGACGTGCTCGAGGATGCGGTGCATGTCCTCTTTGGGTTCACCCACTGCCAGGCCGCCGACTGCATAACCGTCGAAGCCGATCTCCAGCAAGCCATCCAGCGACACATCCCGCAGCGGCTCGTAAACGGAGCCCTGGATGATGCCGAACAGGGCGTTTTTGTTGCCGAGGGCATCGAACTTGTCACGGGAGCGTTTGGCCCAGCGCAGGGACATCTCCATGGACTTGCGCGCCTCTTCATAAGTGGCCGGATACGGGGTGCACTCGTCGAAGATCATCACGATATCGGAGCCCAGATCGTACTGGATCTCCATGGATTTCTCGGGGTCGAGGAAGATCTTCTCGCCATTGATGGGGTGACGGAAATGCACGCCCGCCTCGGTGATCTTGCGAATATCCCCCAGGCTGAATACCTGAAAACCACCGGAGTCGGTCAGGATCGGTCCCTGCCAGTTCATGAAGTCGTGCAGATCGCCGTGGGCGCGCATCACTTCCTGACCCGGACGCAGCCAGAGGTGGAAGGTGTTACCCAGCAGGATCTGGGCACCGGTCTCGGCTACCTCTTCCGGGGTCATCCCCTTGACGGTGCCATAGGTACCGACCGGCATGAAGGCCGGAGTCTGTACGGTACCGCGTTCGAATACCAGCTGACCGCGACGGGCGCGGCCGTCAGTGGTTTTCAATTCAAATTTCATTGCTACCTCGGTTTCAGTCAGAGAAACAGTCTGACAATGGAAGGCCCTCATGGGTCCGATTTTTTGGGGCCGCCCACGATTATCACAGAGTGCTCGTGAACAGCGCCTGAAGGACGAAGTTAAGCCTGCGCCCGGCGACGGGTGACGAACATGGCGTCCCCGTAGCTGAAGAAACGGTACTGCTCGGCCACCGCAGCCTGATAGGCAGCCATCACGTTGTCATACCCGGCAAAGGCGCTGACCAGCATGATCAGGGTCGACTCCGGTAGATGGAAGTTGGTGACCATGGCATCCACCACCTGGAACTCGTAACCCGGGAAGATGAAAATGTCGGTGTCGCTGAAAAACGGCGCCAGCGGCTTACCCTGGGCCAGGGTGACCTTGGCGGCACTCTCCAGAGAACGCACCGAGGTGGTACCCACCGCAATGACGCGACCGCCACGGGCTCGGGTTGCCGCGATAGCATCCACCACCTCCTGCGGCACCTCGGCATATTCAGAGTGCATGTGGTGATCTTCAATCTTGTCCACCCGCACCGGCTGGAAGGTCCCCGCCCCCACGTGCAGGGTGACGAAAGCCGTTTCCACCCCCTTGGCGCGGATCTTCTCGAGCAGAGGCTCATCGAAGTGCAGACCGGCAGTTGGGGCCGCCACCGCGCCCGGTTTGGCGTTGTAGACGGTCTGGTAACGCTCCTTGTCAGCATCTTCATCGGGACGATCTATATAAGGTGGCAGCGGCATGTGACCGATGGCCTCCAGGATCTCCAGCACTGGGCGCGCATCGAGGAAGTGGATCTCGAACAGGGCATCGTGACGGGCCCGCATCTCGGCGTCAACCTTCTCGCCATCTGGGCCGCCATCCAGGATAAGGCGGGTACCGGGCTTGGGCGACTTGGAAGAACGGACGTGCGCCAGTACGCTGTGCTCGTCCAGAATGCGTTCGACCAGCACTTCCAGCTTGCCGCCGCTGGCCTTCTGGCCAAACATGCGCGCCGGAATGACGCGAGTGTTGTTGAATACCAGCAGATCACCGGGGTTGAGCTGGTCCAGCACATCGACAAATTGACCATGGCGCAGCGCACCAGTCTGACCGTCAAGCTGCAACAGGCGGCTGGCGGTACGCTCTGCCATCGGGTAGCGGGCAATCAGCTCGTCTGGCAGATCAAAATGAAAATCGGATACTTGCATCTTTCACCTCGGGGGAATCGGCGGCTAGTCTAGTTATCCCCCTCTTGCAAGGCAACCCAAAAGACCAAAAACCCAAGAGAGACAAGGGATAGCGGCCATTTTTGTGACAGACAATGGGTTAATGATTCTTTAATGATCTGTATTGACCCTGATCATGTCTTGCCCGCTGGGGGTGGGCTAGGGTGAAAGCAGGTACATAAGGAGGCCCACCATGATGACCCTAGCCGAAATCATGACAGAACAGCCCTTCACCCTGGGTCCGGAGAACAGCGTCAAACAGGCGATGGATCTGATGCAGCAGGAGCGGATCCGTCATATCCCCATCGTCGATGAGCATCATCATCTGCTGGGCCTGGTCACCCTCACCGACATTCTGGCGACTCGCGAGTCCAAACTGCTGCTCATCAGTCCGGAGCGGGAGGCCGAATTCACCGATAGTGTCCAGCTCGACGAGATCATGACCCGTCAGGTGGCAAGCGTGGATCCCCACGCCGGCATCAAGGAGGCGGCCCTCTATTTGCAACGCCACAAATATGG
The DNA here is from genome assembly GCF_041403185.1 of Aeromonas sp. S9(2024). Classification (NCBI taxonomy): domain Bacteria; kingdom Pseudomonadati; phylum Pseudomonadota; class Gammaproteobacteria; order Aeromonadales; family Aeromonadaceae; genus Aeromonas; species Aeromonas sp. S9(2024). The sequence continues at coordinate 258,159 of NZ_JBGLRE010000006.1, forward strand.
CTGCTTGCCGGTACTCAAGGGGCGCAAACTGGTGGGCATAGTGACTGAGTCTGACTTTATCGCGGTGGCCATTAACCTGCTTGAGTTGATGGAAGAGCAGGATCCCCCTACCGATTTCTGACCACCTATTTGTAATTAAATTACAATAAAAGCGTTTTTAGGCGATAAAACAGCCTGTAAAAATGAAAGCCTTTCATTTTGAATGAAAACTTACACCAAAAACTTGCTTTGTGATCTTCATCACACTATTATCTCCCCCATGCAATAATTGCCGAGGGGGAGACGAGGGATTGTGCACCCACCTTCTTCCTCTCATTTGTCTGCAAGTTTGCACACCCCGTAGTTAGTCTTTGCTGTAAAGCATTTGTTTATATAGCCATTCCTTGTTTGATGACCCGGCCCTGTCTCACGATAGCGCCGGGATTTTTTTATCCGCGTTTTACCCCTCCCCTTCACCTGGCACACTCGCGCCGCCCGTTCGCTCACCCCCGATACCCCTCTGTGCCACGGCTTGGCCGGCACTCTCCCCTCTCCCCCTTGAAAAGCCGAGGTCGCGCACAGATGTTGAATCTCGACAAGGAGTTATCTCTGCATGCTGGCGATATTCATGTTAGGTACAGCAGAGGTGGATTATCTAATAAGTCGATTTAAGTGATTCAAAATTGCGGCTTTTATCGATTAGCGAAAGACCCTAAGATGAATCCATCGAAAGTTAAACGCCTTGTCCGGCTCGACTTATCAACACCAGACAGGCATATGTACATCACCAAGGAGCCAATACATGTCTACCTACATCAACACTGAAATCAAGCCGTTCAACGCCACTGCCTACCACAATGGCAAATTCGTTCAGGTGTCTGACGCTGACCTGAAAGGCAAGTGGTCCGTTGTCTTCTTCTACCCGGCTGATTTCACCTTCGTCTGCCCGACCGAACTGGGCGACCTGGCTGACAACTACGCCGAATTCCAGAAGCTGGGCGTCGAGATCTACTCCGTCTCTACCGACACCCACTTCACCCACAAAGCCTGGCACGACACTTCTGACACCATCCAGAAGATCCAGTACCCGATGATCGGCGACCCGACCGGCACCATCACCCGCAACTTCGGCGTGATGATCGAAGAAGCAGGCCTGGCTGACCGCGGCACCTTCGTTATCGACCCGCAGGGCATCATCCAGATCGTTGAAATCAACGCCGGCGGTATCGGCCGTGACGCTCTGGAGCTGCTGCGCAAAGTCAAAGCTGCCCAGTACGTTGCCGCTCACCCGGGTGAAGTATGCCCGGCCAAATGGAAAGAAGGCGAAGCCACTCTGGCCCCGTCCCTGGATCTGGTAGGCAAAATCTAAGCCTCCCCACTCCAAAGACCGGCCCGATTCAGGGCCGGTCTGCTTTCTGGCCCACGCATACCGCCGACCCGCAATAACAAGAAGGAATTCGAAGATGTTGGATACCAACCTCAAACAACAGCTGAACACCTATCTGCAGTACATCGTCAATCCCATCGAGATCAGCGTGTCCGGCAATGACAGTGACAAATCCGCAGAGCTGCTGGCACTGGCCACCGAGATCAGCGAGATGTCACCCAAGATTACCCAGACTTCTGGCACTGCCGCTCGCAAGCCTTCCATGAGTGTGGCCACCCAGGGCCAGACTCCGCGCATTCACTTTGCCGGCATTCCCATGGGTCATGAATTTACTTCTCTGGTACTGGCCCTGCTGCAAAGCGGCGGTCACCCCTCCAAGGCCGATGCAGCTGTGCAGGAGCAGATCCGCAACCTCAAGGGTGAGTTCCACTTTGAGACCTATATCTCCCTCTCCTGCCACAACTGCCCGGACGTGGTTCAGGCACTGAACCTGATGGCTACCCTGAACCCGGGGATCACCCACACCATGATCGACGGCGCCCTGTTCCAGGACGAGGTCAACGAGCGCCAGATCATGGCGGTACCGAACGTCTACCTGAATGGCCAGCCGTTCAGCCAGGGTCGCATCTCGCTCGAAGAGATCGTCGCCAAGCTCGACACCGGCGCTGCCGAACGCAAAGCCGCTGAGCTGAATGAGAAAGATCCCTACGACGTGCTGGTGGTGGGTGGTGGCCCGGCTGGCGCAGCGGCAGCCATCTATGCAGCCCGCAAGGGGATCCGCACCGCTATCGTCGCTGAACGTTTCGGTGGTCAGGTGATGGACACCGTCGGCATCGAGAACTTCATCTCCGTGCCCTATACCGAGGGCCCCAAGCTGGCCGCGAGCCTGGAGCAGCACGTCAAGCAGTATGGCGTGGAAGTGATCACCGAACAGCGCGCCGCTGCCATCAGCCGTGACGGCTACGTCAACGTGGATCTCGCCTCCGGTGCAACCCTGAAGAGTCGTTCCGTGATCCTGGCAACCGGTGCCCGCTGGCGCGACCTGAACGTGCCGGGCGAGCTCGAGTACCGCACCAAGGGTGTGGCCTACTGCCCGCACTGTGACGGCCCCTTCTTCAAGGGCAAGCGGGTGGCGGTGATCGGTGGCGGTAACTCCGGCATTGAGGCGGCCATCGATCTGGCCGGCATCGTCGAGCACGTCACCGTGGTGGAGTTCGCCGACACCCTGCGCGCCGACGAAGTGTTGCAGCAGAAGGCCCGCTCCATGGCCAACATCGACATCATCATGAGCGCCCGCACCACTGAAGTGATCGGTGATGGCAGTAAGGTGACAGGCATGGATTACGAAGATCGCACCACCGGGGAAATCAAGCATCTGGCTGTCGCGGGTATCTTCGTCCAGATCGGCCTGGTGCCCAATACCGAGTTCCTCAAGGGGAGCGAGGTAGCGATGACCCGCTTCGGCGAGATCGAGATCGATGCCAAGGGCGCCACCTCCCTGCCCGGCGTGTACGCCGCAGGGGACGCCACTACTGTGCCGTTCAAGCAGATCATCATCTCCATGGGTGCTGGTGCAACCGCCGCACTCGGGGCCTTCGATTACCTCATCCGTAATCCGGCACCAGAAGCAGCCAAGGCTGACGCCGTCACAGTCTGAACGCCATTCAAGTAAACAAAAGCCGACTCTCTCGAGTCGGCTTTTTTCATTCTGATGTTGCGCTGGACATTAAAAACCCGCTGCGAGAGCGGGTTTTGGCATTATCAATACGCAATAGACTGGCTATCCATCATTCCAGGAGGAAAACCGCTTCTATGTTGTCAGTGATGGTGATCTGCTGCTGTTGATAGCTGTTTTCCACCATATCTGCGGCCGGTGCGGCGGACATGGCCAGCGCCTTGAGATTGCGGCTATAGACGGGAACTGGCGATGAATTTCGATATTCAGCGCTGTATACCTTGCCAAGCTTCATGCCAAATGCCTTGGCCAGAGATTCGGCCTTGCTTTTCGCATCCTCGACCGCAGCAAGGCGCGCCTGTTCCTTGATGGTTTGCGGAGATTTCAGACCATATTCGATATGTGACACCGACTCGAGTCCTGCCTTGAGTGCGGTATCCATCAACTGGCTCAGCTTGTCGAGTTGATACAGCTTCACCGCCAGTTGACGCTGGGCACGATACCCCAGCAAGGTCGGCTTCTTGTTCTCGCCATATTGATATTCGGGAGAGATGACCAGATTTCCCGCCTCCACATCACTGCGCTTGATACCCAGACCTTCCAGCTGGCCAAAGAATGCAGCCACTCTGGTATCAACCTGTTGCTTGGCCTTGAACCCCTGTTTTTCCAACGCGGTGACCGACACATTGAGGGTCAGCATGTCGGGTTCCGCTTTCTGCTCGGCGTAACCACTCACCACCAGATGGGGTGCCTGAGGCACTTCCAGAGCATACAGGGGGACACTGACAACCAGCGCAGAAAGGGTAAGAAGCGGACGCCACATATAAAAAACCTCAATCGAAAAATTGAGGTCATTATGCTCCTGGCAAACGGGAATTTATATATCGTGCAATGGCGGGATCTGATCCAGTACCTGATTGGTCAAATCGAGACTGATGCTGATTGTCGCATCAGCAGCGGGAAGAATCTCTGCATGCGCTGTCGTCGGCAGTGAACTGTCGAGCAACACCTCATCATCGAAATGGAATGAATCCCACGACAGGATATGTCCTTGAGGAGGTAATTCCGTTCCGAGAGAACTGAAGTCATCTGCGACTACAGTCCAAGCGATTGTTTCAGAAGGCCCCAACAACTCCTGCAAGGATGCAGGATGAAAGCTATTCAATAGATACTCCTGCTGACCCAACTCATGACCAACCAAAATCATGTTATGGGAAGCTTCTGCATCCATGACGGGGATATAGCTGATCGATGCTGCCGCAAAGTCGACATGAAGCGTCCCTGCGACATCACCGGCATCATTCTCTATCTCCACCGCATCCAGCCGATCACCTGCGATCGAAGCTTGATAGCCAAACTGGCCGGCACAGGTAATGTGACCCTGTCCATCCCAGCTATAGCGGATGCCATCAATGTCGACCCAGTTGAATGACTGCATGGTGTCTCTCCTTTATACCGCCGCTATCTTATCCATCCTCTGTCATAAAAAACAGGGGCCAAGCATGGCCTGGCCCCGACTCCTGGCTACGGATCAACCTTGAGGTTACCGTCATCCAGCATTTGCTTGATGATGTCGTGGTTGGTTATGAGCCCTCCGTTTTGATCCAGATCCAGGTTGCCCTGGAACTGGACGGTCAATTGAGAGCCACCACTCGCCGATCCGTTCGTGTCTATGGTCAGCTTGTTGGTCGTGGTGTCGAACTGCAGATAGTTGTCCAGTACCGTGGCAAGATCTTCGTTAGAACTGCCTGTCGGTACGCCAACCAGCAAATCTGACAAATCCAGCACATCACCACCATCGCTCAGTTTGCCTAGCGTGAAGTCGGTAATGGTGTCGGTACTGCCATCCGCATCACCCGCAACCCACTTGAAGGTGTCGCTGTCCGCCCCCCCCGTCATGGTGTCGCTGCCTAAACCACCGATCAGTAGATCATGGCCATCACCACCAATCAGGATGTCGTCCCCTTTACCTCCCAGCAAAATGTCGTTGCCACTGCCACCGTCGAGGGTGTCGTTGCCATCGCCCCCTTCCAAACGGTCATTACCACCGCTACCACTGAGGATGTCATCCCCCGCCAGCCCCAGGATAAAATCATCCTGATCGCCACCGGTGAGGATATCATTCCCCGAGGTGGCTCCCGCCAGCGGCACCGGGTCGGCACTCGGGCTACTGCCTATCCCGATCACCAGGTTGGCTTCATCACTGTCCCCGTCGGCCTGCACCAGGCGGTAGGTAAAGCTCTCCTCCTGCCCCACATTGCCGAGCACAGGGTCTGGGGTGTAGGTGTAGGAGCCGTCCAGGTTCACTACCAGATCCCCGTATTGACCGGAGACACTGGTGCCGTTGACCACATTCACGTAGGCGCTGCCATTCCAGATCTGCAGGGTCGCCCCTTCGGCCCCCTTGTCATCCACGGCGCCCCACGCATCGCTGCTGGCCAGACTGGTGTTGGCATCGGTCAACAGGTTACCGCTCGCCGCGAGCGTTTCCGTCACCAGCACACTCGACAGGCTAACCAGCTGGATGTTGTCCAAACGCACCTCTGCCGTACTGTTCCGAGTATTACCCGTCAGGGTGTAGCGGATACGATAGGTATCAGGACCGAGGGCCTGCATTAACACCGTTGCGTCGCTGCCCACAGTACCGGACTGCTTAATAGTCCCCGACGAATCGATGATTTGCCAAGTGAAGCTGTCTCGACTGTTATTGCTGAATCCGCTTTGTACATCCACCTTGAACGACAAGACACCTGTGCTGCCCGCCGCGATGCTGAACTCGGGGGTCAATATCACGGTCGACCCACCGCCGTTCGAATCGCTTAGCAGCAAGCTTCCGCCACTCACCGACGCAGTGCCGGTCAGTTCCCACTGAGAGGCGTTAGCCGCCCCAGCCCCTACCACGTTGTCACCCGCCCCCACATTGTCAAACACCCAAGTGGCGCCCGAGGGAGAGTTCACATCCCCACTGCTGAAGTTAGCCAGCACTGTGGTGGTGCTCACGTTCTGTAGGACTTGGCGCACCACGGCCTGATCGGCGTTGTCGTAAGCAAACACCTCGCTGCGATCCCCCAACCCCAGCTGGAGGGTTGCCGTGGCCGTGTCCCCGTCGCCATCTGCCACCGTGTAGGTCAGATCGGCCAGCACGGGCTCATTGACGTTGGTATAGACAGGATTGAACTGGTAGGAGCCGTCGCTATGAATCGTCACAGCCCCTATACCCGCCCCCAGATTGATGGTGTGCGAATTCACTCCAGCCGTGAAGAGGTAATCGACCCCGTTGTAGTTCACCGACTGCAGGGCCGGTGAATGCCAACCATCGCTGCCCGAGACATCGTTGCTCAGCACGTTGCCGGAGATGGTCGGCACGATGACGGTGGTCTGCAACATGGTGGAGAGATCGCTCTCGCTGGTGACCACCAAGCCGCCCATCTCGGTACCGTCCTTACCGTTCCAGGCAATCGGGTTGAGAGCGCTGCTGCTGACACCGCTGCCCACGCCGATGGCGTACGAGACCATGTCGTTACTATTGAGGAAGTTCTTCCAGACGGTCTCCTCACTGCTGCTTATCCCTGCGCCGCCGCTACCGATGTTTGGCGCGCCATCCGAGAGGAAGTAGGCCACATTCTGGGCCCCGGCCAACTTGCCGGTGGTCGCGAAGGCACTCTGTGCCACCGCGAGCGCGGCATCATAGTTGGTGAGATCCCCCATGCCCTGGAGCGAGCCATAGGTTAGCCCAGTCACGGCTGCAATGGCCTGGGAGATGGTCATCCAACCCGAGCCGACCGTCGTCGCGTCACCAGTATCGGTGCCATCATCATCCCCGCTGAACTGCACCAGGCGAACGCGCACATCGGAGCTGGCGCTGTCGTAACTGTTCAACAGATCGATGAGGGCCAGCTTGGTGGCCTCGAGGCGAGTCATGGTAGTGCCGTTATAGGAGACATTGCTCGACATACTCCCCGACACATCCACCATCAGCAGCAGATTGGTCTCACCACTTTGCCCCTCAGCGACATAAGCGCTGTCATTGACTGCGGTCGGCGAACTGTCAACGCTGACCGTGAAGCTGGCCAAGACAGTATCCCCATCACCATCGGTCGCTGTAGCGGTATAAGAGAGCTCCAGATCGGGCGGCAGTACCTCGTTGATGATGCTGAAGCCCTGGATCCGTACCGCATCGTTCGAATCCGGATGGTCAAAACGAATGGTCATGGAACTGAACTCGACATCTGACAATATGGTGACCGTCTGTTCAGGAGCGACACTCTTAAGCCCCGTCAGCGTCACGCTACCAGAGTCAACAACATCACCATTCTCATTTTTGGCCTCCCAATAGAGCGTGGTGGTGTCAATATTGCCAGCCGCGCCAACCACGGAGAACTGCATTCCGATAACCGGTTGAGTGACAGTGGCAGAAAAGCCTTCATTGTCTTCCAGGTTACCGTTCTTGATACCGAATCCCTGACTGTTTGGATTGATATCATCATCACTGCTCAGTGGTAGATCGATAGCCATGTGGGTCACCGGATCAAACCGTAGACCGTTGAAAGTGACCGAGTTTCCTGGAGGGGTAAGAGTGACCGTCTCTTGCGGCCCACCGGCCGTCACTTGACCAAAGTCAAGCGGGATATACTGCACCTCACCCGGGGTAACCAGATTGAAGGTGTAAGTATCATCATCGTTGAGCTTGAGGGTATAGAAGACGGTGTCTGTGTTGTCATATTGGCCATTAGCCCCATCGAATGTCGCAATCAGGGTCTGGGTATCAGGATCCCAGGTATGGGTCACCCCATCGATATCCGGCCAGCTTGTGATGGCCAAGCTCTGCGGGCCGTCAGCCCCGAAGTCCAGCCCGAAAATATTTCCATTTGTAGGTCCAGCCTGATTATTGACTGTAATGCTCTCAATGCTGGAGAGTGAAGGGCCGTCATCCTTAAACACCACCCCGGCGCCAATGCTCACGCTCTGGCTCGCCACATCCCCGTCCCCGTCAGTGGTGGTCACCACCGCCGACAGTTTGCCCGTCAGATCTACCGGCTCGTCATAG
>NZ_JBGLRE010000007.1:0-265148 GCF_041403185.1 Aeromonas sp. S9(2024)
TGAACCCATGCCGAACTCAGAAGTGAAACGCGGTAGCGCCGATGGTAGTGTGGCATTCGCCATGCGAGAGTAGGACACTGCCAGGCACCCAACATGAAAACCCCGCTCACTCGAGCGGGGTTTTTTATTGCCTGCTATTTAGCGCTTATACATCGTCTCTGCTGCGCTCACCATGGCAGCCTTGGCCGGTTTACTGGCCCATTCTTGGCTCACCAGATACCCTGTGCCGCTTCCGGCTGTGATTCCCCAGTTCCCTCCAGAACGTAAATAATCCATATAAAACATAATATTATGTTTAGCTACGTATTGAGCTAACAAAGCATTAAATGATAATGATTATTGTTCGATCTTCGTGGCAATGATAGTTACAATTCGGCCTGATTGATAAGTTGTTCTTCATATGGACCTTATTTATCCCCTTCCTGGCAGGAGGCCAGGATGGTGCAACGACTGAAGTAAGGGAATACGCCTCTTTCCTACTTAAACGTTCAGGCCAGAAGATGATAACAGTGAAACCGAACAAGCTTGCCTTGCTGATCTGCTCCACGCTCTCCATGCAGGCCCTTGCCGCCGAGTCCGAAGTGATGGTGGTGACGGCTTCCGGATTCCAGCAGAAAATTGAGGACTCTGCGGCATCCATCTCCGTTATTACCCGTGAACAGCTGGAAAAACGCGCCTATCGCGATGTTACCGATGCGCTTAAGGATGTGCCCGGGGTAGTGATCACCGGCGGTGGCAGCAGCAGCGATATCAGCATTCGCGGCATGGGCTCGAAATACACCCTGATGCTGGTCGATGGCAAGAAGGTGGACAGCTGCGGCACGCGTCCCAACAGCGACGGTCCCGGTATCGAGCAGGGCTGGTTGCCGCCGTTGCAGGCCATCGAGCGGATCGAAGTGGTGCGCGGACCCATGTCTTCCCGTTATGGTTCGGATGCCATGGGCGGTGTCATCAACGTCATCACCCGCAAGACCACGGGTATAGCGTGGCAGGGCTCGGTCCATGCTGATTCCACCTTCCAGGAGAACAAGGATGCGGGCAACAGCTTCCAGACCGATGCCTACGCCGCCGGTGCCTTGATCGATAACGTGCTTGGGCTGCGCTTCAACGGCCAGCTGGCCCATCGTGGTGAAGACAAATTCGCCCAGGGCTTTGCCGAGCAGGAAACCCGTAGCGGCACCGCCGTGCTGAGTTTCAACCCCAACGAGCAGAACCGTTTCGATCTGGAGGCCAGTCGCAGCCTGCAGGATCGGGATCGCACTCCGGGCAACTCCGTCGCTGACAATGCCAAGCCCAGCCTCAACCGCTATGAGCGTACCAACTATGCACTGACGCATACCGGCCAGTATGACTTCGGTTCTTCCAGCAGCTACCTGCAGCAGGAGGTCAACACCAACCCGGGTCGCCAGATGGAGTTGACCAACACCATACTGGACACCCATACCCAGTTCATTCTGGGGGATCATTATCTGAGCGTCGGTGGTCAGTATCGCTATGAAGATCTGCAGGATCAGGGCAATACCCTGAAGGTGGCGAACCCGGCCAGTGAGCTGACCCGCTGGAGCTGGGCACTGTTTGTCGAGGACGAGTGGTCGCTGACCGAGACGTTTGCCCTGACCGGCGGTGTCCGGATGGATCGGGACCAAAACTACGGTACTCACTGGAGCCCGCGTCTCTATGGGGTATGGCACCTGGATGATGCCTGGACCCTGAAGGGGGGCGTCTCTACCGGCTATCGCTCGCCGGATCTGCGCATGTCTGCGGCCAACTGGGGTCAAGTCACGGGTGGCGGCACTCTGGACGGTATGCTGGTCGGTAATCCGGACCTGAAGCCGGAGACCAGCGTGAGTGAAGAGATCGGCCTGCTGTGGGATGGCGGCCAGGGCCTCAACGCAGGTGTGACCCTGTTCAATACCGACTTCAAGAACAAGATCTCCGAGGTGCGTCGCTGCTCCAGCAAGAATGATCCCGCCTGCACCCTCAATGGTCACAGCTACGACTTCATCAGCGATCGCATCAACGTCGACAAGGCGAACATGCGCGGCGTCGAGAGCATGATGGAGTGGGCGATCAATGAGGATTGGTCGGTCAGCTCCAGCTACACCTTCACCCAGTCAGAACAGAAGAGCGGCCCGCTGGCCGGTCATGCGCTGAACCAGATGCCCCGCCACATGTTCAACGGCAGTGTCGATTGGCAGACCACAGAGGATCTTGGCCTCTGGTCCAGAGTCAACTTCCGTGGCGAAACCTCTGAATACCTGAGCCGGGTCAAGATGGCGGAAGGCACGCCCTCCTACACCTTCTTCGACATGGGTCTGGTCTACAAGGCAAACAAGCACCTGAATGTGACCGCTGGCATCTACAACCTGTTCGACAAGACAGTGGATTACGGCAGCTATGGCACTGTGCTGGATGGCCGTCGTTACAACCTCGGCGTGACCTATAACTTCTGATCCCGAGTGCAACGCAACGGGGTCGCCCTGTGAGGGGCGACCCCGTTTTTTATCTCTGTTTTCTCAATGATGGGCAAATGTTAGAGCGGCAGGCTGATCCTGGCCTCCAGCCCCCCTTGCGGCCGATTTTGCAACGTCAGCTCACCGCCGTGCTGATGCACCAAGGTGCGGGCGATGGAGAGGCCGAGCCCCACACTGCCCGATTCGGTGTTGCGCGCCTCGTCGAGGCGCACGAAGGGCTTGAACACGTCTTCCAGATGCTCCTCATCGATCCCGGGCCCGTTGTCGCAGACCCGGATCAGCAGCTCGTCCCGAGTGCGTTCCAGCGACACCTCGGCGCTGCCGGCATATTTGATGGCGTTGCCAATGAGGTTCTGCAGCACCCGGCGCAAGGTGTTGGCCCTACAGGCGTAGACCTGCTTGCCTTCGGCCAGACAGGTGACCGGCTGACCGGTATCGGCATAGTCGTCGCACAGGCTCTCCAGCAGGCTGACCAGATCCAGCTCCCGGGTCGCCTCCTGCTGCCCCTCTTCCCGGGCAAAGCTCAGGGTTGCAGCCAGCATCTGTTCCATCTGTTGCAGGGTCTGCTGGATCCGCTCCTTGTCTTCTCCGTCGGCCAGAAATTCGGTACGCAGTCGCAGGCTGGTGATGGGGGTGCGCAGGTCGTGGGAGATGGCCGCCAGCATCCGGGTTCTGTCTTGCACGAAGCGAGCGAGCCGGGTGTGCATCCGGTTGAAGGCCTGGATCGATTCCCGTACCTCAATGGGCCCCTCTTCTTTCAGGGGATCGATGTCCTCACCGCGACCGAGGCGATCGGCATTGGCCGCCAGCTGTTTGAGGGGGCGGGTGGCACGGCGAAACAGCAGCACCATCAGGCCAATTACCAGGCTGGCGACCAGCATCAGGTTGAGGGTGGTCTGCCAGGACCAGCTGCCCGCTTCCTTGTCCACCAGGGAGCTGAACTGCAGCCAACCTCCCTGTGGCAACTCGATGGAGCCATAGAGCCGCATGTCCCGTGGCGGCGGCCCCTTGCGATCCCGCATCATGCGGGCGTGGTGCTCCCACGCCTTGCTGCGCTGGGAATCCTGCTTCAGCTCGGCGCTGATCTCGACATCGAGCCCGGCCGGATAGCTGAGGCGGGAGCGAACCAGCTGCTCGAAGCGGGGGCTGCGATTGTCCGGCCGCAAGGGCTCATTCGAGAGACGCAGTAACAGGGTTTCGCTGCGGCTCGCCTTGAGGATCTCGTCATAGAGCGAAGGGGGGGAGAGGGAGAGCAGGCGCACCACAGAGATGATCCGCTGCATGGCGTTGCGGCTGTTGACGAAGCCGAGCGCCTCCTCCCGATCCGTGCGATAGATCTGGATGCTGAGCAGCTGGATCAGGATCAGCCCGGCCAGCGCCACCAGGATGATCTGGCCGGTCAGCCCCTTGGGCCACAAACCAGAGCCAAGTCGCTTGAAGGCGGCCATCAGCTTATACCTGCGTCACATCGGCGGAGAACATATAGCCTCCGCCCCAGATGGTCTTGATGAGTTCGGGATTCTTGGGATCCCGCTCCAGCTTGCGGCGCAGCCGGCTCACCAGGGTGTCGATGGCGCGATCAAACGCCACCGCCTCGCGTCCGCGGGCGAGATCCAGCAGTTGATCCCGGCTCAGTACCCGTTGCGGTCGCTCCAGAAACACCTTGAGCAGGTCGAACTCGGCGGTGGAGAGACTCAGCCCCACGCCATCCTCGTCGACCAGCTCCCGACGGTTGATGTCGAGCAGCCAGCGATCGAAGCGCAGATCCCGGGTCAGGGTCTCGGGCGAGGGTTGGGTGTCGGCCTGGGTGCGGCGCATCACCGCCTTGATCCTGGCCAGCAACTCGCGCGGGTTGAATGGCTTGGCCAGATAGTCATCGGCCCCCATCTCCAGCCCTATGATGCGGTCAGTCTCTTCGCCCATGGCGGTGAGCATGATGATGGGTATGCTGGATTTCACCCTCAGTTCGCGGCAGAGGGTCAGGCCATCCTCACCCGGCATCATCAGATCCAGCACCAGCAGATCGAACTCGCGCTCCTCCAGCAGCCGCTTCATCTCCTTGCCGTCCCGGGCGCAGCTGACCCGCAGGCCATGCTGTTCCAGAAAACGCTTGAGGAGATCGCGGATCTCGCTGTGATCGTCGACGACCAGAATGTGGGTGCTGCCTTGATTCATGACTGCCTCTCTTGCTTGGGGTTGGCTCGAGTATACGGAAATCCCTTGCTGGGTTTGTGTCAAAGTGTGCCAGATCAGCAAGATGCCACACTCTGCTACAAAAAAGGGTGATACTGGCAAAGTTCAGACACCAGAGGGGTGTTTACTTGAGGGCAAGGCAAGAGTGCCGAACCCGATTCATCCCGAGAGGAGATAGACCATGAAAAAGCTGACCAAAACCCTGCTGACCGCTACCCTGATCCTCGGCCTGCCGCTGGGTGCCTATGCTGCCAGTGAAGCGACTCCGACCGTTCAACCGGGCCCCATGGTGGACTGCCCGATGGATGGCAGCGGCATGATGGGTGGCAAGCACCACGGTGGTCGTCACGACCGCATGGCCCGCATGCAGAACATGACCCCGGAGCAGATCCAGGCCAACCTGCAGCAACGTTATGATCGCATTGAGGATCCGGCCAAGAAGGCCGAGTTTATCAAGAACCTCGGCGAGCGAGCCAACGGCATGGCAAAACATGCCGAAGCGATGAAACAGTTCGCCGAGGCGAACCAGTAAGCGCCATCGCCGACAGCCAGTCGTAAAGAGGGGAGCCTGAGGCTCCCCTTTCTCGTCTCTGCCAGCGCTCCTGCCCCTATTGCGTCTGGAACAGTTTGGGGATCTCCCGCACCAGCCAGCTCTTGGCTTTACCCATGGTATCGCGGCGCCAGGCCAGCACCACCTGCAGCTGATGGCGATACTCGGGACAGATCACCTTGAGCCGTCCCGCCTTGATGTCCTCCTCGATCCAGCTTTGCGGCATGGTGCCGACCCCAATCCCCGCCAGCAGGGCATCCCGCTTCTCGCTCATGGAGCTGACGGTGAGGCGCGGCTGCTTGTCGAGTAGACGGTAGGTAAGCACCGGCTTGCGCAGCGCCGTATCGGCCACCGCGATGGCACGGTAACGGCGCAGAGTCTCGTCCGCCAGGGGCTCGGCTTCCAGGTGGAGCGGATGATCCGGGTGGGCGACGTAGAGCATCACCTCCTCCCTGAGCAGCTGGTGCTTGATGCCGGTCATCATGATGTCGGGATTGAGGGAGGAGATGAGCAGATCGGCGCGGCTATCCTCCAGACACTCCCAGCTGCCCGCCAGCACCTCGGCCCGCAGTCGCAGCCGGGTATCGGTCAGCTCGGCCAGCCGTTCCACCAGTGGGTAGAGCGCCTGCACCGGCACCAGCGCATCGACGGCGATGGTGATGTCGGTCTCCCAGCCACGGGCCAAGGCCCGGGTCTCGCCCACCAGATGCTCGGCTGCTTCCAAGAGCACCCGGCCCCGTTCCAGCAGCATGCGACCGGCCGGGGTGAATTTGGTTCTGTGACCGCTGCGGTCGAACAGCATGGCGTCCAGCTCGTCTTCCAGCTTCTGTACCGTGTAGCTCAGCGCCGAGGGCACCTTGCCCAGCTCGTCGGCCGCCGCCGCAAAGCTGCCGCGGCGATCGATGGCGTCCAGCACCCGGATCGCCTCCAGGGTCAGCGCCCGTTCCTTATTCAGTTCCTTGGCCATAGCTTGCCTTCAATTTTTTTGAATATGTTTGCCAGTTTATCTCGCTAACAAGTTAGGCCACGCAACTTTAATATTCAATCAACGCTTAGGCAGGAACGCCAAGTGGCCAAATAAAAGGTAGTTCAGTGCTGTGACAGCCCCAAAGGGCACGTCAGACGTCGGTGAAAGAACAACATACTATTTGAATGACCTCTTGCATGGATGCATTGATTCGGGCCAAAGCGGCCTTGGCAATGACATATAAAACAAGAGAGTGAACATGAAAAACGTAATCAAGATGCTGGCCGTTGCAGGCCTGATGACCGCAGGTTTTGCCCAGGCTTCCGTGCCGGCTGACTTCAACGCCGCACCGGGCGTGCTGTTTGTAAACTGGCATGCGAGTGCGGCGATGGATGGCAAGGCCAACCCCATGCTGGAGGTGCGCGATCAGTCCGGTGATCTGCTGGCTTCCGTCCACGCCAGTCTGGTCGGCACCCAGCAGGTGACGATCCCGAGCCGCACCCAGGGCAACCTGACCGTCAGCCTGGCCGGTGACAGCAGCGAGTACCGTATTCCGTTCGGCATCGGCGGTGGCAACCCCCGCTAAGGCGAACCTTCAGAGATGAGGAGCACATCATGATGCAATTGAGAGCCGCAGAGGCGCGGGGCAAGGCCAACTTTGGCTGGCTGGATGCGCGCCACAGTTTTTCGTTCGGGCACTACTATGACCCGGAGTGGATGGGCCACTCGGTCCTGCGGGTCATCAATCAGGATCTGGTGTCGCCGGGTGGCGGTTTCGCCACCCATCCTCACTCCAACATGGAGATCCTGACTTGCGTGCTGACCGGCACCATAGAGCACAAGGACAGCCTCGGCCATGCCGAGCAGATCCCGGCCGGGGATTTCCAGTTGATGAGCGCAGGCAGCGGGATCCGTCACAGCGAGTACAACCCCTCGCAGAGCGAGCCGCTCTCCCTGTTGCAGATCTGGATCGAGCCGAACGAATACGATACGCCCCCCGGCTATCAGCAGAAGAAGATAGAGGCCAGGCCCGGCATGACGCTGGTGGCGTCACCGGATGGCGAGGATGGATCTTTCAGGATCCGCCAGCAGGCCCGGGTCTGGCGCGTGCAGCTTGAGCCCGGTGAATCCCTCACCTGGGAGCTGGCCGGTCGGCACGGTTACCTGCAGATGATTTCAGGGGAGTTGACCGCCAACGGTCTGGCTGCCCGACCCGGCGACGGGGTGCTCAGTCGTGATGAATCAAGTTGGGAGCTGGTGGCAACAAGTGCCACTCAGGCCCTGTTATTTGACCTACCCTGAAGTTGCCAGCTCTGATGCGGCGTGAACGAGGAGATTGAGATGGACAAGATGAAAGATGTGGCACTGCTGGTGGGTCGCGTACTGCTGGCGCTGATGTTTGTGATGGCGGGCTGGAGCAAGATCGGTGGTTACGCCGGTACCCAGGGCTATATGGAGGCCATGGGCGTGCCCGGTTTCCTGTTGCCGCTGGTGATCCTGCTGGAGCTGGGTGGTGGCCTCGCCATCATGCTGGGCCTGTTCACCCGCAGCCTCTCGGTGCTGATGGCCGGTTTTACCCTGATGGCCGCCTTCATCTTCCACTATCAGTCGGCTGATCAGATGCAGATGCTGATGTTCATGAAGAACATCTCGGTCGCCGGTGGTTTCCTGGCCCTGGCGGCGGCAGGTGCAGGCGCTTTCAGCCTGGATGCCCGCCTCGGCAAGAGTTGGTAATGCCCTGACAGTTCGAGTTTTCCAATGCTTTTTGGCCGGTGCAACAGCACCGGCTTTTTTATGCCTGCCACCTACGCCTTTTTGCCATTCGTGATGACGACGTGATCGGCGGCAACAAGTGCCTTTTGCATCTTCCTCCCCGATCCCCGACAATCCCAATTCTTGTTGAAGTGGCGGGGATCCTTGAGGTTTTCCCGCGATCACACCTCTTTTGCATTGGCGGGAATTGCTCATGTTTACCCTCTACCACTCCAATCAGCTGGATCTGCTCAAAGAGTTGCTGGTGAGCCGCATCCGGCAGGCGCCCCTCTCTCACCCCTTCGAACGGGAGCAGATCCTGGTGCAGAGCCCGGGTATGGCCCAGTGGCTCAAGCTGGAGCTGGCCAAAGCCTTCGGCATCGCCGCCAACATCGACTTTCCGCTGCCCGCCAGCTTTATCTGGGAAATGTTCACCCGGGTGCTGGCGGACGTACCTCGTCAGAGCCCCTACAACAAGGGATCCATGAGCTGGCAGCTGATGACCATCTTGCCCGCCCTGCTTGACCGCCCCGCCTTTGCGCCGCTGGCCGCCTATCTGGGGAGTGGGGATGACGCGGATCCTGCCCCTGATCCCGCCAAGGCGCCGGAGCAGGTACGCCTCTGGCAGCTCTGCCAGAAGGTGGCGGATCTGTTCGACCAGTATCTGGTCTACCGGCCGGACTGGATCGCCCGCTGGGAACAGGGGGAGGGATTGAGTCAGGAGCTGGCCGGGGTAAGCGGTCAGGATTGGCAGCCGGAGCTGTGGCGCGAGCTGGTGGCCCGCACCCTGGCGCTCGCCCCCAGCGGCTACCATCGCGCCAACCTCTACGAGGAGTTTATCCACGAGCTGGAGCGCACCCCGGATCTGCCGGGCACGCTGCCCCGGAGGGTCTTCGTGTTCGGCATCTCGGCGCTGCCGCCGCGCTACGTGGAGGCACTGCTGGCCCTCGGCAGCAGGGATGAGGTGGAGGTGCACCTCTTCGTCACCAACCCCTGTCGCTACTACTGGGGGGACTTGCTCGATCGCAAGACCCTGGCGCGCCTCGAAAACAAGCTCAAGCCCGGTACCGATCTCGACACCCTGCAGGGCCCCGCCAACCCCTTGCTTGCCTCCATGGGCAAGCTGGGGCGCGACTACCTGCACCAGCTGATGGAATTGGAGGTGCCGCAAATCGAGGCCTTCGTCGATATCGACGATCAGGATGAACAGGGCCAGGCCAGGCTGCTGCGCGCTATCCAGAAGGATGTGCTGGAGCTGGCCGAACGGGGGGCTGGCGAATTCAGTCTCGATGCCAGCCATCACAAGAGCCCGATCGATCCTGCCGATGGGTCCCTGCAGATCCACGCCTGCCACGGCCCGATGCGCGAGCTCGAGGTGCTGCACGACCGGCTGCTGGCGCTGTTCGAGCAAGACCCCACCCTCACCCCGAAAGACGTGGTGGTGATGATGCCGGATGTGAACAGCTATGGCCCCTACATCCAGGCGGTGTTCGGGGCGAGAGGCCAGATCCCCTTCGCGGTGTCGGATCGGGCGGCGAGTCAGGAGAGCCCGCTGCTGCAGAGCTTCCTCGCCCTGCTGAGACTCCCCAACGCTCGGCTGGGGGCTGGCGAGCTGCTCGCCATCCTCGAGGTGCCCGCCGTGCTGCGCCGCTTCGAGCTCGATGACGACGAGTTCAACCAGTTGCGGCGCTGGGTGCAGGAGACCGGCATTCGCTGGGGGCTGGATGACGGTTACCCGGAGCGCTTCAATCTGCCGCGCCTCTCTGGCAACAGCTGGCTGTTCGGCCTGCGCCGCATGCTGCTCGGTTTTGCCATGGGGGATGGCGAACCGGTGGCCGGCATTTTGCCCTATGCCGATATCGAGGGGCAGCAGGGGCTGGCCCTCGGCAAGCTCGCCTGGTTCGTCGACTCCCTGGCGGAATTTCTGCCCCGCCTGCAACAGGCGCAGCCGCTGCCCGAGTGGATCGCCTGCCTCAACGAACTGCTGGAGCGCTTCTATCTGGCCGACGAGGATGAGGAGCGCCAGCTGCAGCTTATTCGCAGCCAGCTGGCTGACTGGCTCGCCCAGCTCGGCGAAGCCCGTTTCGAGCAACCCATCAGCGCAGACCTGCTGCAGGATTACCTCGGCAGCGTGCTGGGGGAGTCCCGCTCCAGCCAGCGCTTCCTCGCCGGTCAGGTCAACTTCTGCACCCTGATGCCGATGCGCTCGATCCCCTTCCGGCAGGTCTGCCTGCTCGGCATGAACGACGGCGTCTACCCGCGCACCCTGCCCCCCATGGGGTTTGACCTGATGGCGGTGGCGGGCCGGCGCGGGGATCGCTCCCGTCGCGACGACGACCGCTACCTCTTCCTCGAGGCGCTGCTCAGCGCCCAGCAGGGGCTCTATATCAGCTATCAGGGCTTCAGTGCCCAGGACAACAGCGAGAAGGTGCCCTCCGTGCTGCTGGCGGAACTGATCGACTATGTGCGTCAGGGCTTCGTGCTGGCGGGGGATGAGGCGCTCGACGACGAGACGTCCGGCAAGCGGCTGCTCGAACACCTGATCGTGGCACACCCGCTCACCCCCTACAGCCGTAGCTACTTCTATCCAGAGGCGGATTCCGGCCTCTTCACCTATGCCGCCGACTGGCTGCCGGCCCTGAGCCCGCAGCGCGGGGCCGCCAACTTCCAGAGCGGCGAGCTGCCGTTGCCGCCAGATTGGAACAAAGGGGGGGGCAAGGAGCAGGGGCTGGAGCTGGCGGAGCTGCTGCGCTTCTATCGCCAGCC
This sequence comes from Aeromonas sp. S9(2024), assembly GCF_041403185.1. Lineage (NCBI taxonomy): Bacteria > Pseudomonadati > Pseudomonadota > Gammaproteobacteria > Aeromonadales > Aeromonadaceae > Aeromonas > Aeromonas sp. S9(2024). Next base: position 10,703 of record NZ_JBGLRE010000007.1, read on the forward strand.
CGCCAAGTATTTCCTCAACCGCCGCCTCAAGGTGTGGTTCGAGCTGGACGAGGCCGAGATCGAGGACAGCGAACCGTTCGAGCTGGACGGCTTGCAGCACTACCAGCTCAAGGCGCTGCTGCTCGATGCCCACCTCGAGGAGGGGGAGAGTGAGGAGCGTCGCCAGCGCCTGCAGCTCTCCGGCCTGCTGCCCCAGGGCTGGTTTGGCAGCCTGCTGCTGGATGATCTGGATGCCGAGATGGGCAAGCTGGCGGCGCGCCTGCGCCCCTGGGTGGCGGCCGATGAGGCGGACAAACAGGCGGTGGAGATCGATATCTCCCTGAGCCAGGGCCAGCTGCAGGGGTGGATCGACACCCAGCAGGGGCGCTTGCTGGTGATCAAACCCGGCAGCTTCAACGGCAAGGATCTGCTGCTGGGCTGGATCCAGCACCTTTGCCTCTCCTTGAGCGATGCCCCCGGCGACACCCTGCTGTTTGACGCCAAGCAGAGCCTGCGCCTGCCCAGGCTTGTGGCCGACGAGGCTCGGCCAAAACTGGCGGCGCTGGTGGCCCTCTGGATGCAGGGGATGAAGCGGCCGCTGCCGTTTTTCCCGAGCACTGCCTGGGAGTGGATCAAGGGGATCGAGAAGGATCCGGAGAAACCGGAGGCGGCCGACAAGGCGGCCCTCGCTCGCTTCAACGGCGGCTACATGGTGACGGGGGAGGGGCAGGACGTCTACGTTGCCCGCTGCTTCCCGGAACTCGATGACGAGGTGCTGGCCCAGCTGCAGGCGCTGGCCCGGGAACACCTGACCCCGCTGCTGACCACCTTGGAGATGATGTAATCATGGCTAACCCGCTCAATACGCTGCGTTTTCCCCTCCATGGCGAGCGGCTGATCGAGGCCTCCGCCGGCACCGGCAAGACCTACACCATCGCCGGCCTCTATCTGCGCCTCTTGCTGGGCCATGGCCCGCTCATTGAAGAAGGCGAAGACGCCGGTCAGCCCAGCGCTCACGAGCGGCCCCTGTCGGTGACCGAGATCCTGGTGGTGACCTTTACCGAGGCGGCCACCGCCGAACTGCGCGGGCGGATCCGCGCCCGCATCCACGAGGCGCGCCTCGCCTTTATGCGCGGGCAAAGCACGGATGCCCTGCTGGCCCAGTTGCTGACGGAGGTGGAGGATCACGAACTGGCGGCCCGCCGCCTGCTGGCCGCCGAGCGGCAGATGGACGAGGCGGCCGTCTTCACCATCCACGGCTTCTGCCAGCGGATGCTCAAGCAAAATGCCTTCGAGTCGGGCGCCCTCTTCGAAACCGAATTTCTCACCGACGACAGTCAGCTCAGGCTGCAGGCGGTGAGCGACTACTGGCGCGCCGAGTTCTATCCGGTGGATAAAACCCTGGCGAGCGCGGTGCGCGCGCTCTGGCCAAGCCCGGCGGCCCTGCTGCGGGAGATGAACGGCTGGCTCGACAACAGCGAGCTGGAGATGCGCCCGCCGGCGGGGGACGAAACGCTGGCCGCCCGCCATCAAGGGGCCATGAGTCGCATCGCTGCGGTGAAGCACGAGTGGCTGGCGCAGGTGGACGAGATCCGCCGCCAGACCGACGGCCACATCAGCCGCTACACCGGCAAGAACTACGAGGGGTGGCTTGCCAAGATAGCCGACTGGGCGCAGGACGGGAGCAGCGGCTATGCCATTCCCAAGGAGCTGGATCGCTTCGGCCAGACGGTGCTGGAGGCGAACCTCAAGAAGGGGGGCGAGCTGCCAACCCTGCCGCTGTTCAGCGAGATCGACGCGCTGCTGGCGAGCCGCCCCGGCATCCGCGATCTTATCCTGCAGCGGGCCGCCGTGGTGGTGCGCAGCCGGATGCAGGCCAGCAAGCGCCAGGCCCATCAGCTCTCGTTCGACGATCTGCTCAAAGACCTCGACGGGGCGCTCGACTCCCCCCTTGGCGAGCGGCTCTGTGAGCGTATTCGCGCCACCTACCGGGTCGCCATGATCGATGAATTCCAGGATACCGACCCCCAGCAGTACCGTATCTTCCATCGGCTGTACGGCGGCCACCAGGATACGGCGCTGTTGATGATCGGTGACCCCAAGCAGGCCATCTACGGCTTTCGCGGCGCCGACATCTTCACCTACATTCAGGCGCGGCGAAATGTGAGCGCCCACTACACCCTGGGGCGCAACTGGCGCTCCAGCGGCGCCCTGGTGGCCGCGGTCAACGGCCTGTTCGAGCGGGCCAAGGATCCCTTTATCTACGAGGCGGATATCCCCTTCCTGCCGGTGGAGGCGCAGGGCAAGAGCAAGGCGCTGCGCCTCGACGGTGAAACAGCCCCCGTGCTGCACTGCTGGCAGCTCACCGGCCAGCCCACCTTCAACCGGGGGGATTACCAGAGCAAGATGGCCCGCGCCACGGCGGCGGAGATCCACCGCCTGCTGACCCTGGCCCGCGAGGGCAAGGCGCTGATCGGCAGTGAGCCGGTGAAAGCCGGGGATATCGCCGTGCTGGTGCGTACCGGCGCCGAGGGCAAGCTGGTGCAGCAGGAGCTGGCACGGCTCGCCATCGCCTCGGTTTATCTGTCGAATCGCGAGAGCGTGCTGGAACAGGTGGAGGCGCGGGAGATCTTGCTGATCCTGCACGCCTGCCAGAACCCGAGTGAGGAGAGAAGTTTGCGGGCGGCGCTTGCCACCGGCCTGTTCGATCTCGACGCCAAGGCCCTCGACGAGCTTGCCTCGGACGAGCGGGCCTGGGAGAGCGCGGTGCAGGAGTTTATGGAGTACCGCAAGGTCTGGCACAAGCGCGGCGTGCTGGCCATGCTGCGGGCCCTGCTGCACCGGCGCAATCTCGCCGCATCGCTTTTGGCGAGCCCCTACGGGGAGCGACGGCTGACCAACTTCCTCCATCTGGGGGAGCTCTTGCAGCAGGTGAGCAGCGAGCTGGACGGCGAATACGCCCTGCTGCGTTGGCTGGGGGAGGCGGTGAACCGCCAGAGCGGCCAGGATGCGGAGCAGATACTTCGCCTGGAGTCCGAGCGAAAGCTGGTGCAGATCGTCACCATCCACAAATCCAAGGGGCTGGAGTACCCGCTGGTGTTCCTCCCCTTTATCTGCAGCCACCGCAGCGCCGACACGCCGCTCTATCACGAGGGCGATGAGGCGGGCAATCGCACCATTCTCGATCTCACCGGCGCCGAGGAGTCCCTGGCAGAGGCCGACAAGGAGCGTCTCGCCGAGGATCTGCGCCTGCTCTACGTGGCGCTGACCCGGGGCGTCTACGCCACCTGGCTGGGGCTGGCGCCGGTGCGCTCCGGCAGCGGCAAGTCTGAGAAGACCGACCTGCACCAGACCGCCATCGGCTACCTGCTGCAAAAGGGCGAGGAGGGGGACGCCGCGACTCTGGCCACCGCCCTCAGTGCGCTTGCCCAGGATCTGCCTGGGGTGGCCGTCGGTGAGCCCTCGCTCACCCGCCCGGCCCCGCTGCCGCCAGAAGAGGAGCAACTGGGCGAGCCCCAGGTGCGTCGCTTTGGCGGCACCCTTGAGCGGGACTGGTGGATCAGCTCCTACTCCGGTCTCGCGGCCCAGGGCCACGGTCACAGCAAAGGCGTGTTGGCCAACCCCGGCTTCGATGACGAGGTGGTCACCGAGGCGGCCGCGTTGGCGACTGAACAACCGGAAGAAGCACCCCAGCCCTCCATCTTCACCTTCCCGAAGGGGGCGCGCCCCGGCACCCTGCTGCACAGCCTGTTCGAGACCATCGACTTTCAAAGTGCCGCAGGCGAGCCGCTGGCACAGAATATTGCCACCCTGCTGGCGCAGGATGGCTTCGACGAGAGCTGGGCCCAAGTGCTGCAACAGCAGGTGGAGGCGGTGCTGGATACCCCGCTTGAAACGGGCTTTGGCGAGCCAGTACGGCTGCGGGATCTGGCCCCCGAGCGCAAGCAGGTGGAGCTGGAGTTCTTCCTGCCCATGGGGCGGGTGACGGCACCTGCGCTGACTGCGCTCTGCCAGCAGCACGACCTGCTGTCGCGGGGCAACAAGCCGCTGAGCTTTGCCACCGTGCAGGGGATGCTCAAGGGCTTTATCGACCTGGTGTTCGAGTGGCAGGGGCGCTGGTATCTGCTCGACTACAAATCCAACCACCTCGGCATGAGCCCGGCCGACTACAGCCGGCCGGCGCTGGAGCAGGCCATGGTGGAGCATCGCTACGACCTGCAATACCAGCTCTATTCGCTGGCGCTGCACCGGCTGCTTTCCCTGCGTCTGCCGGGTTACGACTTCGACCAGCACTTTGGCGGGGTCTTCTATCTGTTCCTGCGCGGCATGCCACAGGGGGGGATCTTCCATACCCGCCCCAGCCGCGAGCTGGTGCAGGGGCTGGATCGGCTGTTTAGCGAGGGGGCGGCGCCCGCCCTCGCACAAGTTTCGGATAACGGGGTAGAAGCATGAAGAGCGCAATGATGATTGAACGGCTCAAGGCCCTGGCGTTGGCGGGGCGCATCCGCCAGCTGGATCTGCAATTTGCCAAGCTGGTGGCCGATCTCGGTGGCGGCCCCGAGCTGGTGCTGGGGGCGGCGCTCGCCTGCTTCGAGCTGGGGCGCGGCCATGTCTGTCTGCCGCTTGAAATGCTATCTGCCGGATCCTTGCGCCCGTTCGGGCTGGATCCGGATCAGAGCCGGGATCTGCTGGCCGATCTGGCGGATCCTGCGAGCTGGCCCGCCCTGTTTGCGGCCAGCCCGCTGGTTGGCGGCGAGCAAGATGAAGGGGAAGCCCCGCGCTGGCCGCTGCGGCTCTGGCACGGGCGCCTCTATCTCACCCGCTACCACGATCATGAGCAAGGGGTGGCCCGCCATCTGCGTGCCTTGAGTGAACGCGCCGAATGGCCGGAGATTGCCCCGGCCCTGTCGCGCCTCTTTGCCCGCGACTACGGCCTGGTGTTCGCGGCCCTGCTCAAGGCCCGTCTCGCCCCCGACTTCTCGGCCCGCCACTTTATCGAGAAGTATCTGGATCTGGTGTTCCCGAACGAGGTGGAGTGGCCGGCCATCGAGACGCTGCTGGCCAGCGCCCAGGCCGCAAACGACCTGAACAAGCTGGATGCGCTGGTGCCCGAGTCGCTCTGCTGCAACGGCCAGAAGCTGGCGGCGGCCACCGCCGCGGCGCGCCCCTTTGCGGTCATTTCCGGCGGCCCCGGCACCGGCAAGACCACCACGGTCGCCAAGCTCTTGGCCATTCTGGTGGAGACCGGTCTGCAATCGGGTAAGGCACCGGCGATTCGGCTGGTGGCCCCCACCGGCAAGGCGGCGGCGCGTCTGACCGAGAGTATCGGCTCTGCCCTGCAGGCGCTGGACTTGCCCCCCGAGTGGGTGGAAGCCATCCCCACCGAGGCGGGCACCTTGCACCGGCTGCTCGGGGTGATCCCGGGGCGCAGCCAGTTCCGCCACCACAAAGGCAACCCGCTGCACCTCGACTTGCTGGTGGTGGATGAGGCCTCCATGGTCGACCTGCCCATGATGGCGCGCCTGCTCGATGCGCTGCCGAGCCATGCTCGCCTGATCCTGCTCGGCGACAAGGATCAGCTCGCCTCGGTGGAGGCGGGGGCCGTGCTCGGCGATATCTGCAGCTTTATCGAACAGGGCATCAGCCCTGCGCAGGCGGACTGGCTCTCCCGCCAGACCGGCTACCGCCTGCAGGGCACGCCTGCCGGGGCCCCGGTGCGCGACAGCCTCTGTTTACTCTCCAAGAGCTGGCGCTTCGATCAGCACTCCGGCATAGGCCAGCTGGCGCGCGCCTGCAACGGCGGCGATGCGGCGGCGGTGGAGGCGGTCTGGGGCATGGGCTTTGCCGATATCAGCCTGCACCCCTGGGCGGGGGAAGCCTACGACGAGTTGATTGCCCAGGGGGTGGCCGGTTACGGCAGCTATCTGAAGGCGGCCCGCGCGGGGGAAGCTCCCGCCTCCGTGTTCAAGGCATTCAACGGCTTTCAGATCCTCTGCGCCCTGCGCGATGGTCCGTTCGGGGTTGAAGGGCTCAACGAGCGCCTCGAATTGGCCCTGTCACGGGCGGGGCTGATTGCCCGCGATGGTGACTGGTATGCCGGTCGCCCGGTGATGGTGGTGCGCAACGACCATGGGGTCGGCCTCTACAACGGCGATATGGGGCTCTGCCTGCCCGATGAAAGCGGGCGGCTCAAGGTCTGGTTCGAGCAGCCGGACGGCACCCTGCGCGCCCTCTTGCCCAGCCGATTGCCGCCCCATGAGACCGTCTACGCCATGACCATCCACAAATCCCAGGGCTCGGAGTTTGCCCATACCGTGCTGGTGCTGCCGGACAGCTCCAGCCCGCTGTTGACCCGCGAGCTGGTCTATACCGGCATCACCCGCGCCAAGGCCCGCCTCGATCTCTACGGCGATCGCGCCCTGCTGGCACAGGCAGTGCGGAAAAAGACCGAGCGGTATTCGGGTCTTGCGGAGAGATTGGGGGAGTGAGCGACTGGATGGCGGTAAACGAAATTTACCGCGGTCTGTTGTGCATAGATGTTCGAAAATATTTAATTGCAGAAAATAATAGGAGGTTCAGGTGATTAAAAGTGTATGGGGGTTGTATTGGCGGACATGCTTATTATTTCTCTTTGCAGCGTTACCCTTATCGTTTTTCGAGATGCATTTTTTTGTTTCTGAATCATGGATAGTATTGAAGCCTTCGATTTTTTATATGGTTGTAGGTGCTTTGTTATTCGTGCCTTTTAATCATCGCAAAGGTCTATTGTTTTCTCTCTGGGGTAATCGCTTAGACCTATGTGATATAGTCTGGTGTTCTTATCGAAAGGTCATGGGGACATCTTATATTCTATACGCAGCGATATTATATGTTGTCAGTGAAACATTGCCACTAACCTACTGGGTATATACAAAAGTATATGGCAGCCTATTTGTGAATTTTGTTTTATCTATTCTGGTAGGTGTGATGGTTATACATAAAAACAGAAGGAAAATTTAAGGCGTCAATGATATGAAATTTACAAGTGTGAAGTTTGTTTTAATGGTGTTGACGCTATATCTTAGCGCTAATCTCTTTGCTAATGCAGCAGAATCTGGTGATGATATAGCCAAAGAGATGTGTGCAAAACTGCCTGTGGTTATCAAAAAAGGTAATGAATTATACAAGGCCGGGGAATATGCCAAAGCAAGTGATTATTTTACGGAGCAAGTCTCACTAAGTGAGGGGTGTGGATATATTTATGGTAAGCCAGATCAAGCGGCGACTATTACGGCATATAACAATGTTGCACTTTCTTATATAAAACAAGGGGAGAAGCTTAAGGCTCTGGCCTGGTTGTCATTAGCCCCGAATGATAAAAAATCTAAATTCAACTACAGTCTGCTTAAAAGTATGCCTGCCTCCGTTGGGCCTGATATGGTGGGAACCTATTGGAAATATGCTGGTTTCGGAAGTTGGAATGTGGCCTCTGTAGAAAAGCATGGTAATGACTACTTGATATCCTTGAATCTGCTCTATTTTGGGTTAATGGGGATGGCTTATGGTCCTAACATTGGGGACATTTCTCAGGTCGTGACTATGAAGGATGATGAGGGATTGATAAAACTTACCGGTGAAGAAGGTAATTGTGAGATTTCAATAAAATTTATAGATAATGGTATCCTGAAGATTGATACAAATCCTGATAGAAAAGAGTGTGGTTTTGGCCACAATGTATATGCGCACGGTGATTTTATTAGAGTATCGAACAGACCTACACCATTTGACATAGGTTACTGAGTAAGAGCGAAAGTGTTTTTTGTTGAGTTTTCACGTTGTTCATTTAAACGACAAAGACATTATTAGTTGAAGGAATTGTGATTTGGATGGAAGCGCTCAACATTCCCTATATATTTTCTTTTTCCCGTCCCCTCATCCCCAACCCTTCTCCCACAAGGGGAGAAGGGGGTAAAGATCGCCTTTACCACCTCTGCTTACGTTTAAGCTTCGTTAATTTAATTCGCGTGGCTGGCGATCATATCTTCGATGTTGCTTTATCCCCTCTCCCGTTGGGAGAGGGCAGGGTGAGGGGATCATTCAGGTATTAGATGGTCAACTCCAGCCGGTTGCCTTCCGGGTCTAGAAAGGTGCTTTCGTAATATCTCGTATGTTGGGCTTCGCAGGCTCAGCACCAACCTACAAGTTGCGTAGGTTGTGGCTGAGCGTAGCGAAGCCCAACGTTTACCGAGAAATCTCTTTTTTCCGGCCCCTTCTCCTTTTTTATAAATAAGCGGGAGAAGGGAGCAATGCCGTCACCGCCGTCCGATTACGCTTCGCTAATCGAACCTGCATGGCTGACTATTTTGCCGTCAACCGAGTCGACATGGCTGGCGATCATCCCTCGATGCTGCTTTATCCCCTCTCCCTTTGGGAGAGGGCAGGGTGAGGGCGGCTAAATGGTCAACTCCAGCCGGTTGCCTTCCGGGTCGAGGAAGGTACTCTCGTAATAGCCGTCACCGGTCCAGCGGGGGCCGTCCAGGTGTTTGACCTCGGCCCCTTGAGCAGCTTGAGGCGGGCGGTCATCTTGTCCACCGCCTCCACACTGCCGAGGGAGAAGGCGAGATGGGCCAGCCCCTGTAGCGGGTGAGGCAGGTGCAGATCCGCCGGAAACAAGATGGGGGTATGCATCAGCTCCAGGCTGGCGCCCCCCTCGAAGCGCACGAAGTAGGAGCTGAACTGCTTGGCTTGATTGTGGTAGCGCTCATTCGCCTGACCGCCAAACAGCTTGCAATAGAAGGTTTTGAGGGCCTCCAGATCCTGCGCCCAGATGGCGACGTGATGAATGTGCATGATGTGTCACTCCTTGGGTTGATGGCTCCATGCTATGCTCGCGCCATCCTTGCCGACATGGCTGATGCCGTCCTGATGATGTCTGAAACTGCCAATAGCGATCTTATCGATGTCTCCCCTGACTGCCGCGAGCAGATCTGCTGTGACAGCCTGCTGTCGGCCCTCACGCAGGAGCAGGTGTGGCTGGCGGGGTATTCCCGCCTCAAGACCCGCTACCGCATCGCCCGCCGCTTTACCGATATGCACTGCTTTCTGTTGACTCTGGGCGGCGAGGGGGAGGTGCTGGTCGGGGATAGTCTTGAGCGACTCCAGGTCGGGGAGTGGGCCCTGATCCCGGCGGGCCAGCCACTTTGCTATCACTTGGGTGAGACGGGCGAGTGGGAGCTGGTGTGGTTGCTGCTGCACAAGGACTCCCCCTGGGATGCCTTCGCCAGCCAATCCTGGCTGGGTTGCACCTCCCAGCAGGCCACCCTGCTGCGCACCGTCGAGAACCTCTATGCGGAGCAGGAACGCCATCAGGATCCGCTGCTCAGTGCCCTCTTGGTGGAGCAGCTCGGCTTTTACCTGCGTCGCCTGCTGCAAAAGGGGGAGGGGCAGAGCCGCGGCGAGCGGCTGGCGCTGCGCCTCGAGCTGATGCTCAAGGATGCACTGGCCGAGTGCTGGGATGTAGCGCGCATGGCCGGCGCCCTGCATCTCTCCGAGCGCCAGCTCTACCGGCTCTGCCAGCAGCACTTCGCGCTGGCGCCCATGGCGCTGCTGCAACGGCTGCGTTTGCAGCGGGCGGCGCTGTTGCTGGCCAGCCGGGCCGATTCGGTCAAGCTGCTGGCCGAGCAGTGCGGCTTTCGCAACGAGTACCACTTCTCCACCGCCTTCAAGCGCCAGCACGGCCTGGCACCCAGCCACTATCGCCACCGGCATCATCCCGCCTTCAAAAAAGGATAAGAGTGAAACCCTTCGCCACACTTATGATGACGCTTGGCCAGAGGGATCTGCTTGTGGTGGCCGATCTGCCGGGTGAGCCAGAAAGCGGAGAGATCCCGGATCCTGTGCCAAGATAATTCGATGGGTTGAATAGACTTGTTCCCCGTAGGGTCATGGGGCAGAAATCAGGATGATAACTATGGTGCAGGAGAGCACGACGATCCGGATATCGGATGTCAGCGAGGCGGTAGTTCACGGCATCCTTGAGGTGATCAGCGACGGGATCTGGGACTGGAACGCCAATAGCGGGTTCGTCTATCGCAACCCCGGCTGGTACCGGATGCTGGGTTACGAGCCCCATTCGCTGGGCAACAACGTCTTCACCTGGGAGACGGTGATCCACCCCGATGACATGGAGCGGGTGATGGCCCACTTCGATGCCTGTCTGAACGGCACCTCTCCCGAATACAGGGTCGAGTACCGCTGCCGTTGCCAGGATGGATCCTTCGTCTGGATCGAGGACTACGGCCGGATCATCGCTCGCAACGAGGATGGTTCCGTGGCCCGGATGATAGGCGCTCATCGCGATATCAATGCCCAGAAGCTGCTGCTGGATCAGCTGGAGCGGCGCAACCAGTCGCTGGAACAGCTGGTGGCCGAGCGCACCGCCGAGCTGGAACAGCTCAACGCCGCCTTGCTGCAGAAGGTGGATGAGAATCGCCAGCTGGCCGAGACCGACTCCCTGACCGGCGCCGCCAGCCGCTACCGGCTGGAGCGGGTGTTGCAACTGGAGTGCGAGCGGGCCCGCCGTTTCCATCAGGTGTTTACCGTGATCGCCATGGATGTGGATGACTTCAAGCGGATCAACGACAGCCATGGCCACGCCGCCGGGGATCAGACCCTGATCAACATAGTGGCGCTGGTGCGCAACCATATCCGCGAGATCGATTTGCTGGCCCGCTGGGGTGGCGACGAGTTTATGGTAGTGCTGCCCAACACGGGCCTGGAGGATGCCAGGAAGGTGGCTAACAAGCTGCAGGCCTTGATGGCGGTAGCCTCCATCTGTCCTCATATGTCCATCTCCATCAGTTTCGGACTGGCGGAGTACCAGCAGGGCGAGCCGCCGGAAAGTCTGATGGTGCGGGCCGATCGCTCCCTCTATCAAGCCAAGCAGCGGGGCAAGAACCGGGTCTGTTGAAGGAGGTAATGGCATATGACAAAGGGCCGGATGGAGATGCCTCCGGCCCTTTGTCACGGTGTGTGGCTCGACCTGACCTAGGTTGTGCAGCTCTCCTCCATAACCGACATGGATATCTTGTTGGCTCTCTATGAGGGGAGGGCTTGTCGTATGGATGAGTTGATAATAATGAGTCGCTCTTGCTCATATATTTTAAGTGATAGCGAATATTGTCATGATGATAAATTAATAAGTATTGGTGTTAAGGCTCAATAATAGATTCCTTCACTGCGGATTATATATTAAACGGACTCTTTGCTTGAACTGACTTGCTATTTTGCGGCCTGTTTACGCGGCGACAGGTTACTCATCGTTTGTTGGCTGATTGTCTATCAATCATGGAGTAAGTAGATTCTTTTTACCCTGATTAACCCTGGAGTACCAGCTGGACTGTTTGTGGTGAGATGAAGTTTATACCTGAATTTAAACCTTATAACCAGCATAAAGTGTTGCTGGTTTTTGTTATAACGACCTTTTTGACCGGGTGTGTGTATCTCGCTCAAGTAGGGAACTGAAGGTTCGATGATCGGGACAGTATGCCTGAATTCAGGCTGCACCCGTTGTATAGGGCTATATCCTAATAAGTGCGGCTATCCCCGAACTACGGGGCATATTATTGTAAAGACGATATATCTTTGATGTTTGATAGTTGACTCAATATTGGTTATTGGGAGAGTAATCACAATCCCTCATTATATTTTCAGGCTATCGTTTCCCCGCCAAAATGCCTATTTTCAGCAATAGCAATCAGATGTGGCCAGGCCTGATCCGTGCCGCAACAGGGGGAGAAATGTCGACAATATTGATTCTGGTGGTGGTGGGGCTGGTGGCCTACGCCATGCTCAAACGGTTCAATCCACAGGCGACCTTGCTGACGGCGGGTCTGGTGCTGCTGGCTTATGCCCAATGGATGGGGATCACTCCCATTCTGCCTGCCGAAGAGAGTCAGGGTTTCTGGTTCTTCGATCTGTGGGAGAAGTTCGCCATGGTGACCAATTCCCGTCTTGCCTCTACCGGTTTGACCCTGGTGGCGATTGCAGGGGTGGCGACCTACCTCAACCAGATCGGCGCCTCGGCGGCCCTGGTCAAGGCCACTTCCCGTCCTATCATGGCGCTGGAGAACCCCTATGTTCTGCTGGGGATCATCCTGCTGCTGGTTTCCATCCTCTATGTCTTTATCACAGGGGCGACCTCGCTCTCCCTGCTGTTGATGGGCACCCTCTATCCCTTGTTGCGTAATGCCGGGATCAGTGCCAAGACGGCGGTGGCCACTATCGTGATCCCCACCGCCTGGGAGTTTGGCCCCGGTCAGATCAATGCGGTGATCGGAGCCAAGGCGATCAATATCGAGGTGATGCCGTTTGTGGTGAATCATCAGCTGCTGTTCCAGATCGCCCTGCTGGTGTGTATTCCCTTCGTCAACATCGCATGGCAGCGATATTGCGACCGCAAAGAGGGTTACGACACCGCCGCCGAGCGGGGCAAGTATTTGCACGAGTTGGAGGAGAAACACCATGACACCCCGGGTTATTACGCCCTGCTGCCGGTGATCCCCTTTGTCTTTCTGTTCGGCTTCTCCGAGCTGTTTGTCAGCGCCATCAAGATGACCATTCCGGTGGCCATGATGTCGACCATGACCCTCTGCATCATTATCGAGGCACTGCGCTACCGTTCCATCAACAAGGCGTTTGCCAACTTCGAAGCCTGGCTGACCGGTACCGGCATGATCTTCGGCAGCGTGCTGACCCTGATGCTGGCGGCCGAGTTTTTCTCAGCCGGTCTCACCAATATTGGCGCCATCACCCAGCTGATTGATTTGGCCAAGTCGTTCGATCTCAATCCTATCGGGTTGTCGCTGGTCTTCTCGCTCTTCATCCTGCTGACTGCCTTTATCACAGGTTCCGGCAATGCGCCCGTGATGGCCTTTATTCCCATCGTGCCGCTGGTGTCGGGCCAGTTCGACATCAACCCCTTGCTGCTGCTGGTTCCCATCCTGTTTGCCGCCGGGATTGGCCGCACCATCTCTCCGGTGGCCGGGGTGATCATCACGGTAGCTGGCATTGCCAATCTGAGCCCGGTGGATGTGGTGAAACGTACCTTCGTGCCCATGATGGCGAGCATGGCGGTGGTGATGGTGCTGACCGCGATCCGTTATATCTGATCGCTACAACAAGGAGGCAAGCGCTTGTCATTGGCAGGCGCTTTTTTATGCACCCAATCTGCTTGGTTGGTGGGGGAGGGATTGCCTTTTTCACCGGATGCGGGCAAAAGAAAAGAGCGGGGCTCTTGCAAGCGCCGCTCAATGCCAGGAAAGAGAAAAAACCTTGCGGTTTAAAATCAAAAAATTTGGAAGCAAACAATCGATTTCTCAACCAGGAAGGTCTTGAATTCGATACGTTTTGATTATGCGCCTTGTTATATGCAGCACTAGTAAAATGTTTACGAGTTGAAAGATATGCGCTGCCAAGTATCAATTTTTGATACTTGCTTCCGTAACTGGTCTGGCCTTCGCCCTTCGCAGGGGCATTTTTTCTCGATGACAATTTTTCGGTGTCAATATTTGAGCCTTATGCCTTAATGTGGCTCATAAGCTGACTCGGCATAACCATGCAATCAAGCTGCAACAACAAGGAAGAGTGGCATGACCTACAGCCAGACCTTGGCCAACCAGATCCTCGATACCCTGAAAAAGAGCCTGACCGATAAAGGGATCCGCTATCAGACCCTGGCGGAGGCCATGGGGGTTTCCATCGCTACCGTCAAACGGATGATGAACAAGCCCTCCCTGCCATTCGACACCCTGCTGGAGATCTGCCATCTGGTGGGATTGTCATTTGAAGAGCTGCTGGATCGCACTCAGGATGCCCAGAGTCGGCGCGCCGTCTTCACTCAGGAGCAGGACGAGGCGTTTCACAATGAGCCCGGCCTCTACGCTTTTCTCGCCAATATCTTCTGGCGCGACAAGACCCTGATCGATCTCAAGCGGGAGTATGGCCTGACCGACGCTTCTTGCTACCTCTACCTGCGCAAGCTGGAGAAGCTCGGCATACTGCAGCTTGGCCTCGACAACAGCTATCACTTCCTCATCAGCGAGCGGATCAGCTTCGAGCAGCACAGCCGCTTCGCTCGCCAGCAGGCCCGCCAGGCGATGTCGGTGCTGGGGGATTATCTGGTGGAGAACATGCACAAGCCCAACAACTACATGGCCCTGTGTCAGCTCCATCTCAACGAGAGCGAGGCGATGGCGCTGATCGAGCGGATGAAGGAGTACTGGCATCAGGAACTCAAGCTCAATCGCCCCGCCATCGGCCATCAGGAACACAGCAAGACCTACACCATGTCGCTGCAACTGGCGGACTGCGGCTACCAGAGCTTCGACGACCTGATCCCCAATATCGACAACTGATCCCGGCGGATCCCGTGGGATCCGCGTCTCTTTATCTCCCGGAGTTGTCCGCCTGTTCAGGCGATACCCATGACCTCATGCGCGCCCGCGCTGCCCGTCTGTGTTCGCCGGCTCATCCCCGATCCGCGACCAGGGTCTGTAATGGCCCCTCGAATGCAGGCGGCAGGGTGTGAGTATCGAGATGGATGCGGATCGCCACTGTGCCCGGCAGTGCTCTGGATATTCCCTAATCGACGAGCCGGGTTTGCGGCAGCTTGCCTGCGAGCGGCTGCAATGCTCGCGTATCGAGACAGATGCGGATGGCATCCGGTCGCCAGTGTTCGATGTCGCAATCCACCAGCGCTCCCCGCTGGTCGTAGTTGACCCGCACCAGCCGCAGCACGGCACTCCCCTCCGCCAGATTGAGGGCGCGGGCAATGGCGCCGCGCGCCGCCGAGGGGGTGATCTCGAGGCTCGCCCCGCCCTGGCCTATGCCATAGTGCTCCCGATAGAGCTCGGTGAGGGAGCTGGCCAGCGGCGCGCTGGCGATATCGGGAAAGCGGCTGGCCAGCAGATGGTGGCTGACGTGCAGCACGGGGCGCCCGTCGATGAGACGCAGGCGGCGGATTTCATAGAGCGGGGTGAAAGGCTCCAGCCCCATCCAGCGGCAGAGCTCGCTGCTGGCCAGCTCGCCGCCGTGGGCCAGCACCCGAGTCTCGGCGGTGCGCTGCTGCTCGCCGATCCACTGGTGAAAGTGGGTGTGGATGGCGGGGTCGTAGGTGAGGCGGGGCGGTGCCACGAACCAGCCGCGCCGCTCGGCCCGGTAGATGAGGCCGTCAGCCTCGAGGCTGGAGAGCGCCTCCTTGATGGTGATGCGGGTGGTAGCGAATCGCTCGCTCAGGGCCCGCTCGGCCGGCAGCTGCTGCCCCGCCCCCAGCTGGCCGCTGCCGATATAGCGGCGCAGGGTCTGGCAAATCTGTTCACACTTGGAGGCGCGGCCATCGGCCACTGCCCGCTCGCTCAATCTCGGTTCGATCACGCTCATCTTCCTGTCGATCATCCTGGCTGCCGTGGCTGACTCAACTCTCGCTGGAGTAGTCCAGCCTCACTCGGAGTGAGAGTTGTAACCGTGCAGGATGACAGCGCCATGACAGGGCGATTGTCATCAAACTGCCATCAAAGCGCCCCACCACCGTCATATTTCCCCTCTAGCATCCCTCTCGAACCTTAACTGACCTAGTCCAGAGGGATGGAATGATGAAAAGCGTGATCGCAAGTGCACTGGCCCTGGTGGCCATCAGTCAGCCACTGTTTGCCGCCGAGAACATCGCGGATCTCGAGAAGGCCGCCCGCGGTGAAGGCCAGCTCAGCAGCGTCGGCATGCCGGACAGCTGGGCCAACTGGAAGGATACCTGGCAGCAGCTCGGCAGCATCTACGGCATCAAGCATCAGGACACCGACATGAGCTCGGCCCAGGAGATCGCCAAGTTTGCCGCCGAGAAGGGCAACGCCACCGCCGACATCGGCGACGTGGGCGGTGCCTTCGGCCCGGTCGCGGTCAAGCAGGGGGTCACCCAGCCCTACAAACCCTCCACCTGGGCCGACATTCCGAACTGGGCCAAGGATGCGGACGGTCACTGGATGCTGGCCTATACCGGCACCATCGCCTTCCTGATCAACAAGGATCTGGTCAAGGCGGCCCCCACCAGCTGGCAATCCCTGCTGGGCGGCGACTACAAGGTGACCCTGGGTGACGTGGGTGTCGCCTCCCAGGCCAACAACGGCGTGCTGGCGGCAGCCTATGCCACCGGCGGCAGCGAGAAGAACCTCAAGCCTGCGCTGGAGCTGTTCGGCAAGCTGGCCCAGCAGGGCCGTCTGTCGCTGAACGACCCCACCATCGCCAACATCGAGAAGGGCGAGGTGGAAGTGGGGGTGCTGTGGGACTTCAACGCCCTGAACTACCGCGACCAGATCGACCCCAAGAAGTTTGATGTGGTGATCCCGAGCGACGGTTCCGTCATCGCCGGCTACACCACCATCATCAACAAGTGGGCCAAGAACCCCAACGCCGCCAAGCTGGCGCGGGAGTACATCCTCTCCGATGCCGGCCAGATCAACCTGGCGCGCGGCTATGCCCGCCCCATCCGCAGCAACGTGACCCTGCCGGATGACGTCAAGGCCAAGCTGCTGCCGGCCGAGCAGTACGCCAATGCCAAGCCGGTCCAGGATCACGCCGCCTGGGAGCAGAGCTCCAAGGCCCTGCCGCGCCAGTGGCAGGAAACCGTCATGATCAACATGCAGTAAGGAGTGGCCAGTGCAACACAAGGTGATAGTGGTACTTGTGGATGGCCTCTCTGCCGAGGTAGCCCATTGCATGGGCTACCTCGCGGGCATGGTGGAGGCGGGACAGGGGTTGCAGGCCACCCTGAGCTGCGCCCTGCCCTCCCTCTCCCGGCCCCTCTACGAGTGCATCCTGACCGGAACGACGCCGGTGGAGAGCGGCATCACCCACAACGGGGTGAGCCGTCTCAGTCGGCAGGAGTCCATCTTCCATCTGGCCCGGGCGGGCGGCAAACGCACCGCGGCGGCGGCCTACCACTGGATAAGCGAGCTCTACAACCAGAGCCCCTGGCAAGCGGCGCGGGATCGCTTCACCCATGACGAGCGACTGCCCATCCAGCACGGCTGTTTCTACTGGGATGACGGCTACCCAGACAGCCACCTGCTGATGGATGGCGAGTGGCTGCGCAGCCAGTACGACCCCGATTTTCTCTTGATCCACCCGATGGGGGTGGATGACGCGGGCCACCAGTTCGGCCTCGACTCCCGTCAGTACCGCAATCAGGCGCGCCGCATGGACAGCCTCTTGGCCGACCTGCTGCCCCAGTGGCTGGCGGAGGGGTATCAGGTGGTGATCACCTCGGATCACGGCATGAACAACGATCTCAGCCACGGCGGCACCCTGACCGAAGAGCGCCGGGTACCGCTCTGGCTGTTTGGCGATGCGTTCGTGGCCCAGTGGCCGGCCGGTCCCGCCATGCAGCAGACCCAGCTCTGCGCCCTGATGGCCGACCTGCTGGGAGTTTCCCACGACAAGCCTGGCTGCCCGCCGCTGCTCAAAGCCGGCAACCTGCCGGAGGTACACTGATGATGCCCGCCACCACCGAGATCCTCGCGGATCAACCGACCGTCACCCGGCGCCGGCTGCGCCGCCACTGGCTGCCCGCCCTGGTGCTGCTGCCGTTCGTTCTCCTGATGATCCTGTTCCAGCTCGCCCCCATGGTGTGGGTGCTGGTGGGCAGCTTTCAGACCCCAGACGGCTGGGGCCTCGACTACTACCGGGAGATTTTGAGCTCCCCCTTCTATCTGCAATCGTTCGGCAACTCCTTGCGCATCGCCGGCATCGCCAGTCTGGCGGGGCTCGCCATCGGCACCCTGGGAGCGGCCGCGCTGCGCCACAGCGGTGAGCGGGTCAAGCGGGTACTGCTGGCCTTCGTCACCATGACCGGCAACTTCAGCGGCGTACCGCTGGCCTTCGCCTTCATCATCATTCTCGGCATCAATGGCGCCGTGACCCTGCTGCTGAAATCCTGGGGCCTCATCGACGGCTTCAATCTCTACTCGGGCAGCGGCCTTATCCTCATCTACACCTACTTCCAGATCCCGCTCGCCCTGCTGCTGCTCTACCCGGCCTTCGATGCGTTGCAGGATGAGTGGCCGCAGGCCGCCGCCCTGCTGGGCGCGAGCAAGAGCCAATATGTCTGGCACGTGGCGCTGCCTGTGCTCACTCCCGCGCTGCTCGGCACCCTGATCATCCTGTTTGCCAACGCGGTGGGGGCCTATGCCTCCGCCTATGCCCTCACCACCGGCAACTTCAACCTGGTAACCATCCGGGTGGCCAGCCTGGTCTCCGGCGACATCTTCCTCGAGCCCAATATGGCGGCGGCGCTGGCGGTGATCCTGATGGTGCTGCTGGGGGTGGTGACGGCCGCCAACCAGTGGCTGCTGAAAAAGAGCTACGTGAACAGGGGGCAATCCCATGCATGATTTGAAACCGGGTTGGCCGCGCTGGGTGCTGGGTGGGCTGGTCGCCACCCTGCTGTTGCCACTGCTGGCCACCTTCATCTACTCCATCTCTACCCGCTGGGGGGCGACCCTGCTGCCGGACGGCTTCACCCTCGACTGGTATCTCAAACTCTGGGGCGATCCGCGCTTTCTGGCGGCGTTTGGCCGAAGCCTGCTGGTCTGCTTCGCCACCCTCCTGCTCGGCACGCTAGTGCTGGTGCCGACCGTGCTGGTGGTGGCCTACTACTTCCCAAAGCTGGATCCCTGGATGAACCTGTTGATCCTGCTCCCCTTCGCGGTACCGCCCGTGGTGTCGTCGGTGGGGTTGCTGCAGATCTACGCCGACGGCGTTCTGCCCATTATCGGCACGCCGTGGATCCTGATCGGCACCTGGTTCACCGTGGTGCTCCCCTTCATGTACCGGGCGCTGGCCAACAGCCTGCAGGGGGTGCCGCTCAGGGATCTGATGGATGCCGCCCACCTGCTGGGGGCGAGCAGCGGTCGCGCTTTTCTGCTGGTGGTGATCCCCTGCCTGCGCAAGGGGCTGCTGGCGGCGCTGTTTTTGTCGCTCTCCTTCCTGCTCGGCGAGTTCGTGTTCGCCAACATGCTGGTGGGCACCCGTTACGAGACCCTGCAGGTCTACCTCTACAACATGCGCGCCACCTCGGGCCACTTCACCAGCGCCCTGGTGATGAGCTACTTCCTGCTGACCCTGCTGCTCACCTGGGCGGCGAACAGATTTCATAGGTGAATCAAGATGTTCCATCTAGAAGTGAATCAACTGCACAAATCTTACGGCGACACCAGAGTGTTCGAGGGGATTGAATTCGGCATCCGCAAGGGGGAGCTGGTGACCCTGCTCGGCCCCTCCGGCTGCGGCAAGTCCACCCTGCTGCGGGCGCTGGCCGGGCTCACCCCGGTGGATGGCGGCCAGGTGCGGGTGGCCGGTGAAGAGATCACCTGGCAGGAACCCCAGAAGCGGGGCATCGGCATGGTGTTCCAGAGCTATGCCCTGTTCCCCAACATGACGGTGCGGGACAACGTCGCCTTCGGCCTCAAGATGAAGCCCCAGCCGGGGCGGGATCTGGCCGCCAGCGTGCAGGAGGCGCTGGCGCTGGTGGAGCTGACCGGCTTCGAGCGCCGCTATCCGGCCGAACTTTCCGGTGGCCAGCGCCAGCGGGTGGCCCTGGCCCGGGCCCTGGTGGTACAACCGCGGATCCTGCTGCTGGACGAGCCACTCTCGGCGCTGGATGCCCGCATCCGCCGCAGCCTGCGCCAGCAGATCCGCGAGATCCAGCAGCGCCTCGAGCTCACCACCATCTTCGTCACCCACGATCAGGAGGAGGCGCTCACCATGTCGGACCGGATCTTCCTGATGAACAAGGGATCCATCGTCCAGAGCGGCACGCCGGAGGAGATCTACACCCGCCCCGCCGACGCCTTCGTGGCAGGCTTTATCGGCAACTACAACCTGCTCGATGGCGAGCAGGCCAAGGTCCTGTTCGGCCAGCACTGCAGTGGCAAGCTGGCGCTGCGACCTGAATCCCTCTCCCTGCTGCCGGCCGGCGTCCGCAGCGACGAGCCGCACCTGCCGGGGGTTATCAGCGGGCAGCAGCTGCTAGGCAACGTGATCCGCTATCAGGTGAGCTGCGCGGCGGGCCTGCTGACGGTGGACTGCCTCAACCGCTCGGCCCGGGATCTGCTGCCGGTGGGCAGCGCCGTGACCCTGGCGGTGGCCCGGGATCAACTCTGTGAGGTAGCATGACGCTGCATTACATTTCCATTTTCACTGCGAGGAGCGCCCATGGCACTGGCACTGTTTGATCTGGACGAGACCCTGATTGCGGGGGATTCCGCCAGCCTCTGGCTGGAGTACATGGTGACCGAGGAGCTGGCGCCAGCCAGCATGATTGCCGAGGAGCAGGCCATGATGTCCCTCTACCATCAGGGCAAGATGGACATGCACCAGTACATGGCCTTCACCCTGCAGCCGTTGGCGGGCAAGTCGCGCCAGTGGCTCGACCCGCTCTGTGCCCGCTTTGCCGAGCAGGTGCTGCGCGAGCGCATCTACCCTGAGGGGGTGGAGCGCATCGAGTGGCACCGCAAGCGGGGCGACGAGCTGGTGCTCATCTCCGCCTCCGGCGAGCACCTGGTGGCCCCCATGGCGCAGATGCTGGGGATGGATCACTACGTGGCCATCCTGCTGGATGAAGAGGCCGGCATGCTGACCGGCCAGACCCGCGGCACCCTCAGTTTTCGTGAGGGCAAGGTGGCCCGCATCAACCAGCTGTTTGCCGCAAGCGCCGACCCTTGGCGGGAGAGCCACGGCTACAGCGACTCCCACAACGACCTGCCGCTGCTGCAGGCGGTGACCCACCCCCATGCGGTCAACCCGGCGCCGGCCCTGCGCCAGCTGGCAGATGAGCTGGGCTGGCCGACGCTGGCGTGGCAGCGGTGACGCTGGCCCCCCGAATGCAACACGAGAGGCCTGCGGGCCTCTCGTTTTTTTACGGACGTTTTGGCTGCCACTGTGGGCTGGTGTGCTTGGCAGCCAGATGCTGAAAAACCAGTGCGGGGATCAGCCGTCGCCGGTCGGTGAGGGGGCGGAATGGTCGGCTGACGCCAGAGGAAAGCAGACCCGATTTTTCCCCTCCCGCTTGGCGCGGTAGACCTCGTTGTCGGCCTGTTCGACCAGGGTCCTGGCCGATACGCCGGTGTGGCTGATGGCCACCCCGCCGCTGAGGGTGATGCGCAGCTCGGGCTCGCGCCACTCCAGCAGCTCCACCCCGTGGCGAAAGGCTTCCAGCAGGGAGGCAAACACGTCAGTGTGTTCATCGAGGCGGAAGATAAGCACCAGCTCTTCGCCGCCATAGCGGCAGAACCAGCCCCATTCATGGAACAGGCTCAAGCCCAGCTTGCTGACCCGCCGGAGCACCACGTCACCGGTCTGGTGGCCATAGGTGTCGTTGACCCGCTTGAAGTCGTCCAGATCGAACATTACCAGTCCGATTCGCTTGCCGGCATCGAGCTGCTGCTGCAGGCATTCGTCGAAGAAGCGCCGGTTGTAGAGGGTGGTCAGCTTGTCCTGATTGGCTTGGCGGCGGATCTGGGCAAAGTCCTGGCTGGCGGCTGCCATCTCCTCGTAGACGTTGGCGAGCTCCAGCATCCTGCTGTTGCTCTGGGGGCTGATATTGCCGATGCGGCTGGCCCTGATCAGCAGGGTGATCTCCCCCAGCATGCGGCGAAAGTAACGTGACCAGAGCAGAGCCAGCAGCAGATAGAGCACGAAGGCGAATCCGATCATCAGCTGTACGTTGATGGAGACGCTGTTGGTGACCTGTTGCATATGGGCGGTCGGCGCCACGCTGAGCAGGATCCAGTTCAGCCTGGGGATATGGTGGTAGGCCACCATGAGGTCGCTCGTTTCATCGAGGAAGAAGCCCTGCGGGGCCGACATGCGAACCTGCCAGCCGATCTGGGGCAGGGGTTTGAACACCAGGTTGCGGTCCGGGTGCGCCAGCACAACGCCGTCCTGGTTGAGCAGGATCTGGTAGCCCTCTTCCTGATGATCCAACCGATCCCGTTTGTTTAGCCAGTTGGCGAGGGGGGTGAGTTGGGTATCGAGGGAGAGGACGCCGACCCGCTTGCCCGCCGGATCCTGGATGGTTCTGGCCAGCGCCATAGTCAGGGTGCCCATGGTGTAGTCGTAGTAGGGATCAGTCCAGACCAGCTGATCGGGATGGCGGGAGGCCAGCTGGTACCAGGGACGGGTTCTGGGATCGAACTGGTCATCCGCCTGCCAGGACGGGTAGATCAGCATCTGGCGCAGCTCCGTGCCCACATAGATGTAATCCAGCTCCATTACTGCCTGATAGGCACCCCATGACTGCAGGTAGCGTGCGCGGTTGTGGATCTGCGGCTCGCTGAAATCCTGATAATTTACCTGCTGATAAATCAGCGTAAACTGGCGTTCAAGTTCTTCGAGATAGGGTTCGATCAGGGTATGCAGGTACTGGGTGTTGCGGGCCATCAGGTTGTTCTCCTGCTCCTGGCGCAGGGTGCGCTCCATGTGCAGGTAGTAGATGCTGCCGAGCAACAGGACGGGAATGAAAAGCAGCAGCAGGCCAAGCCGCATTCGGGCAATCAAAGACCAGGTGCTCCTGGGCTTGGCTGGGGACATGACGCTATCCTTTTCGTCTCGGGTGACTCCAGCATATATGATGGCGCAGCGCACGTCTAAAGGCGGAAAATGAGAAACTTGCAATGCTGACACACCCCCTGATCCCGGTCATCCATGATGGTTCCATCGGAACCCTGATCCTGGCCCTGGCCATCGAATACCTGATCTTTCGCCGGGGTCTGACCATGGTGCGTGTGCGCCGGTTGCTGCTGGTGGACGGGATCGCCGCCCTGGCGCTGTTCAGCCTCTTCGTTACCGGCTGTCTGCTGGTGTTGGCGCAGGCCCGCACCATGGAACAGCTTCTTGCCCACCCCGAATATCTCGCCAAGGCAGCGCTGTTTCTGCTGATCGTCGCCACCCTCGACTACCCCAGCCGCCTCTTCTATCGCTGGCGCCGCTCCCTGCGCAGTGGCAAGGCGCCGATGATCTCCACCCAGCAGCACTTCCGGGTGATCTGGATCCTCAGAAGCAACCTGTTGCTGGTGGCCCTGCTGGCCCTGTGAATAAAACCCGCGTTCCTTGCAGACAAGGGACGGGGGAGGCAGGTATCTTGGACAGGATATTCCGTAAAACGCCGATTTAAGGATGAATCGTCATGCGTTCCAATCTGATGTTGCTGATGGCCGCCACCATCTGGGGCATGGGCTTCGTCGCCCAGCGCCTGGGGATGGACCATATGGGGCCATATACCTTCAATGGCCTGCGTTTCCTGCTCGGCGCCCTCTCCCTGTTACCCCTGCTGTGGTGGCTCAAGGCCAGGCAGCCGACCGTCACTCAGGGCTCGCACCGGCAACTGCTGGTGGGCGGCATGCTGGCCGGGCTGGTACTGTTCTGTGCCGCTTCCCTGCAGCAGGTGGGACTGCTCTATACCACGGCTGCCAAGGCGGGCTTCATCACAGGGCTCTACATCATACTGGTCCCCGTGCTGGGCCTGCTGCTACATCACAAGACGGGGGCCAACACCTGGGTAGGGGCCCTGATCGCGGTGGTCGGCCTCTATGTGCTGAGCGTGACCGATGACTTCACCATCGGCTTTGGCGATCTGCTGCAGGTGATCGGCGCCCTGTTCTGGGCCATTCATCTGCTGGTGCTGGATCACTACGCCAGACGCGTCGCCCCTATCCGGCTGGCCGGGGTGCAGTTCGTGGTCTGCGGCCTGCTCAGTCTTGCGACCGCCTTCGTCATCGAGACACCGACTCTGGGCGGAGCCCTGGCCGGTTGGCAGGCGCTGCTCTATGCCGGCGTGGTGTCGGTCGGTGTGGGGTACACCTTGCAGGTGCTGGGGCAGCGTGGCGCCCACCCGGCCCACGCCGCCATCATCCTCAGTCTGGAGACCGTCTTCGCCGCCGTGGGGGGCGTGCTGCTGCTTGGCGAGACCCTGGACGAGCGCGCCGTCGCCGGTTGTTCCCTGATGCTGGCGGGCATGCTGGTCTCCCAGATCCGGCTGCGCTGGTGGTGGAAATCCCGCCGCGACAAGGTGCCGGCCGATAGTCGCTGATACGGCTCGGCCAGAGAGACGAAGGCCCCGCTTGGCGGGGCCTTCTCTTTGCTGTCGGTTGAGGGGGCTACGGGGGGCGATCAGGCCTCCAGCGCCTGATCCAGATCT
The DNA here is from genome assembly GCF_041403185.1 of Aeromonas sp. S9(2024). Lineage (NCBI taxonomy): Bacteria > Pseudomonadati > Pseudomonadota > Gammaproteobacteria > Aeromonadales > Aeromonadaceae > Aeromonas > Aeromonas sp. S9(2024). Next base: position 34,905 of record NZ_JBGLRE010000007.1, read on the forward strand.
GCCAATATGTCCTCGATTGCCTCGATCCCCACCGACAGCCGGATCATCTCCGGCTTGACCCCAGCCTTGGCCTGTTCCTCTTCGCTCAGCTGACGATGGGTGGTGGAGGCGGGGTGGCAGGCCAGGGACTTGGCGTCGCCGATATTGACCAGCCGCTTGAAGATCTTCAGCGCATCGTAGAAGCGTACCCCCGCCTCGTAGCCCTCTTTCAGGCCAAACGAGAGGATGGCCGAGGGGCGGCCGGCCATGTACTTCTCCGCCAGCAGGTAGTGAGGGTGACCCGGCAGACCGGCGTAGCTGACCCAGGCCACCTTGGGGTGATGCTTGAGGTGGTGGGCGACCTGCAGGGCGTTGTCCACGTGGCGCTCCATGCGCAGGCTCAGGGTCTCCAGCCCCTGCAGCAGCAGGAAGGCGTTCATGGGGGCGAGCGCCGCGCCGGTATTGCGCAGTGGCACTGTGCGTACCCGGCCGATGAAGGCCGCCGGGCCAAAGGCCTCGGTGTAGACCACCCCGTGGTAGGAGGGCTCGGGTTGGGTGAGCTGGGGGAAGCGGTCGGCGTGATCCGCCCAGGGGAACTTGCCCGAGTCGACCACCACACCGCCCAGCGAGTTGCCGTGACCGCCGACGTATTTGGTGAGGCTGTGGACGACGATGTCGGCACCGTGCTCGATGGGTTTGCACAGCACAGGGGTGGCGACCGTGTTGTCGACGATGAGGGGCACGCCGCGGGCGTGGGCCACCCTGGCCAGCTCTGCTATGTCCACTATGTTGCCCGCCGGGTTGCCGATGCTCTCGCAGTAGACCGCCTTGGTTTTGTCGTCGATGAGGGCGGCGATGGCCTCGGCGCTGTCATCCCTGGCAAAGCGCACCTCGACCCCGAATTTCGGCAGCATGTGGGCGAACAATGTGTAGGTGCCGCCGTAGAGCTGGGGCGTGGAGACGATGTTGTCGCCGGCGGCGGTCAGCGCCTGGATGGCGTAGGTGATGGCGGCGGAACCGGCCGAAACCACCAGCGCGGCTATGCCCCCTTCCAGCGCAGCCATCCGCTGCTCCAGCACATCGTTGGTGGGGTTCATGATGCGGGTGTAGATGTTGCCCGGCACCGCCAGGTTGAACAGATCCGCCCCGTGCTGGGCGCTCTCGAATTCGTAGGCCACCGTCTGGTAGATGGGCACGGCCACCGCCTTGGTGGTAGGGTCGTTGGCAAAGCCGTGGTGCAGGGCCAGGGTCGCATCTTTCATCACACACTCCTTGTTGGATGTCACCATTATGGATGGATAGACGTCCAATCTATCAGTCCCGTGGCCGATGTAAACAGGCAGATCTCCCGTATCTATTCCCTGCCATGTCAGAGGCGGCGGCGATATTCCCTGTCGTCGATCTGGTTCATGTCCCACTGCATCAGGCGATTGAGCTGGCTCATGGGATCCTCGATAAACGGCAGCGGACGGGGCAGGATCCGCTTGAAGTAACGGCGCAGGTACTGCTGGATCCGGTTCGGTTTGGGGGGGATGACCTGGTTCATGATGGGGCTCCTGTGGGTTCTCTCTCATGTTCACCGGCAGTATTGAGCTAAAATGCGGAAGTAAAAACTGATGACTTATTGCAACAGGATTTCCTCTTTTATGCCGACCGGTCGCCTCTATCAGCAATTTCAACGACTCGCCCAGCAGCTTGGCTGCGATGAGCGGGAGATCAGCCTCGCCGAGGTGGCGGATCTGCTCTGCTGCACTCCGCGCAATGCCCGCCTGCTGCTGCGCCGCATGCAGGAGCAGGGCTGGCTCAGCTGGTCGGCGGAGGCGGGCAGGGGACGGCGTTCCAGGCTCACCCTGCTCGACAGTCAGGAGAGCCTGACTCGCCGCCGGCTGCGGGATCTGCTCAGTCAGGGCCAACTCGCCCAGGCGGTGCGGCTGGCCGAGGATCGGCTGGATCTGCTCACCCCGCTGCTCATCGAACAGCTCGGTCAGGCCACCCGGGAGGGGCGCCAGATCCTGCGGGTGCCCTACTACCGGCCGCTGCCCCAGCTGCTGCCCACCGGCCCCATGCGCCGCTCCGAGGTGCACCTCAGTCGCCAGATCTTCAACGGCCTCACCCGGCGAAATGAGGAAAATGGGGAAATCGAGGGGGATCTGGCCCACCACTGGGAGTGCCTCGGCCCCTGCCACTGGCGCTTCTACCTGAGGCCGGCGGTGCGTTTTCACCACGGCCGCGAGCTGGCGGTGGAGGACGTGATGGAGAGCCTGCTCGCCTTGCGGGATCGCCCGCTGTTCGCCCATCTGGCGCGGCTGGAGAGCCCCTGGCCGCGCACCCTGGATCTGCACCTCGACAGCCCGGATCCCCTGCTGCCCCACCTGCTGGCCGAGCCGGTGGCCGTCATATTGCCGCGCGAGCTCAAGGGGGAGGCGGGGTTTGCCCTGCAGCCGGTGGGCACGGGTCCTTACAAGGTAGCCGCCAACGATCCCCTGCACCTGTGTCTGGAGGCGTTCGACGACTACTTCGGGTTGCGTGCCCTGCTCGACGAAATCGACATCTGGATGCTGCCCGAGCTGGCGGAGCGGCTGGAGAGCCACCTGCAGCTGGGGCGTGACAGCCCGGAGCTGGGCACCATGCGCGGTGAGTCCGAGCTCGAGTCCGGCTGCTACTTCCTGCTGCAGGACGACAGATCCGGATCCCTGCAGGATCCTGCCCTGCGCCAGTGGCTGGCACAGCTGCTCAACCCCATCGCCCTGATGGCCCGGGTCGCCCCCGAACTGCAACGGGGCTGGACCAGCGCGCTGGGGCTTCTGCCTCACTGGCGCGAGGCACAGCCCTCGCCTCTGCCCGCACCGTCGCGACGACCGACGCGGCTGGTGCTGGCCTGTTTCAACCAGCATCTGGAGTTCAACGAGTGCGCCGGGGCCATGGCCAGCCTGCTGGCAGAGCAGGACATCGAACTCGAGGTGCGTACCCTGGATTACGGCCGCTGGGTGAGCGGGGCAGATGAAGACGTGGATCTCTGGCTCGGTACCCTCAACCTGGAGCATGAACATGCCTTCGCCCCCTACGCCTGGCTGCAGGGCACGCCGCTGCTGCGCAGGGTATGGGCCGGCCAGCAGGGCTTGTGGCAGGGGCTGACCCAGTGGCGTACCCGCGGCGAGGAGCCAGGCCCGCGCGCCCTGCTGGCCGAGGTGCAACGCCAGGGCTGGTTTGTGCCGCTGTTTCATCACTGGCTGGAGCTGGAGAGCCGGGTCGGGGTGCACGGGGTTCGGATGACGGCGCTCGGCTGGTTCGATTTTCGCAGCGCCTGGCTGCGGCCCGAGCTGGCAGGGCCGCCGGAGGAGGAAAATCCTCGTCAGTAGCCAGCCCGTTGGCTGCTGACAGACGGAGTCGCACTATCGCTCTGTCTGCCCCGAAATGGAGAAAATCGGCTGTAGGCGCACAGAATATGCAATAGCCCTGTGCCATGCTGTTTCAGGTTATTGACCATAAAGTAAATGAGGACAGCGATGAGCAAACATCCAGCAAGTGCCCCCGGAAAATGCCCGGTCATGCACGGTGGCTCCACCTCGGCCGAGACCTCCGGCATGGCATGGTGGCCGAAGAGTCTTAACCTCGACATCCTCCATCAACATGACAGCAAGACCAATCCCCTCGGGGCCGGTTTCAACTATCGGGAGGCCCTGAAGCAGCTCGACATGGCCGAGCTCAAACGGGACGTGACGACCCTGATGACCGACAGCCAGGATTGGTGGCCCGCCGACTGGGGCCATTATGGCGGCCTGATGATCCGTATGGCCTGGCACTCAGCCGGTACCTATCGCATCGCAGACGGTCGTGGCGGTGGCGGCACCGGCAACCAGCGCTTTGCCCCGCTCAACTCCTGGCCTGACAACGCCAACCTCGACAAGGCCCGGCGCCTGCTGTGGCCCATCAAGAAAAAATACGGCAACAAGATCAGCTGGGCCGATCTGATGATCCTGGCGGGCACCGTGGCCTATGAGTCCATGGGGCTCAAGACCTTCGGTTTCGCCTTCGGCCGCGAGGATATCTGGCATCCGGAAAAAGACATCTACTGGGGCTCCGAGCGGGAGTGGCTGGCGCCGAGCAGCAAGCCGGGCGGTCGCTACTCCGGCGAGCGGGATCTGGAAAACCCGCTGGCGGCGGTGATGATGGGGCTCATCTACGTTAACCCCGAAGGGGTGGATGGTCAGCCTGATCCGCTGAAAACTGCACAGGATATGCGGGTCACCTTCGCCCGCATGGCCATGAACGACGAGGAGACAGTGGCCCTGACCGCCGGTGGCCACACCGTTGGCAAGGCCCATGGCAACGGGGATACCAAACGCCTCGGCCCCGAGCCTGAAGGGGCCGCCCTTGAGGAGCAGGGACTGGGCTGGATGAACCACAGCAGTCGCGGTATCGGTCGCGATACGGTGACCAGCGGCATCGAAGGGGCCTGGACCACCCACCCGACCAAGTGGGACAACGGCTACTTCGAACTCCTGTTCAAGTACGACTGGTGGCTGCAAAAATCCCCGGCCGGCGCCCATCAGTGGGAACCCATCAACATCGCCGAAGAGGACATGCCGGTGGATGTGGAGGACCCCTCGATCCGCTGCAAGCCGATGATGACGGATGCCGACATGGCGCTGAAGTTCGATCCCGAATATCGCAAGATAGCCGAGCGTTTTCGCGCCGATCCGGCCGCCTTCTCCGACGCCTTCGCCCGCGCCTGGTTCAAGCTGACCCACAGGGACATGGGGCCGAAGAGCCGTTATGTGGGGCCCTATGTGCCAGCCGAGGATCTGATTTGGCAGGATCCGGTACCAGCCGGTCGCAGCGACTATGACGTGGCCGCGGTCAAGGCCAGGATCGCCGCCAGTGGTCTCACTATCGGCGAGCTGGTGACCACAGCCTGGGACAGTGCCCGCACCTTCCGCGGTTCCGACAAGCGGGGTGGGGCCAATGGCGCCCGCATCCGGCTGGCACCGCAGAAGGATTGGCCGGGCAACGAACCGGAGCGGCTGGCCAGGGTGCTGGGCGTCTATGACAAGCTGGCCGCAGAATGCGGGGTGAGCGTCGCCGATCTGATCGTGCTCGGGGGCAATCTGGGCATAGAGCAGGCTGCCCAGGCGGCGGGGGTGACGGTGAACGTACCCTTCTCGCCGGGCCGGGGCGATGCCAGCCAGGATCAGACTGACGTGGATTCCTTCGCCGTGCTGGAGCCCCTGGCCGACGGTTTCCGTAACTGGCTGAAGCAGGACTATGTGGTCACGCCGGAAGAGCTGTTGCTGGATCGCGCCCAGTTGATGGGGCTGACGGCCCACGAGATGACGGTGCTGGTGGGCGGGATGCGAGTGCTGGGCACCAACCATGGCGGCACCCAGCACGGGGTCTTCACCCACAGGGCGGGCGCCCTGACCACCGACTTCTTCGTCAACCTGACCGACATGGCCTACCAGTGGGTGCCGACCGGCAACAACCTCTACGAGCTGCGGGAGCGCAGCAGCGGCCAGCTGAAGTGGACGGCCACCCGGGTGGATCTGGTGTTTGGCTCCAACTCGGTGTTGCGGGCCTACGCCGAGGTCTACGCTCAGGACGACAGCAAGGAGAAGTTCGTCTGTGACTTCGTCAGGGCCTGGAACAAGGTGATGAACGCGGATCGCTTCGATCTGCTGGACTGACCCCCCTGAAACCAAGCCCCGCATGGCCTGCCGTGCGGGGCTTTTTGGTGCCCGGCCGGCCAGGTTGCGACACACCATGGCGGTGACGAGCACCGCGGCATGTACCTGTCCTTTTGGGTCTCTCATCGGGTAACATCTTGATCCATCAATGATGGCGAGTCGCCAATCCCTGCTGACAAGGAGTCACCCCATGCTGGAAATGCAGATCCACCCCCGTTTTCAGGAGACAGATGCCCTCGGACACATCAACAATACGGTGCCGGCGGTCTGGTTCGAATCGGCGCGGGATCCCCTGTTCCGGATCTTCTCCCCCGAGCTGGACGTGCACAACTGGCACTTGATCATCGCGGGCTACACGGTGCAGTTCAAACGGGAGCTGTTCTACGGTCAGCCGGTTCTGATCAAAACCGGGGTGCGCCGCATCGGTTCAAGCTCCTTCACGCTCTGGCAGGAAGCCTGGCAGGGAGGCGAGCTGGCCGTCACCGCCGAGACGACCCTGATCCATTTCGATTACCAAACCCGCCAGTCCCTGCCCCTGAGCGAGACCCATCGCGAGGGGCTGCGCGCCTGGCTGATAGAGAGTTAACCCTGGCCTTGATGGCCAATGACAGGACACTTATGCGCAATACCGTGATCGCCCTGAGCCTCGGCCTGGGGCTGGGACTCTGTTCCCTTTCTACCGTGGCAAGCCCCCTTGAAGAGCAGTTCACCCTGATGGAGAAGGGGGCCGATAGTGCCCTCGATACCCGGCTACTGAGTTACGACGGCGTCGACATCCAGGCCTGGATCGACGGCGTCCCCGTCATCATCGCCGTGCCCATCATGAACGAGCAGGGCAAGCAGGAGGGGGAGAGCCGTTACTACTTCAAGGGGGGTAAGCTGTTCGGCGTGAAGGAGCCTGCCGCCCGGTTCGGTTTCGATGACGGGGGCAAGCTGGTCCAGTGGCTGGACGAGAAGGGTCAGCCCGCCGAGTTTGTCAGCAAGATGAGCATGCAGCAGCGCGAGAGCTGGCTCACCAAACGGGCTGCCGAGCTGGCCGGGCTGTTCGCCCCCAGCCCGGCGGAGCGCAAGGCGGCCAGCAGTGGTGTCAAGCTCAAGGGGGCCGATCTTGCCCACTGGCTCTGCAGTGGCAAGCTGATGGCGCTGGCCGGGGGCGACAAGGTGATCTTCGAGCAGGATAAGCTCAAGGTCGGCGAGCAGGGGATCGCGGGGGAGGTCTCCCTGCGTCAGGAGAAGGGGTGGCAGGATCTTGGCCTCCAGTGCGAGGTACAGGGCACCCAGGTGACTCGCCTCACCTGGCGGCCGCTGCCTGGGGCCAACAAGCCGCAATGAGAAAACCGCAAGGGGGCCATGTCGGCCCCCTTGTCGTATCAGTCAGCTGGCTCAATCCAGCCACTCCACCAGATGGTACTGCTTCTTGCCCCGGCGCAGCAGCAGGTAGCGGCCAAACAGGCGATCGTCCCGGCCCAGCTGTTCATCCTGCCGGATTTCGCCGTTGAGGCTGATGGCCCCCGCAGCCAGCAGCTCGCGGGCGATGCGCTTCGAGCTGACCAGGCCGCAGCTCACCAGCAGGCTAACCAGGTCTGTCTCCCCCTCGATACGGCTGCTCGGCATACCATCCTGCGCCAGCTGGGCCAGGTCGCTCTCCCCGAGGCGGGCCACGTCGCCACAAAACAGCAGCTCGCTGATGCGCCGCGCCGCCGCCAGCGCCTCCTTGCCGTGGACCAGTTCGGTCAGCTCGTCCGCCAGCACCTGCTGCGCCTGCTTGCGTCCCTGCCGTGTGGCATCCTCCGCCTCCAGCTCATCGATGGCCGCCAGGGGCAGGAAGCTGTAGTAGCGCAGGAAGCGGTAGACATCCTCGTCCGCGGTGCCAAGCCAGAACTGGTAGAAGGCGTAGGGAGAGGTGAGCGCCGGATCGAGCCAGACTGCCCCGCCCTCGGTCTTGCCGAACTTGGTACCATCGGCCTTGGTGATGAGGGGCAGGGTCATGCCATAGACCTGGGCCTGATGGAGGCGGCGGGTGAGGTCCATGCCGCTGGTGATGTTGCCCCACTGATCGTTGCCGCCAATCTGCAGGGTGCAGCCGAGGCGCTGGTGCAGCACGGCAAAGTCCTGGGACTGCAGCAGGGCGTAGGAGAACTCGGTGAAGGAGATGCCCTGATCCGGGCGGGCCAGCCGCTGGCGCACCGATTCCCGCGCCAGCATGGCGTTGACCGAGAAGTGCTTGCCGATGTCGCGCAGGAAGTCGAGGGCCGACATCTGCCCCATCCAGTCGGCATTGTTGACCAGCACGGGGGCAGCCAGTCCGTCGCTGGCCGGTAGCAAAGCCTTGATCTGGGCCGACAGGCTGGCCACCCAGCCCTGCACGGTGTCGGCACTGTTGAGGGTTCGTTCGGTTGCCTTGAAACTGGGATCGCCGATAAGGCCGGTGGCGCCGCCGACCAGGGCCACCGGGGTGTGACCCGCCAGCTGGAAGCGACGCAGCATCAACAGCGGCACCAGGTGGCCGATATGCAGGCTACCGGCGGTGGGATCGAACCCGCAATAGACGGTGCGCGGCTTGGCCAGGTGGGAGGCCAGCGCCTCCGGGTCGGAATTCTGGGCGATAAGCCCGCGCCGGGTCAGCTCGTCAAGCAGATGGGGGTTGATCATGGGTGCTCCAACAACAGGGGAAAAGCCCTTATCCTCACCGTTGGGGGGACCTCGCTACCATGTCCCCCAGGGGACAGTTTTGCCACTGGCGTGCTAGCATCACAGGGTATGACGGGGTGCCTTCTTCCCCGCAGCGGGAGCGACAACACCATGACCGGCAGCCACTCATCCAGCACCAACCCATCGCTTATTCCCCACCTGACCGAGGTGGTCGAGGCCCTGAACGGCAGTGCCTTTCCGGCGGCCCTGGTGCGGCTCATTCGCCAGCAGGTGGCCTTCGATTGCGCGCTCTTGTTGGGAGTCGGCCAGCGCCCGGTTTACCTCTATGACAACCTGAACCATCAGCGGGCCCTGTTGTTTGATCGCTACCTCACCAGCCACTTCAGTCAGGATCCCTTTATGCAGGCGTTGAAGGCGGGCCTGGGGGCCGGGGTCTGGACCCTGGCCCAGGTGTCACAGGGCAGGCTGGATCCCGACTATCGTCAGCACTTCTACCAGGCTACCGGCTGGCAGGAGGAGGTGGGGCTGATCCTGCCGGTGCGCGAGGAGCTGACCCTGGTGCTGTTTCTGGGGCGCCTCGGCAAGCGCCAGAGCCTTGAGGCGGCAGAGCTGGCCAGGCTGGAGGAGCTGTTCCCCCTGGTGCACTCACTTTGCCGCCAGCACTGGCAGCAGGCACAACCGCGGCTGGCGGAGGGGACCGCCCTGCCGGACAGCGCCCTTATCAAGAGGGCGGTGGAGCAGGGGATGGCGAGCGTGGGAGGGGATCTGCTCACTCGCCGGGAGCGGCAGGTGGCCGGGTTATTGCTGCAGGGGCTGGATACCGACGCGATTGCTGCCGAGCTCGGGATCGGCAGCGGCACGGTGAAGAATCACCGCAAGCACCTTTATGGCAAGTTGCGCCTCGGTTCGCGCGCCGAGCTGTTCCATTTCTTCCTGAATCACCTGATCACGGCGCCACAGACTCCTGCCGGAGCGGGAGAGTAATGGCGGCGTTTATTTTATGCGCAGCAGAGGGGACTGGGATTTGGGCAGAGTACTGGCCTGCTGGTAACGGGCCAGCAACTGCTGGAACTCACGGCTCTGGCGCACCTTGTCCAGTGCCTGCTGCAGGCGGGCGACCTGTCGTTTGTCGGCCAGCGGATTGAAGGCAAAGCAGTTGTCCTGCTCTTCCAGTATGGCGACAGTAACGAAGTCTTCGTTGGGAAAGCCCAGCTCCCTGACCTGATGGCGCAACATCACCTCGTTGCCCGCCACCAGATCGGTGCGTGCCATGATGAGCTGGCGTACCACCTGATCCATCCGCTCTACCGCCATCATGTTGCCCGGGGCCAGCCCCCGGTTCAGCAACAGCTGCTCCCCCACATCGGCTTGCATGACGCCGATCCGCAGCGGGGCGAGATCCTCCCGGCTGGCGACTTTGGGGGCATTCTGTTTGCGGCCCATCAGGGAGACCCGTGAATTGCTGATGGGGCAGACCCAGAGAAAGTGGGGATCCCGCTCCCGGGTGCGCGCCGTACTGAACAACACGGCATCCGGTTGCTGGGTCAGCAGGTACCAGCCACGAGCCCAGGGCAGAAAGTGGATGGGCTGCTCCGGCTCACCCATCTCGCGCCACATCAGGCGCAGCAGCTCGACGGCCATACCGATGGATTTGCCGTCCTTGTCCTGGCCATTGAGCGGCATGTTCTGCTCGGAATAGTAGATAAGCGCCGGCGCCGGGAGGGCAATCAGCAGAGAGAGCAAGGCGAGAGTCGCGAGCAGGTGGCGCATGGTGCACTCCTTCCATCGAGTGTGCCTGAGACTATCTAACAGTCTATGTGGCCTTTGCCATAACGTCACAAGCCGGTGATGGATATCCTGCGTCACCGGGCCAATCCAATAGAGCGGAAAAAAACAGGCCACCTTGCGGTGGCCTGTTGTCATTTGAACAGAGCTTCCAGTTCGGCTTCGGCCTGGGTCCGGGCTTCGGTTTGCGCCTCGTCGCTCAGGGGGGCGGTCGCGCTGCTGACCGCTTTGGCCGCCTCCTGGCTGACGGTGGCTGCCGCGCTGCTGGTTGCCTGTTTGGCCTGAGTTGTCACCGCCTTGGTGGCCTCCTGGCTGACGCTGGCTGCCGCGCTGCTGGTTGCCTGTTTGGCCTGAGTTGTCACCGCCTTGGTGGCCTCCTGGCTGACGGTGGCTGCCGCGCTGCTGGTTGCCTGTTTGGCCTGAGTTGTCACCGCCTTGGTGGCCTCCTGGCTGACGGTGGCTGCCGCGCTGCTGGTTGCTTGCTTGGCCTGAGTCGTGACCGCCTTGGTGGCCTCCTGGCTGACGGTGGCTGCCGCGCTACTGGTAGCTTGCTTGGCCTGAGTCGTGACCGCCTTGGTGGCCTCCTGGCTGACGCTGGTTGCCGCGCTGCTGGTGGCTTGTTTGGCCTGAGTCGTGACCGCCTTGGTGGCCGCTTGGCTGGTGGAGGTCGCCACGCTGTTGACGCTCTGCTTGGCGGTATCGGCGATGGTCTTGCCAGCCTGCTGGCTCAGGGCATCGGTGACGCTGCCTTGGGTCCCATTCACGACGGTGCCGAGGATGGCATTGCTGCCCGCACCACCCAGGGTAGCGGCTGCCTGGGTGATGGGATTGTTCTGCCAGTCTTGCATTGCGCTCGGCCAGACGGGGGCCGTGGCCGCCAGGTTCTCACCGAAGGTCTGGGTAGAGCCATCCCCTTTTTGCAGCAGCACGGACATCTGGTTGGTTTGCGAGTTCCACACCATGCCGGCCTGCTTGGCGATGTCCGGTACCGGGGCGTAGCGGGAGATCACGTAGAACAGGGGACCTTCCTGCTGCAGCTCGTTGGCGGTCTTGAGCAGCTGCATGGTGGTGTCGTAGTTGGGGCCGAGGATGGCGGTCATCCGATCCTTGATCAGCGGTTGTTCGAACAGATTGACTTCATTGGGGTCGAAGCCGACCAGTGGCTTGAGCAGGGCCCACATCAGCTGGCTGGTGGGGCTCATCATCAACAGGGGGGCAACGCAGGCAGACAACATCAGGCTCAGGCAGGCCGCCTTGAGCAACGGCATGATACGCATCGGGATAATATCCAATAACGATTTGATAAATAAGGTTATATTTTGTCTTGAAACGACAAATTCACCGGGAATGTGCTGCTGGCCGCGAGATGCTGCCGGCGGGCGCTGGCAGGCTACCATATTGGTTCCGGAATACCAGCCAGTCGTCTATTTATCGGTCAAGTAAACCTGGGGAGTGGTCGCTTCCTGAAAAGAGCTTCCACAGAAAACAGGATGACCCCTATGAGATACCTCTTGCCCTGCCTGCTGGCGCTTCTCTGGCAGACCCCTGCGCAGGCCTCGTTGAAGACGACGGTCGTGGGTGATTCGGCTGGTACCGAGCTGGTGTTGCCGCTGAATGCCTTGTCGGAGCGTATCTGCTGGTACCAGGATCAGAAATATTCCCAGGGGGCGCGCATCCGGCAGGGAGATACCTGGCTGGAGTGCGGGCCGCAAAACGAGCTGGAGAGCAATGGCCCCCTGATCTGGCGCTCCCCGGTGGAGGCTAGTGCCGAGCCGGCGAGGGACAAAAACCGTCAGACAATTACCGTCGGCCAGTGAGCTTTTCTTGATCCAGCTAAAGACACAGACGTGATCCATATCGCATAATGCACCTCCTTTCATCTCATGGCTGGAACCTAAGAAATGGCTCGTCGCTCTTCCAATGCACAACGTCGTCGCAGTAGCTGGTGGTACAAACGCCTGTTGGCCAGAGAGCGGGAAGAACGGGAAGCACGTTCCGTCCGGGATTGATGCAGCATTGAAAAACGGAGCCTCGGCTCCGTTTTTTGTGCATGACAACTGGCGACTGTACAAACGGGGACCCTCGGGCCCCCGTTTTTATTGGCAGACCGCTTAGCGCTGCAGGGCAGCCAGGGCCAGCTCGACCCGCTTGGCATATTCGGGGTCGGCCTGCTCGAAGTGCTTGAGCTGGGCCGCGACGATGGCGTCGTCCTCCACATTGACCAGGGAGCGGGCCAGGTTGGCGGCCAGACGTGCGCGCTGCCCCTCGTCCATCAGGCGGAACAGCGCCCCCGGCTGGCTGTAGTAGTCAGCGTCGTAGTCGCGGAAGTCGTAGTGCAGCGCGGCTCCCTCCAGACTCAGGGCCGGCTCGTGTTGGCCACTCGGGGTCTGGGTGCCGAAGCGGTTCGGTTGGTAGTTGGGGCTGGCGCCACCGTTGCCATCGGCGCGCATGGCGCCATCACGGTGCGCGGTGTGGAACGGGCAGCGCGGAGCGTTGACCGGCAGCAGGCCGTGGTTGACTCCGAGGCGATAGCGCTGGGTATCGCCGTAGGAGAACAGCCGCCCCTGCAGCATGCGATCCGGCGAGAAGCCGATGCCGGGCACCACATTGGCCGGGGTGAAGGCGGCCTGCTCCACGTGGGCGAAGTAGTTGTCCGGGTTCTGGTTGAGCTCCAGCACGCCGACCGGGATCAGCGGGTAGTCGCCGTGGGGCCACACCTTGGTGAGGTCGAACGGGTGTACCTTGCTGCTGTGGGCCTCGGCCTCCGGCATCACCTGCACATAGACCTTCCAGCGCGGGAAGTCGCCACGCTCGATGGCGTTGTAAAGGTCGGCCTGGCTGGTTTCCCGATCCTGACCGACGGCGGTGGCGGCCTCTTCATCGGTGTAGAAGCTGTGGCCCTGCTCGGTCTTGAAGTGGAACTTGACCCAGAAGCGCTCGTTCGCGTCGTTGATGAAGCTGAAGGTGTGGCTGCCGTAGCCGTTCATCTCGCGCAGGCTCTTGGGGATGCCGCGGTCGCTGAACAGGATGGTGACCTGGTGCAGGGATTCCGGGTGACGGGACCAGAAGTCCCAGGCGGCGGTGGCGCTGCGCAGGTTGGTGCGCGGGTCGCGCTTCTGGGTGTGGATGAAGTCTGGAAACTTCAGCGGATCGCGGATGAAGAAGACCGGAGTGTTGTTACCCACCAGATCCCAGTTGCCCTGCTCGGTGTAGAACTTGAGGGCGAAGCCGCGCACGTCGCGCTCGGCGTCAGCGGCACCCTTCTCGCCCGCCACGGTGGAGAAGCGCAGGAATACCGGCGTCTGCTTGCCGATGGTGTTGAACAGGTCGGCCTTGCTGAACTGGCTGATGTCATGGGTCACGGTGAAGGTACCGTAGGCGCCCGAGCCCTTGGCGTGCACCACCCGCTCCGGGATGCGCTCGCGATCGAAATGGGCGAGTTTTTCCAGCAACCAGACATCCTGCAGCAGGACGGGGCCGCGGGGGCCGGCGGTGAGGCTGTTGTTGTTGTCGACGACGGGGGCGCCGTTGGCGCTGTGCAGGGTCTTGTCGGTCATGATGCTTCTCCTCGTTGATATGGGGTCCAGCCTACGGATCACGAGACAAAGGCGCCAATGGGCCTTTCCTCACCTTTTGATAGGCATTGCAAATGGGTGTGGCAGGGGGTGACCGGACCCTTGTGATGCTGCATGATGAAGCTTTCGAGAAGGAGCCTCAGATGCATATCACCATCCGCCATGCCGAACCGGCCGACGCCCCCGCCCTGCGGGATCTCTACGCCATGCCCAATGCCCAGGCGGGCACCCTGCAACTGCCCTATCCGACCCTGGGGGTCTGGCAGAAGCGGCTGGAGAGCGGCAGCGTGGTGGCGCTGGTAGCGGAGGTCGATGGCCTGCTGGCAGGGAATATTTCACTTCATATCGAGCCCAACCCGAGGCGCAAGCATGTTGCCTCTATCGGCATGGGGGTAAGGGATGATTGGGCCGGCAAGGGGGTGGGCTCGGCTCTGCTGGCGGCGGCGCTGGAGATGGCCGACAACTGGCTCAACCTGCGCCGCATTGAGCTCACCGTCTATACCGACAATCAGGCGGCCCAAGCGCTCTATTGCAAGTTCGGTTTTGTGGAAGAGGGGCTGGCCCGTGGTTACGCCTTTCGCCAGGGCGAGTATGTGGATGCCCTCTACATGGCACGGATCAGGGAGGCGGGCTGAGTGGTTGTCGACTATCGGGCTAGACTGCGGCCGGTGATCCGGGCGCTGGAGCAGGATCCCGACCTTTCCATCGAGGCGTTGGCGAGCCGCGCCTGCCTCTCCTTCTACCACTTCCACCGGGTGTTTACCGCCGTGGCTGGCGAGACGCCAGGGGAGATGTGCCGGCGCCTGCGCATGCAGCGGGCGGCCTGGCAGCTCTGTTACACCGACGCCAGCGTTACCGCCATTGCCCTCGGGGCGGGGCTTGCCAGCTCCCAGGCGTTTGCCAAGGCGTTTCGTCGCCACTACGGCTGCACTCCGGGGGAGTTTCGCCGCGACAAGCGCAAGAATGGACACCTGGAGAGCAAGGAGGGACACGCATGGGATGACCTGCTCCCTTATGCTGAAGGCCATACATCAGCAAGGAGCAACACCATGAAAACTGTCGAGATGGATGCCCGTACCCTGGCCTATATCCGGGTAACCGGTCCCTATGGCGAAGGATATGACGCCGTCTGCGGCCGGCTGCACCAGTGGGCGGCCGTGCGTGGCCTGGAGGGCGGGGAGTGGATCTTCATCTACCACGACAACCCGGAGGTGACGCCGCCGGCCCAGTGCCGCACCGACATCGGTATCACGGTACCGGCCGAGGTGCGTGGCGAAGGGGAGGTGGAGACCCAGCTCATCCCCGCCGGACGCTATGCCCAGTCCCGCTACCTCATCACGGATCGCAGCCAGTACGGGCCGCGCTGGCAGGAACATATCGGCGACATAGTCGCGGCCGGGCTGGAGTTTGGCGACGGCCCCTGCTTCGAGCTCTACCACAGCGTGAGCAACGATCCGCTGCAGGATGACGTGAGCTTCTGCTCCAGCCTCAAGGGGTAAGCCACAGGGCTGATATAAGACGGATAAAACAGAGCCGGACCCTGTCCGGCTCTGTTCTTTTCGGGAAGCGGCGTTTAGCGCTGGAAGCTCTTCTGGGCGAACTTGGGACGGGCGTTCATGATCTGCTCCACCTGCTCCTCGCTCATCTTGCCGCGGGAGAGGCCCAGCACCTTGTAGGTGAGCAGCGGCCGGGCTGGCAGGGCGATCATCAGGGCACGGATCTGGTTTTCGTCATCCTTCTCTCGCAGCGGTCTGCCATAGGCGTAGGTGAGCACGCCGGCATCCATCAGATTTTTGACGGCTGGCTCGGTGATCGGCAGGTTTATGACGCTTTTACGCTGCAATACGAACTCCCGCAGCACCGCCTTCTCGTTGAAGTCGAGAAAGCCGATCATCTGGGCCAGCTGATCCTGCTGGCGGCGTGATTGCCACTCCTCGCAGCCCCACTCCCAGGCGATGAGGAATCCCTGGCTGCAGAAGTAGGAGATGGCGATCAGCATGCCGACTCCCAGCCAGGCCGCGTGATCCGTGGCCCACTGGCTGACGGCGCCGTTCATCAGAGCGGCCGGAAACAGCAATATGATGCTGCAGCAGAGCAGCAACCAGACCATCAGCCAGTTAAGGCGGTTCAGTTGATAGAAATGTTGGATCCACCGTTTCATCGCTCATCCTTCCCAAACTGTTGTGGATAGTGAGCAACACTCAGCAAAGGGTGTGCCAACGCAGCACAAATAAAAAAGCCCCCTTGGCAGGGGGCTTCCGGGACCGGACGGGTCGGCTTACAAGGCGGCGATTTCGGCCTGCTGGGCTTCCAGCTTGGTCAGCTGGAGACGGTAATCTTCCAGCTTCTCGCGCTCCTTGGCGATGACCGCTTCCGGCGCCTTGGCGACGAAGGCCTCGTTGCCGAGCTTGCCTTCGATGCGGCCGCACTCACCGACCAGCTTGGCGACTTCTTTGGCCAGACGGGCCAGTTCGGCATCCTTGTCGATGAGACCGGCCATCGGGATCAGCAGCTCGGTGGCACCGATCAGCTTCTTCACCGACAGCGGGGCTGCTTCACCTTCGCCAAGCACGCGGATGGATTCCAGACGGGCCAGGGACTTGAGGAAGGCCTCGTTTTCTGCGGCGCGCTCAGCATCCTTGGCATCGCACTTGAGCAGCACGTTGAGGGGCACGCTCGGCGCCACATTCATCTCGGCGCGGATGTTGCGGATGCTGACGATGAACTCCTTCACCCACTCCTGATCCGCCATCGCGGCGGCGTCCACCTTGGTGGCGTCGAACTCCGGGAAGGCCTGCATCATGATGGTGTCGGCGTGTACGCCAGCCAGCGGGGCCACCGACTTCCAGATGGTCTCGGTGATGAACGGAATGATCGGGTGCGCCAGACGCAGCAGGGTTTCCAAAACAGTCACCAGGGTGTGGCGGGCAGCGCGCTGCTCGGCCTCGGAACCCTTGGTCAGTACCGGCTTGGTCAGCTCCAGATACCAGTCACAGAACTGGTTCCAGATAAATTCGTACAGCACGCCGGCCGCGATATCGAAGCGGTAGGTATCGAGCGCAGTGCGGAAGTCACGGATGGCCACTTGCAACTGGGACTGGATCCAGCGATCCGCCAGGCTGAACTGCATCTCGCCGCCATTACCTTGCGAAGAGAAGCCGCAATCCTGATCTTCGGTGTTCATCAGCACATAGCGGGAGGCGTTCCACAGCTTGTTGCAGAAGTTGTTGTAGCCATCCAGGCGCTTCATGTCCCAGTTGATGTCACGACCGGTAGAGGCGAGCGCCGCCAGGGTGAAGCGCAGGGCGTCGGTGCCGTGGGCGCCGATCCCTTCCGGGAACTGCTTGGCAGTCCGCTTGGCGATCTTCTCGGCCATCTGCGGCTGCATCATGTTGCCGGTGCGCTTCTCCAGCAGATCTTCCAGGCTGATGCCGTCGATCATGTCGAGGGGGTCCAGCACGTTGCCCTTGGACTTGGACATCTTCTGGCCTTCTTCGTCACGAATGAGGCCGGTGATGTAGACGGTCTTGAACGGTACTTGTGGCTGGCCGTTTTCGTCCTTGATGAAGTGCATGGTCATCATGATCATCCGGGCGATCCAGAAGAAGATGATGTCAAAGCCGCTCATCAGCACGTCGGTCGGGTGGAAGGTCTTGAGCGCTTCTGTATTGTTCGGCCAGCCCAGGGTGGAGAAGGTCCACAGGGCGGAGCTGAACCAGGTATCGAGCACGTCTTCGTCCTGACGCAGTACGGTCACGGACGGGATGTTGTGCTTGGTACGCACTTCCTCTTCGCTGCGGCCCACATAGACGTTGCCGGCGTCGTCATACCATGCCGGGATGCGGTGACCCCACCACAGCTGACGGGAGACGCACCAGTCCTGAATGTCGCGCATCCAGGAGAAGTACATGTTTTCATATTGCTTGGGCACGAACTGGATGCGGCCATCTTCGACGGCTTCGATGGCGGTCTTGGCCATGGGCGCCACGCGTACGTACCACTGGTCGGTCAGCATCGGCTCGATGGGCACGCCACCGCGATCGCCATAAGGCTGCTGCAGCACGTGATCCTTGATCTCGTCCAGCAGGCCCAGCTCTTCCAGCTTGGCCAGGATCGCCTTGCGGGCGGCGAAGCGCTCCAGACCAGCGAACTCGGCCGGCAGGGCGGCGTCGTAGGCAGTGCAGGGGTTGCCGTTGGTGTCGACCACTTCGGCTTCGGCACGCACGTGGGCGTCCAGGGTGAAGATGTTGATCATCGGCAGGCTGTGGCGCTTGCCGACCTCGTTATCGTTGAAGTCGTGGGCCGGGGTGATCTTCACGCAACCGGTGCCCTTCTCCATGTCGGCGTGCTCATCGGCGACGATGGGGATCAGGCGGTTCACCAGCGGCAGCAGGATGTGCTGGCCGATCAGCGCTTTGTAGCGCGGGTCTTCCGGGTTCACGGCGACCGCTGTGTCACCCAGCATGGTCTCCGGACGGGTAGTGGCAACGATCAGGTAATCCTTGCCCTCGGCGGTCTTGGCGCCGTTGGCCAGCGGGTAGCGCAGGTGCCACATGTGGCCCTTGATCTCGCGGTTTTCCACTTCCAGATCGGAGATGGCGGTGTTGAGCTTGGGATCCCAGTTCACCAGGCGCTTGCCGCGGTACATCAGGCCATCTTCGTAGAGACGGACGAACACTTCCTGCACGGCGGCGGAGAGACCCTCATCCATGGTGAAGCGCTCGCGCTCCCAGTCCACGGAATCACCGAGACGGCGCATCTGGCGGGTGATGGTGCCACCGGACTCTTCCTTCCACTGCCAGATCTTGTCGATGAAGGCATCACGGCCGTAATCGTGACGGGTTTTGCCCTCTTCTGCAGCGATCTTGCGCTCAACCACCATCTGGGTGGCGATACCGGCGTGGTCGGTACCCGCCTGCCACAGGGTGTTCTTGCCCTGCATGCGGTTGTAGCGGATCAGGGTGTCCATCAGAGTCTGCTGGAAGGCGTGACCCATGTGCAGGCTGCCGGTGACGTTCGGCGGCGGGATCATGATGCAGAAGGAGTCTTTGCTGGTATCGCCGTGGGGCTTGAAGTAGCCCTGAGATTCCCAGTGCTGGTAGAGCGCCTGTTCGATGGCGTTGTGATTAAAAGTCTTTTCCATGGTCTCGCCGTATTCTGGATGGATGGATTCTGGTGTTGATTCGTCGTGGATCACAGGCGGCGCAGTCAGGGCTGCGCCGGATCCGGTGCGGCAAGGACGGGCTGATCCCTCATCTCGAGGGTGTGGCCCGCCTGGCGATAGTGCTTGTAGCGCTCGCGGGCTTGCTGCTTTTGCGTTTCGTCAGTGGGGACAAAATCTACCACTTGAGCGAAGTGTCCTGCAAACAAAGGTGTTTCCTTGGCCAGATTGACGAGGCGGGCGTAGCGCCGCTTCGGTGGCTGGTGGCCTATCTCCACCGGTGCCTGGCCGCTTTCGCCCTGCAACTGGTGCGGCACGAAGCGATCCGGCGGCAGTTGCCACAGCAGTTCGTCCAGGCGCAGGGCCTGGGCCTCGTCGTCGCAGAACAGGTAGAGGTGGCCCGCACCCCAGGAGTCGGCCGCCAGTTGGCAGACGAATCGCTCGACGGCACTGCCCCGCTCGTCATCCTGTTCGCTCATCAGGTAAAAAGTCACTTGGCTCATCAGGTGGATCCCGTTTTGCGGTGACGGAAAATTGACCGTCGCCGAGGCTGACAGGGCATTGTCCTGTCGGCGGCTCACTGACACAAGAATGAAACAAGGAAGAGGCGGGCCTCTTCCTTGTGGTTCGGGGTAACGCCAACCCCATTGATGCACGCATCAGATGGGGCAGGAGAGTTACTCTTTCTCTTCGATATCCACGCCGGCCCGGTTCAGCAGGAACTGGGTCAGCAGGGGCACCGGACGACCGGTGGAACCCTTCTCCTTGCCACTCTTCCAGGCGGTCCCGGCGATATCCAGGTGGGCCCAGTTGTACTTCTTGGTGAAGCGCGACAGGAAGGCGGCGGCTGTGATGGTGCCAGCCGGACGACCGCCGATGTTGGCCATGTCGGCAAACGGGCTGTCGATCTGCTCCTGATACTCGTCGAACAGGGGCAGGCGCCAGGCACGGTCACCGGCCTGTTCGGAGGCGTTGAGCAGCTCGTGGGCCAGCGGGTTGTGGTTGGCCAGCAGACCCGAGGTGTGGTGACCCAGAGCGATGACGCAGGCACCGGTCAGGGTCGCCACGTCGATCACGGTATCCGGCTCGAAGCGGTCCACATAGGTAAGGGCATCGCACAGTACCAGACGGCCTTCCGCATCTGTGTTGAGCACTTCGATGGTCTGGCCGGACATGGAGGTGAGGATGTCACCCGGACGATAGGCGTTGCCACCCGGCATGTTCTCGCAGCCTGCCAGCACGCCGATGACGTTGATGGGCAGTTGCAGCTGGGCCAGGGCGTGCATGGTACCGAGCACGGAGGCGGCGCCGCCCATGTCGTACTTCATCTCGTCCATGCCGTCCGCCGGCTTGATGGAGATGCCGCCGGAGTCGAAGGTCAGCCCCTTGCCCACCAGCACGATGGGCTTGGCGTCCGGATGGCCCTTGTATTCGATGATGGCCATCATGGCTTCGTTCTCGGAGCCGCGGGCCACCGCCAGGTAGGAGTTCATGCCGAGCTCGGCCATCTCCTGCTCGCCCACCACCTTGGTGGTGATGTTGTCGAAGGCATCGGCCAGACGACGGGCCTGGGAGGCCAGATAGGCCGGGTTGCAGACGTTGGGCGGCATGTTGGCCACGTCGCGGCAGACCCGCACCCCTTTTGCCACGGCCAGACCGTGGGCGATGGCTTTTTCGCCTATGGTCAGCTCGCGACGGGTCGGCACGTTGAACACCAGCTTGCGCAGCGGGCGACGGGGTTCGGCCTTGTTGGTCTTGAACTGATCGAAGCTGTAGAGGCCCGCCTTGGTGGTTTCCACCGCCTGGCGCACCTTCCAATAGGTATCCCGACCCTTGACGTGCAGCTCGGTCAGGAAGCAGACCGCTTCCATGGAGCCGGTTTCGTTCAGGGTGGTGATGGTCTTGTTGATGATCTGCTTGTACTGGCGCTCGTCGAGCTCGCGTTCTTTACCACAGCCCACCAGCAGCACACGCTCGCTGAGCACGCCCGGAACTTGATGCAGCAGCAGCATTTGACCCGGTTTCCCTTCCAGGTCACCACGGCGCAGCAGCGAGCTGATGTAGCCATCGCTGATCTTGTCCAGTTGTTCGGCAACCGGAGAGAGACGACGGGGTTCGAAGACGCCGACGACGACGCAGGCACTGCGTTGCTTCTCAGGACTGCCACTCTTTACACTGAACTCCATGGAATCTCCTACATCCTAAAGACAAAAGGCACCTTTTATTGAATAATGCGGTGCTTGTTGGGGTATCAGAGGCGGAGCGAACAGCCACTGGCTCCGCAGTTCAAACTGGTAAAAATCCAGTATACGGCCCTATTTTTCAGGCATTCGACTAAAAACACAAGTTTACTTGGGAATGACTGTGATCGTTTTCCGATATTTGTTCAGGGAAACCCTGAAAACCCAGCTGGCAGTGTTATTCGTATTGCTGCTTATCTTTGTCAGCCAACAATTCATCAAGATCATTGGCGATGCCGCCGATGGTGAGGTGCCGACGCGCCTGGTCTCCACCCTGCTGCTGCTCAACCTGCCGAACATGGCCTTGTTGATGCTGCCAATCAGCCTGTTTTTAGCCATCTTGTTTGCCCACGGTCGTCTGTACGCAGAAAGCGAGATGACAGTGATGCATGCGGTAGGTTTCAGCCACCGTTTCGTGATGCGCAGCGCCATGTTGCTGGCGCTGCTGACCGCCGCCGTGGCCGCCTTCAATACCGGTTGGGTAGCCCCCTTGGCCAAGGAGCGCGAGTACCAGGTGATCGATGAATTCAAGGCCGATCCCGGGGTTTCCTTCCTGCAGGCCGGTCGTTTCATGGAGCTCGACAAGGGGCGGCTGGTTGCCTACATCCAGGATTTGAACGAAAACGGCTCCAAGTTGCAGAAAGTCTTCGTGTTGCAACGGGCTGAGGGGAACAAGCCTCCTTCAGTGGTCGTTGCGGACGAAGGTGTAGTGAGCGTTGATGATGACGGGCTACAGTGGCTGACTCTGAAGGATGGTTCCCGTTACGAGGGGCACTTCTCCGGCAAGCAGTTCCAGATCTCCGATTTTCGTGAGTATGGGCTGGTCGTCCGTCAGCAGGAGATGGAACACTCCAATCGCAAGGCGGCCGCCAAGGCGACCGTGGAGCTGTTGGGGACCCAGGACAACAGCCTGATGGCTGAGTTGCAGTGGCGCATCTCGCTGCCCCTCTCCATTCCGGTGCTGACCCTGCTGGTGGTGCCGCTGGCCAGGGTCAACCCGCGTCAGGGACGCTATGCCAAGCTGTTGCCGGCCATCCTGCTCTATCTCTCCTATTTCCTGCTGCTCAGTGCCGCCCGTTCGGCCATCGACAGCGGCCGTCTGCCCCACTGGCCCGGGATGTTCCTGGTGCCGCTCGCCTACCTGCTGTTCATCGGTCTGCCTCTCAACCTGCAGGGCACCAGCTGGTGGAACCGGGTGAAGGGGCAGTATTTCAAAAGAAAATCAGCATGATGCTGCAACATAGGAACTTCTGCTGATGTTTGGCATTCTCGACAGACATGGCGACCGGATCACTTTGATGTCGCACCCGCTCTATGCGCCTGTATTTGAGGGAAAAATCAGCATGATGCTGCAACAGGGGAGTCTCTGCTGATGTTTGGCATTCTCGACAGATATATCGGCCGGATCATTTTCATGTCGATCCTGCTGTGCGAAGTGACCCTGGTCGGCCTGGCTGCGCTCATCAAGTATGTGGAGCAGCTCAAGTCGGTTGGGGACGGCAACTACGACATGGTCAATGCGCTCTATTTTGTGCTGCTCTCCATGCCGAAAGAGGCCGTGCTCTTCTTCCCGCTGGCGGCCCTGCTGGGCGGTCTGATTGGTCTGGGCCAGCTCGCTACCAGCTCCGAGCTGGTGGTGATGCAGGCGGCGGGTCGCTCCAAGATCAGCATCGTTATGGCGGCGCTCAAGACGGCCATTCCCCTGATGATAGTGGTGGGCCTGATGGGCGAATACGTGGCGCCCATCGCCAAGCGGATGGCGGATGACATCAAGGCGGGAGCCCTGTCGGAAGGGCGCCTGACGGTTTCGGCCTATGGCGTCTGGGCTCGCGATGGCAACAACTTCGTCAATATCAACGGGGTGCGCAACGATGGCGCCCTGACCGGCATCACCCTCTATCGCTTCACTCCGGATCGCAAGCTCATCGACGTCATCCAGGCGCAGGAAGGGGTGTTCGAGCAACACCACTGGCTGCTCAAGCAAACGCAGGTGACTCGTTTCGATGACCCGACCCGGGTCCAGAGCGAGCAGCATGAGAAGATGGAGTGGCGCTCCGAACTCACGCCCAAGCAGCTGGGGGTGGTGAGTGTCGATCCGGAGAATCTCTCGGTCTCCGGTTTGCAGGACTATATCGGCTATCTGGATGCCAACAAGCAGGATGCCGGTCGCTACAAACTGGAGCTGTGGCGCAAGCTGCTGTCACCCCTCTCCGTGGTGGCGATGATCCTGCTGGCCTCCTCTTTCATTTTCGGCCCGCTACGCTCGGTGAGCATGGGGGCACGGATGCTGATGGGGATCATGACCGGCTTCGCCGTCTACGTGAGCGATCGGGTGTTTGGCCCCGTCAGCCTGGTCTATTCGGTGCCCCCCATTCTGGCGGCCGTGGCCCCCAGCCTGCTGTTTGGCAGCATCTCCTTCTACATCCTCAGTCGCAAGCAGTAACGCGCTGTTTGAAATGCAAAGAGGGCACCCATCGGGTGCCCTCTTTCGTTGCTGCCGGTGTGAATTACTTGTTCAGCAGCTCCAGGTTGGCCTGTTTGTCCAGCACCACGACCCTGCATTCGGCCCAGATATCCTGGAAGGCACGCGGCTCCTTGCGGTTGAACAGGCACATCAGGTTGCCAAGACCGAAGGCGGCTGTGGCGAGGCGGATCAGCGCCTGGGTGATGCGAATGTTGCTGCCATCTTCATTCTGGATGCGCAGACGCCAGGCGCGCATGCCGATGGTCTGGCCGGCGCGGGTCCAGAACCAGGTGTAGAAGCCGCAGATGACGAAGGCGAGCCAGAGGGTGTAGATCAGGCTGTAGCGGTGGCGGGTCAGCAACCAGAGGGAATCTTCCCCTGCCGGCACGCTGGCCATGCCGGTCACCAGCAACAATTTGGCCACTGCCATGCCGATAAAGCCGGCAATGATGAGCAGGGAGGTCACCACCAGGGAGTCATAGATCAGGGCGCCGAGACGGCGCAGCAGCCCGGCAGACGGGTAGCTTGGTGTAGTGGAAGAGGGGGGCGTTTGTTGGACTTGTTTGCGCTTGGCCATCGTTTTTATTCCATTAAGATGATGGCGGCATTCTATGTAACTGATCCTGCATCGGCAAGGCGTTGAATAAATGAACAAATAGGCGTGGGCAATAGAAAAACACCTTGCATGGTATCGCGCCATTCGTATAATTCCCCGCAGTTGCCCGGGTGGCGAAATCGGTAGACGCAGCGGATTCAAAATCCGCCGGTGAATAACCGTGTCGGTTCGAGTCCGACCCCGGGCACCATCAAATTCATGACAAAAGGCCATCAGCAATGATGGCCTTTTGTTTTTTTGTGCTCCGCGTTTGTTCCATGCCGCCAGCACCATGGTGAGTTATCCCGTTATCCCGTTATCCCGTTATCCCGTTATCCCGTTATCCCCACCTTTCGTGTCTCCTGCATCGCTCCTCGAATAGCCGATAAATAGCGACATTTACCCGCAATATCCCGTCACTTTATCTTTTTTCACAACTATCACCCCAGCAGAGCAAACAGCAGGGTACCGAGTGTGCCGGCCAGCGTCATCAGGACGAGGATCCCAGGCTTGCCATGGAGCTTGGTCCACATAAACAGGCTGGTGAGGGCGAGCAGCAGCAGGGCCAGTGCGGCCAGATCGCCAAACAGCTGCCAACCGAGGCCGGTGCCCATGCCCCGATGCAGTCGGTTGAGGCTGGCGGCAAAGTTGGCCTGCTGCAATTCGGTGCGCACCAACAGGGTACCTTCCACATAGCTGGCGGCGACGCTTTGGGTGAGGGTGACCGCGCGCATCTCCCAGCGAGCGGGCAGGGTGAGCGAGCCGGTTGGGGTGGGCAGGGTCTGGGCCGGCGTGATCATGGCGTGCCCTTCGTCAAAGCCGTCCGGATAACGCTGGCGCAGCAGGGATTGCAACGCCTCCGGGCTGGTCAGCGGCGCGTCCAGTGCTATCTCTTCGCTCGACTTCTCGGTATGGGGGCCCGGAATGGGCAGGACGGCCCTGTGTTGCAACCAGAGGCCGGTGAGACCGTAGATCAGCATCAGGGTGAGGGTGAAAAAGCCAGCCCAGGCATGCAGGCGGCGCACCCATTTGTTGTTGTGAAGGGGAAGTCGGTGTCGTTTCATGGTGTGGCGCGTCATAAAAAACTGGCCAGCATACGCCGGCCAGTGGGTCTGGGTGATGGGATCAGAAGCGATAGCTGCCGGTCAGGTGCAGCTGGCGCGGCGTGCCCGGCATGATCTGGCTGGCACTGGTGGAGCTGACGAAGTAGTCGTGGTCGGTCAGGTTTTCGGCACTCAGCTGGGCCTCCCACTGCTGCCAGCGATAGCCAACGCGGGCATCGAAGCGGGCATAGCCGGGCAGGGTGGTGGTATTGGCGTTGTCGGCGAAGCGATCACCCACGGCCGTCACCCCGGTTTCGCCGAACCAGCCCAGCTTGCCGCTTTGATAGCCGACAAACAGTTGGCCATTCTGGCGTGAGACGTTGCTCGGGCGCTTGCCTTGCAGATCCGCGTCCGCCTTGACCTGCTCGGCATCCTGGATGGCGACGCCGCCGCGCAGATAGAGCTCGTCCGTCAGGCGGGCATGGGCGCTCAGTTCGACACCTTCGGTGCGCTGCAGACCGGTGAGGATCACCCTGGTGGGATCCAGCGGATCCTTGCTGCGCTTGTTGTACATCTCCAGCCGGTAGAGGGAGAGGGTGGTTGCCAGGCGGCCATTCAGCCAGTCGCTCTTCACGCCACCCTCATAGAGGCGGGTGTTCTGGGGATCCAGGTTGTTGTTCTGGTCTCCCGGCGTCAGCCCAATCAGTTCGCCACCCACAGGGGTGAACGTCTTGCTGTAGGAGGCGTAGAAGGCGTGCTCCTCGAGAGGATTCCATACCAGTCCCAAGCGCGGGCTCAGGCTGGTGACCGAGCGGGTCTCTTCCTTGTTGAGGTCGTTGCGGCGGCTGGTGACGGTAAAGTCGTCACGGCGCAGGCCACCGACCAGATGCCAGTCGCCCAGGGTGAGTTGATCCTGCAAATAAAGGCCGACTCCGCGCACCTTGTGGCTGGCATCGCTGGCGAGCTTCATGGCGCCATCATGGCGGGGCAGGGCCGATGGATGGTAGAGGCTGCCCGCCGAGATGGGGGTCGCATTCTGGTAGAGCTTGGGGGTGCGCTCCTGCCAGCTCTGCTCCAGGCCGACCAGCAGACGATGGCCGACGGGACCAGTCTGCAGCTGGCCTTCCGCTTCGGTGTTGCTGATGAGGCTCCTGGCCTGCAGATCCTGCTGCCAGCGGGCGCGAGTCACCTTGTCCCCTTTCACGCTGGTGACATAGGTGTTGTCAAACTGGCTGTCGAGGGTGCTGTAGCCGAGTTGCTGGCGCAGCTGCCACTGCTCGTTGATATCCCAGGTGAGGCGGGAGCGGGTGGATTGCGCCACGTCGTCGATGAAGTCGCGGCTGGTGTCGCTGTAGACGAACTCCCGCGGTACATCGGCCGGGCGGCCGTTGACGCCGGGGATGCCGCGATCCGGGGTGCGATCGTGCTCGTTGCGCTCGTATTGCACCAGCCAGTTCAGGTTGTCGCTGATCTCCCAGTTGACGGAGGGGGCCAGCAGGGTGCGTTTACCCTCCACACCATCGCGGAAGCTGTCGGTATCTTCCTGGGCCAGGTTGAGGCGCAGCTGCACCCGCTCGCTCGCTTCTCCGTTGAGGTCAGCGGCCAGACGCTGGCTGTCAAAGCTGCCCACCCTGGCGGTGACGCTGGATGCCTGTCCCTTCTGCGGCGTCTTGCTGACCCGGTTGATGATGCCCCCCGTGCTGCCACGGCCGTAGAGCACGGCCGCCGGCCCCTTGAGGACCTCTACCCGCTCTATGTTGCCGAGATCCCGGGTGTACTGCATGTCATCGCGAAAACCGTCGAGATAGAAGTCGTTGCTGGCACTGAAGCCACGGATATTGACGCTGTCGAAGCGGGTGTCGCCGCTGGCGTTGACCCCGGGAACGCCGCTCAGGGCCTCGCTCAGGGTGGGCTGGCCAAAGGCAGTCAGCTCGCTGGCCGAGACGCTGTCGATGGTCTGGGGGACCAGCTTGGCCGGGGTGTTGGTACGGGTGGCGGTGGCTACCTCTTGATGTTGAGTGCGTTTGCCTACCACTGTCAGGGTTTCATCGGCGGCCTGAGCCTGAAACGCCGAGCCAAACAGAGCCAGCGAAACCAGGGTTCTGCGAAAATGTGGGTGCTGCATGTTCAATGTTGATTCTCTAAATGTCGACCGAACGGCCTGAACTTGTTGATTTAGTTGTAATTAATTTTGAACCACATAAATTGGATCGCAATGATATTGATTTTCATTTATGTGGCAAGTGAATTTGGGGAGATAGCGGGGGCGTTCGACGAAGGACGAGATGAGTGGATAAAAAGGAAAGGTGCATCCAGCCCCTGCGCAGGAGGCCGGATGCCGAGGGTCAACGGATATGCAGCAAGCGGGCGGTGAAGACGTTGCTGGATAACAGTCCATAGGCCAGCAGAGAAGCGCCGAGCAGCAGCGGCACCTTGGTGATCTCCCACAGGAGGGACGCCTCCTGCGGGCCGAATACGAACAGCCACACCACCAGGATCATGTGCAGGCAATAGAGCCCGAGCACCTTGGGGGCCTGGCGTTCCAGCCAACTGCCACGTCCCCAATCCGGGTTGGCCAGCAGCAGGCCAAACAGACCGAGAGCCCAGGGCACGGAACCGAGCAGAAAATCGTGGCGAGTGAGCGGTACCTGCGCCAGCTGATTGAGGGCGATAGCCTCCAGCGCATAGAGCCCCAGCCCCATGACCACCAGTCGGCAGCTCATCCGTGTCGTGGGTTGCCAGGCTCGCGCGCGCAGCCTGGCCCCCAGAGCGACGAACAGCAGGGAGAAGAAGGGGCCGTTGCGGGTCAGGATGGGCCACTCGGCCCCCAGCAAGGGCTTGGCATAGGAACCGCCCAGCAGCGCCAGCAGATAGATCAGGGCGCCTAAATAGAGTGCCAGCGCCGGTTTGCCCAGCCACTGGCACAGCGCCAGAATGCCCACGGCCAGCACCAAGGCGGGCAGGAACCAGAGATGGATCATGCCGCCGACTAGCCAGTCGTTGAGGGGATCGCCGAGCTGGAATTGCCACTGCCCGCGCAGGGACGCCAGATAGCCCTGATTGACGGCCTCCACAGGATTGAACGGCAGCAGCAGATAGAGAAGGCTCCAGGCCAGCCAGAGCAGCAGCAGGGGGCGGCAGTAGCGCCAGGCCACGTTCAGCAGTGCGGCGCCAGTGAGCTTGGGTTGCAGGAAATAACCGGCGCAGAGGAAGAACAGGGGCACGGCGAAGCGGCACAACTGGTTGATGAGTGCGCTGAGCCAGGGATAGGGGGCGCTCCCCCACAAGTCGGGGTTGAACGGATGAGCGAAGGGAGAGACATGGATGGTCATCACGGCCAGGATGGCCAGCACCCGCCCGCACTCGATACTGGATATTCGCATGTTTGCTCGGCGTCACAGGGTTGTGCCAGTACGCTAAAAGAGCCGCTCCATATTTTCAACCAGTTGATTTTACTAGTGTGAGTCCCGTTGTTGAGTCGTTACGTTTTGTAACCTGAAGGGGGCTGGTGTCCCCCGTGACGAGACCCGGCTCCCGTCTGGGAGCGAGCGTCAGGCATAAAAAAGCGAGGCATTCGCCTCGCTTCCTGATGTCGTCATGGGGATCTTATTGGTTGCTCAACATGGCATTGCTGTTGGAGGCCAGCGTGGTGCGGCCCGAGGTCTCCAGCCAGGTTCTGATCCGCTTGGCATCGGCAACCCTGTCATTGGTGGTTTCGGCATTGAGCAACACCATGATCACGGGTTCATGATTGACCCTGGTCCCCAGCACCAGGCAGCGGCCCGCCTCGCGGATATAACCGGTCTTGGAGAGGGTGAATTCCCACTGCCCTTCGCGGATCAGTCGGTTGGAATTGAGGTAGTGCAGCTGGCGCTTGTTGGTACGCACATAGCTCTGATCGTCGGTGGAGTACTGGCGGATCAGTGGATAGGCTGAGGCGGCGACGGCCAGCTTGGCGAGATCCTGAGCGGTGGAAACATTGCGCGGATTGAGGCCTGTGCTGTCGGCGTAGCGGGTGTTCCACATCCCCAGCATGCGGGCCTTGGCATTCATCGCCTCGATAAAGGCGCGCTGCCCTCCCGGATAGTGGCGGGCGAGGGCCGAGGCGGCGCGGTTTTCCGACGACATCAGGGCGATGTGCAGCATTTCGGCCCGGCTGAGGCGAGTACCGATGGCCAGTCGTGAGCCCGTGCCCTTGATGCGGTCTATGTCGGCATTGGTGACCGTCAACGTCTCGTTGAGCCGTTGGTTCGCATCCAGCACCACCAGCGCGGTCATCAGCTTGGTGAGGGAGGCGATGGGCATGACCCGGTTGCCATTGCGCTCGGAGATCACCTCGCCGGTTCTGTGGTTGGCCACCACGAAGGCGGCCGAACTGAGGTTGGGAATGTCCCGTCGTTCGAGAAAACCGCCGCTACCGTGACCGCTGGCGGAAAAAGGGTTGGCATGGGCACTGTCCATAGTGGCCGGCAGCATCGCTGCGCCAAGCAACAGGGGGAGGAGGGAACGCATCATCATGATCTGCTCTACCGGACGAAATTCAGGGATAACTCGCTAAGTTATATGTCGCGAATTGACGCTTCACAATGCTTCTTGCCTTGATCCTGACAATTTACTGCTTTAAGCCGTTCGTTCAGGGTTTGGGCGGATTTTAGTGAGTCTTTTTTGGGCGGAAATGATGCGAAAAAGGGACCTAATGATGCTCTTGCGGTCACTGGCGGTATTGCTGAAAAGGAAGAGTTTTTGGCAAGGTTCCGGATAGAGGGACGAGAGGGAGTTGAGATAAATGCCGCGCAATAAAAAAGCGCGATGGCAGGCCATCGCGCTTGTTACCGGGAGGCTCGATCAGAAGTCGTAGCGGGCCGCCAGCTGGAAGTCATCCTGGTTGGCGGTCGCCTTGTTGGCCACGCTATCCAGGTTGTTGATGCGGTACTCGCCGATCACCCGCAGGTTTTTGTTGAACTTGTACTGGGCGCCCAGGGTGTAGTAGTCCACATTGTCCTTCTTGGTGCCGGCCTTGTCCTGCTCCTGCTTGTTCCACAGGGCCATCAGACCGAAGCCGTTCTCGAAGTTGTAGCCCAGTGCGGCTTCCCAGCCGGTGTGGTCAGTGCCGGTGGCCAGGAAGTCGCTGCCATCGGCATAGCTCAGGGCGGCATAGGCGGCCTTGTTGTCGAATTTGGCGGAGATCAGCCACAGCTTGGCATCCTCTTCACCGCTCTTGTCGCGCAGGCCGACGTTGTAGGCGGTACCCAGCGACAGATTGAACGGGAAGGTGTAGGCCAGGGCAGCGCCATAGGCGGCATCGCTATCCTTGCTGGTGGTCTCTTCGGTGTCACCGCCATCGAACTTGTAGCTGGTATCGATCTGGAAGCCGTTGAACAGACCGGAGTATTTCAACACCGAGCCGGCGCGGTTGGTGGCGAAGGTATCGGTCTTGGCGCCCAGCGCATCGTTGCCATAGCCATCGGAGAGGGAGACGTCAGTCCAGTCGGCCAGGAAGCCAGGTGCCCCCTTCTGGCGACCGAAGGTGACGCTGCCCCAGTCAGCCCCCACCCCGGCAAAGGCCAGACGGGTACGCAGGTTGTCCGAGTTTTCGCTGATGGTCTTCTCGCTGTCGTTGATATACATCTGCACTTCGTACTGGGCCAGCGCCTTCAGGCCCGTGTTGATCTGGGTCTCGGCCTTGGCGCCGAAGCGCACGAACTGGTTGGCGCCCTGCTTGGCACTGTAATCCTTGGTGCCGTTCGGGTTGGCGGCGTCGACACCTTCCTTCTTGTCCCCGAAGAAGTGGCCGGCATAGATGCGGCCATACAGATCCACCATGGTGGTGTCGTTTTTGTACACTTCAACGGCTTGAGCCTGGAACGCGGCGGTCAGCACCATGGCCACTACAGTCAGCTTTTTCATCTTAATCCCTTGTGTTGCAAGCTTTTGTTTTAAAGACGGGGCCATGCTAGGGAGGTGGCGTGACAGCGAGGTGACGAAGAGATGAAGAGGTGGTGTCAGTTTGATGTCACCTGGATGAATCACCCTCATTTCGTAGCGTAGACGCCACTTTTATGCGCAAAGGTTTGCCCTTGTGGTAGAATGCCGCCCGTTTTTCGAGCTCCATAGGTTGGATATGCGATGAGACGTGAACTGGCAATCGAGTTTTCCCGAGTGACGGAAGCGGCAGCACTGGCTGGCTACAAGTGGCTCGGACGTGGTGACAAGAATATCGCTGACGGGGCGGCCGTTGCGGCCATGCGCCACATTCTCAACCAGATCGAGATCGATGGTGAGATTGTGATCGGCGAAGGCGAGATCGATGAAGCGCCCATGCTCTACATCGGCGAGAAGGTGGGCACGGGTCACGGTGACGCGGTGGACATTGCGGTCGACCCCATCGAGGGCACCCGCATGACCGCCATGGGGCAGGCCAATGCGATGGCGGTGCTAGCGGTCGGTGACAAGGGATCCTTCCTCAAGGCCCCCGACATGTACATGGAAAAGCTGATCGTCGGGCCCAAGGCCAAGGGAGTGATCGATCTGGATCAGGCCCTCGAGCTGAACCTGAAAGCGGTCGCCAAGGCGCTGGGCAAGCCGCTCTCCCGCCTGACCGTCATTACCCTGGCCAAGCCGCGTCACGACAAGGCCATCAAGGAGATGCAGGGGCTGGGCGTGCGGGTGTTCGCCATCCCCGACGGCGACGTGGCCGCCTCCATCCTCACCTGCCTGCCGGATAGCGAAGTCGACATGCTGTACGGCATCGGTGGCGCGCCGGAAGGGGTGATCTCCGCAGCGGTGATCCGTGCCCTGGATGGTGACATGCAGGCTCGCCTGGTGCCCCGTCACCGGGTCAAGGGCGACAGCCCGGACGTGCGCGAGCTGGGCGAGCAGGAGATTGCCCGCTGCGAAGCCTTGGGCATCGATGTGAACAAGGTGCTCAAGCTGGAAGACATGGCGAAGAATGACAACGTCATCTTCTCCGCCACCGGCATCACCAAGGGGGATCTGCTGGAAGGCATCACCAGCGACGGCATCATGGCGACCACCGAGACCCTGCTGATCCGCGGCAAGTCCCGTACCATCCGTCGTATCAAGTCGATCCACTATCTGGAGCGTAAAGACAGCGTGGTGCGTGACATCATTCTGTGATGCCGATGCATTGAGCCGACTGGTTTGCTGCAAGCCCGATCGTCGAACGATCGGGCTTTTTCATGTCTGCCCGCTACTCTTGTCGATCTGCTTGGGCTATGGTGGCGGCACGGACCAGTTGGCATGGTGCCGGGTTAACGGCCACGGGAGGTGGTGATATGGAGTGTCGTGCCGGTTGCGCTGCCTGTTGCATCGCCCCCAGCATCAGCAGCGCGATTCCGGGCATGCCTGACGGCAAGCCAGCCGGGGTGCCTTGTGTGCAGCTCGACGAGCATCTGGGTTGCAAGATCTTCGAGTCGCCGGAGCGCCCTGCCGTGTGCGGTGGCTTTCGCCCGATGGCGGATGTGTGCGGCAGCCACAGGGCCGAGGCCATCTGGCTGATCGGCGAGCTGGAGCGGCTGACGAGCTGAGTGCCGAACAGAGTCGCAGATAAAAAAAGAGGCCGCATCATGCGGCCTCTTGCATTGCTCTTTGCTGATCAGATCCCGGCCAGTGCCAGGGCCTGACGGTAGTACTCGTTGGCCTTGTTGGTGAGGCGACGTTTGTCCATCAGTTGACCCAGGGCATGGTAGGCGGCAGCGCTCGGCGCCCGGGCCACCTCCTGTTCCAGCAGCTTCTGGGCCTCGTCCAGTTGGCCGGACAGCAGGTATAGCTGGGCCAGCGCGGTGTCGACCTCGGGCTGGCCCTGCATTTTCTGCAGTTGCGCCAGCAGCGGCTGGTAGTTGTCGAGCTTGAGCCTGGGCAGTCGAGCCAGCAGCTGCGGCATGGCCTGTTTGCGCAGTGCCTCCTGCCACAGGGTGGCTGCCTCGCCATCGGCACCCAGCTGGCACAGCATGTCGCCGTAGCGCACCAGCAGCTCGGGCTCCAGGCGCAGTTTGCGGGGCAGCTCCTGCCAGGTCGCCTTCAAGGTATCGAGGGACTCGGCGGCCTGCTGCAGGCGGCCACTCCAGGCCTGTTGCAGCAAATCTTCTTCCTGCTTGGGCGTCAGTTTGCCGACTTTGTGAAGTACCGGGATCAGGTCGCACAGAGCGCTCCAGTCCTGGCGCGCCTGGTGTACCTGACGCAGCTGATCCAGCACCATGGGGTGGCGCGGGTTGAGGGCATAGACGGACTCCAGGGTCGCCAGCGCGGTGTCGTACTGGCCCTGTTCGATCTGTAGCTGGGTCTGGGTCAGGGTCAGTGCCAGCTCGGCCTTGGGGTTCTCCTCCTGAGCCTTTTGCAGATACTGGTCGCGGCGGGCATCGTCACCCCTGGCCTGGGCCGCCTTGGCGGCGCTCAGGTAGTTGAGCAGCGGGGTGTCGCTGTTGCTGGCGCCTTTGATGAGCAGCTTCTCGGCCTGGCTGTATTGGCCCTCGGCCATCGCCAGGGTGGCGGCTATCGTTTGCTGGTTGGCCTTGCGACGGCGACGGGAGCCATACCAGCCCAGCGTCTTGCGGCGCAGACCGAACACCCGGCCCAGGATCCACTCCACCAGCAGCAGGGCGCCGTAGAAGAGGATCGCCAGGATCACCGCGCTGGTGACGGAGGATTCGATGGTGTAGTTGCCAAGGGCAATCAGCACGTAGCCCTTGTTACCCGAGGCTTCCGGGCCAAACATCAGCCCTGCGACCATCACGGCAACCAGAATGATTATACGGATCATGGTGCCCTCCTCAGTTGCCGGCCAGAATGCGTTGCAGACGCTCGGTCAGCACCTGTTCCAGCATGGCCTGGGTCTTGAACTGATCCGGATAGTCGAACTGGATCTGCTCACCCTTGAGCTTGTCGATCTCGCCCAGCATGTAATGGGTGGCGCTGTTTTCGGTGTCGAAATACTGGTTCAGCCAGCGCTGGGCCTTGTCCAGGCTGTCTTCATAGAGTGCCTGCTGCTCGCGGTAAACGGCGAGCTGGGCCTGCAGCAGCTTGGTCTTGAGGTTTTCCCGCAGGAAGATCTCCTGTTGCGGGGAGAGCAGGGCCTCCACGGCACCGTCACGACGGCGGATGGTGATGAAATTCTCGGTGAACTTGACCCAGTTCTTTTTCAGGTTGCTTTCCCACTCGTCCGGATTGGTGCTGACCGCCTGGTCGGGCTCGGCTTTCGCTTCCGGCATGCTGACGGTGGAGAGGGGCAGCAGCTCGATCTGATCGGAGAGAGCGGCCAGCTTGAGAGTCAGCCCCTCGCGGTCGATGCGCGGCATCCCCTTGAGCTTGGCGATGTCTTCGGCCAGCGCCTTGCGGATCGGCATCAGGCTGGGATCGTTGAGGGCAGCGATGCGCTCGTCGGCGTTGCCCAGCAGGGTGATGGCGGAGACGAGGTCATGTTCCAGCCACAGCTTGCGGCCGGCCATGCGCACCAGGTATTCCGATTCGGCCAGCATCCAGTCGTTGGGGCGCTTGTCGTTGAGATCCAGCACCCGGTTCTGCAGCCCCTGCATTTCGCCCTGCAAGCGCTGCTGGGTCTGTTCAAGGGCGGTCAGCTGTTCGGCATCCTTGTTGCTGCTCTGGTCAATTTTGCTGATGGCACTGGCCAGCTGCTGTTTGAGCTGGGCCAGCTCGGCTTGCTGGGCGACCGCATTCTTGTGGCCGTGCAGATAGAGGCCGCCGGTCAGGCCAAGCGCCAGCAGGATGGCAACACTACCCAGCACGGCACCGGAGCGGTTCTTGCTGCCATTGGCCGCAGCGGCCGGCTGTGGGGTCACCTGGGATTCTTGTTGTTCTGTCATTCCATCTTCCTCAGTTCCAGTGCGGCCATCAGGGCCTGGTTGGATGCACCTTGGGCAATCGTGATATGGATGAAGCCCGCAGCACTGGCCATCTCGGCCACGCGGGGGCTGGGGACCACCAGATGGCGGTCAAAAAGCCAGGGGTGCTGACGCTCGGGAACCAGCGCCAGCAGCCGTTGCAACAATTCGCCACTGGTGATGAGCAGGCTGTCCAGCCCGGCTGCCTGCCAGTGGCGCGTCAATGTTTCCCCATCAAAGTCGGGGTAATGCCGTTCATAGGTTGCACAATAGTGCACCAGAGCACCGCGTGAGGCTAGCGTGCTGGCGATGAGATCCCGCCCGCCATTGCCACGCAGGATCAGCACCCGCTTGCCGCTCACCTGCTGCAGGGCAGGGAGGGCCAGCAGCCCCTCGCTGCGGGGATCGTGCGGGCAACTTGCGCTGATGCCCGCCTCGGTGAACGCATCCGCACTGGCCTGCCCGACCGCAAAGTACTCAATATGTGGCCAGGTCAGACCAGTTTGCAACAAAAAATCGTGAGCAAAATGAACGGCATGAATGCTGACGGCGATAACGATGTCTGCCTGTGCCAGCAGTTCGGGCAGGCGAGGGAGGTCGCTGCCCGCCACGGTTTCCAGCAGCGGGCAGCGGAGCGGTGCGTGACCGTGCTGACGCAGCAACTGCTCCAGCTCGGTGGCCTGAGCGGCCGGGCGCACCACCAGCGGGATCATGTACGGTAGACCTCGGCCAGTATGACGTCGGCACCGGCAGCCAGCAGGCGCTGGGCCAGCTGTTCGCCCAGGATTTCTCCATCGCTCACGGCGCCACGGATCTCGTCGCGGATCACCCGGGTACCATCCGGGCTGCCCACCAGGCCCCGCAGCCAGATCTGCTTTCCTTCCACCAGCGCATAGGCACCGATAGGCACCTGACAGCCCCCTTGCAGGGCGCGGTTCATGGCGCGCTCAGTCAGCACCCGGGCGCGGGTCTCACTGTGCTCAAGCGGTGCCAGCAGGGCGTGCAGTTCATGATCGTCGAGGCGGCACTCGATGCCGACCGCGCCCTGGCCATTGGCCGGCAGGCTCTGCTCCGGCTCGATGAAGGCGGTGATACGGTGATCCATCTCAAGCCGTTTCAAGCCGGCGGCGGCCAGGATGATGGCGTCGTATTCGCCGGCATCCAGCTTGGCGAGGCGGGTGTTGACGTTGCCACGCAGGTCGCGGATCACCAGATCCGGGCGGGCGGCGCGCAACTGGCACTGGCGGCGCAGGCTGGAGGTACCGACCACGGCACCCTGCGGCAGCTCGTCGATGGCCTGAAAACGGTTGGAGACAAACGCATCGCGGGGATCTTCCCGTTCGCAGATGGTGTGCAGGCCGAGCCCCTCCGGGAACTCCACCGGCACGTCTTTCATGGAGTGGACGGCGATGTCGGCACGTCCTTCCAGCATGGCAGTCTCCAGCTCCTTGACGAACAACCCTTTGCCGCCGACTTTGGCGAGCGGGGTATCCAGGATCTTGTCGCCCTGGGTGCTCATGGGAACCAGCTCGACCCTTAGCTCGGGATAGAGGGCTTCCAGCCGGTCTTTGACGAAGTTGGCCTGCCACAGGGCCAATGGGCTCTTGCGAGTGGCAATTTTCAGGGTTCGGGCTGCCATATCAATCAGTTGTTTTATCTTTATGAAAGAAATCGATATTACCACCCTTTGCCCGGGCTTTCATGGCGGAGCCGCCAAAAGCGGGGGCAAGCTCAAAAAGGACCGCTGAAAATGATTTTCATTAAGTTGGTTGTGCATTCTAAATATTTGAATATTAATTAATTTATTGTTTTCTCCTGATACTGTTTAGCGACATCTAATAAATAATCCCGGGATTACATGCGGGCTTGTTTACCACTGCTGTTTGCATTGTTAACATGATCACACTTTTTTGACGTCTCCCCATTTTGGTGCGTCATTTCCCATCTCGATATAGGCAGGTCATTGCTGGCAAAACTCGATACGCTGGTGGCGCGTTATGACGAACTCAATCGTCTCAAGACGCAACGGGCGTTAGGTCTCATGAGTCGCTACGGACAGCAGGTCTTCCAGCTGTTACCCGTCATGCTGCACTTCAATCACCCCCTGCTGCCCGGTTATGTGGCGGGTGATGTGCCCCATGGCATCTGGAGTTTTACTGCCAACGAGGCCCAGCAAGCCTTCATCCAGGATCTCTGCCAAAACGCCAATTGCCAGAATGGCCTCGCCACCCAT
The DNA here is from genome assembly GCF_041403185.1 of Aeromonas sp. S9(2024). NCBI lineage: Bacteria > Pseudomonadati > Pseudomonadota > Gammaproteobacteria > Aeromonadales > Aeromonadaceae > Aeromonas > Aeromonas sp. S9(2024). The sequence continues at coordinate 72,173 of NZ_JBGLRE010000007.1, forward strand.
GACAAGTCGATCCAGGGGCTCTATTCCATGGGTAGTACCTCGTCCATCGGCCAGTGTTGTCACTCGGACCTCGATATCTGGGTCTGCCATGTGGCCGGTCTGTCGAGTGAGCGACTCGCTCTGCTGGAGCTCAAGTGTCAGCACCTGTCGAAATGGGCGGAGCAGCGGGGGGTCGATCTCAACTTCTTCCTGATCCCCGAAGACAAGTTCCGCCAGCGCAACGATGCCCAGGTGCAGGGGGAGAGCTGCGGCAGTGCCCAGCACCTGCTGCTGCTCGACGAGTTCTATCGCAGTGCCATGATGATCGCGGGCAAGCGGTTGCTCTGGTATCTGGTGCCTGCCGAATACGACGATCACTACGACGAGTACGTCAACGGTCTGTTTGAAAGCGGTCAGCTCAATCAGGATGACTGGCTCGATTTGGGCAGTTTCAATCGGATTCCGGCCGAAGAGTACTTCGGCTCGGCCCTGTGGCAGCTCTACAAGGGGATCGATTCCCCCTACAAGGCGGTGCTCAAGTCGGTACTGATGGAGGCCTACTCCCACGAGTATCCCAATACCCGTTTGTTGTCGGTGATCGGTCGCGACTGGTTCCAGCACAACGAGGGGATGCACTACCGGCTCGACAACTACTGCCTGATGCTGGACAAGGTGACCAACTACCTCAAGTCCATCGGCGACATGACCCGGCTCGATCTGGTGCGCCGTTGCTTCTACCTCAAGGTGTGCGATGGCCTCAGCCATCCCAAGGATGAGCATTCGCCGGACTGGCGCCGCGAGCAGATGAACCAGCTGGTGGCCTACTGGGGTTGGAGCCACGAGAAGCTGTATCAGCTGGACCATCGTCATGAGTGGAAGGTCGAAGAGGTCAAGATAGCCCATGCCGAGTTGCTGGAAGCCCTGATGCTGAGCTACCGCAACCTGATCCAGTTCGCCCGGCGCAACAACATCAGCGAGTCGATCAACCCGGAAGACATCGGCATACTGTCGCGCAAGCTCTATGCCGCGTTCGAGAGCCTGCCGGGCAAGGTGCAGCGGGTGAACCTCAAGATAGCGCCGGATCTCAGCGAGCAGGATCTCAGCTTCGTGCAGGTGCCCCACGGCCGCCTCAATCGCGCCGGCTGGTATCTCTACAAGCATTCGCTGGAGCCGGTGGACATCATCGGGCGGGCGCCGCTTGAGTTCAACAGCTACATCAGCAAGCTGGTGGCCTGGGCCTATTTCAACGATCTGCTGACGCCGCAATCCCGGGTGCACCTGTTCAATCAGGGTTCGGATCTGCACATCGACAATCTGCACCAGTTCTGTCGCGACCTGTCCGGCTGCTTCCCCGAGAAGTATCCGCTCGCCACTAACCTAGCCCTCAGTCGCCCCTGCGAGATCCGCCAGCTCTCCATCTTCCTGAACCTGGAGGTGGATCCCTCCAGTCACTGGGTGGGACAGGTGATCGAGTTCGACGCCAATACGGTGGATGTCTTCTCCTTTGGCCGCAATCAGGAGTGTCTGGTGGGCTCGGTGGATCTGGTCTATCGCAACTCCTGGAGCGAGATCCGTACCCTGCATTTCCAGGGCGACGAGGCCGTGGTGGACGCTCTCACCACTATCCTCGGCAAGATGCACCAAGATGCCGCCGCCCCCGAGATGATCGAGGTGTTCTGCTACAGCCAGCATTTCCGCTCCCTTGTTCGCTCCCGCTTCCAGAGTCTGGTGGCGGAGTGCATCGAACTGCGCCTCGCCCGCGACAAGCAGCAACTGGTCAAGACCATGGCGCTGGGCAAGGAGAAGTACGGCATCTTCTTCGAGCGGCGCGGGGTGTCGGTCAAGAAGCTGGAAAACGCCATCGACTTCTACCGCCACATCTCCCACAACAAGCTGGATCACCTGCCGCTGCGGCTCGACAAGACCCACAGCCAGCATCTGCCAAGCATTGTCGATGCCTATGCCAGCGAAGGGTTGGTACAATTTTTCTTCGATACCCGGGATGCGGGCACCAACATCTACATCCTGGATGAGGCGAACCGGGTGGAGGTGTACCAGCACTTTGCCGGCAACAAGGATGAGCTGGTGACCGGGGTCAACCGTTTCTATACCTCCAGCCACGAGCGCTTCAGCGACGATGGCCAGTTCATCAACTTCAACCTGCCCCAGTATTACGAGATAGTGCAGCAGGGTGGCGAGCTTGCTGTGATCCCCTATCGCAGCCAGGGAACGGGAAGGGAACAGACCCCGCCAACCCGGGATGTGGGTTGATATGGGCGAGTGTCCCATCGCACGACACCAATAAAAACGGCCTGCTGATGCAGGCCGTTTTTATTGGGCGTGTCTCGCCATCAGGCGCCGAGACGGGCCAGCAGCCAGTACCGGGTGTCATCGAGCTGCGGTCGGCAGATCTCGTGGCGCATGGGGTACTCGTGCCACTCGGGGGAGAGCCCCGCCGCCTCCAGCCGGTTCTTGGCATCCCAACCCAGCGACAGGCTCACCACATCGTCGTAGATGCCGTGCATGTAGCAAATCGGCAAGGTACGAGCGGCCTCGCTCATCTCGCCGGCCAGTGCATCGGGCACCGCCAGATAGGTGGACATGCAGAGCAAGCCCGCCAGCGTCGCCGGATAACGCAAGGCGGTGAAGGAGGCGATCACCCCGCCCTGGGAGAAGCCGGCCAGCACGATCCGCTCGGGAGCAAACCCCTCGGCCACCAGCCGATCCAGCAGGGCCGTGATCTGGGCGGCAGACTCGCGTACATGAGACTCCACGGCCCGCTCGGCCGGATCCTCGAAGCTCCTGATGTCATACCAGCCGCGCATCTTGTACCCCATGTTGATGGTGATGGGGCGTTCGGGCGCATCGGGCAGCAGGTGACGTACCGGCAGATCGGCGGGCAGATCCAGGGCGTCCACCAGCGGGGCGAGCCCGGCGCCGGAATCCCCCAGACCATGCAGCCAGATCACCGCATGACGGGCCCCCTCGGGGTGGAGATCGATCATGGCAGGTTGCGCCATCATGGGAACTGGACGGGTTCGCCTGCCTGGGCGCTGCAGGCCTGGCTCAGCAGGGCCTTGAGCTCGTGACCGAAGCGGTTGTCGATCCAGGTTTCACCTTGCAGCTCGAAGTGGAAGCCGTTCTCGCGGGTGGCCACCCAGATCTGGTGCAGCGGCTCCTGCTTGTTGATGATGACCTTGGTCTTGTTCTCGAACGACAGGGTCAAGACGCCCCCGTTGCGTTCGCAGTCGATATCCGGATACCCCTCGTCGAGTGTGTCTTCCACATACTGGAAAAAGGCGTCGGTCAGGGCGTGATACTCGTGATCCTTCATCGGTTTATCCTGTTGCTTTTAACAATGTGAGTGCGATTATAGAGGGCCAAAAATTTTTTCGCAGCGAACCATTATGATTACCCAGTTCACCAAGTGTCTGCTTGCCACTCTTCTCTCTCTCGGGTTGGCCGCCTGCGGTCTGAAAGGGCCGCTCTACATGCCGCCCCCCGAGCAGCCCCAGAGCCAGAGTACACCGCAAACGGCACCGCCTGCGACCTCAGAGGCTGCCACCGAGGCCGCACCGCACTAAATTCAGGAAGGAACCGCCCCTTGGATCACTTTAACTACGACGCCGACGGCCAGCTTCAGGCCGAACAAACCTCGCTGCAACACCTTGCCGAGCAGTACGGCACACCGCTTTACGTATACTCCCGCGCGACCCTCGAGCGTCACTGGCACGCCTTCGACAAGGCGGCCGGCGATATTCCCCACCTGATCTGTTATGCGGTCAAGGCCAACTCCAACCTGGCGCTGCTCAACCTGCTGGCCCGCCTGGGCTCAGGGTTTGACATCGTCTCCGGCGGCGAGTTGTCGCGGGTGCTGGCGGCGGGGGGCGATCCGGCCAAGGTGGTCTTCTCCGGGGTGGCCAAGAGCGAAGCCGAGATGCGCCTCGCGCTGGATAAAGAGATCCTCTGTTTTAATCTGGAATCGGAAGCCGAGCTGGAGCGTCTGAACCGGGTGGCGGGCAGCATGGGCAAGAAGGCCCGGGTGTCGGTGCGGGTCAATCCGGATATCGATGCCGGCACTCATCCCTATATCTCCACCGGCCTCAAGCAGAACAAGTTCGGCATTCCTATCGAACAGGCCCCCGCCATCTACCGCAAGGCGGCGGCCATGGCCAACATCGAGATCGTCGGGGTGGATTGCCATATCGGCTCGCAACTCACTGAATTGAATCCCTTTATGGAGGCTGCGGACAAGCTGCTGCGGCTGATCGATGGTCTGGCGGCGGAAGGTATTCATATCCACCATCTGGATGTGGGTGGCGGCCTTGGGGTCAACTATGGCGCCGAGCAGCCACCTCATCCCACCGAGTATGCCGAGGCGCTCAAGCAGAAGCTGGCGGGTCGCGACCTGACCCTGCTGTTCGAGCCGGGCCGTGCCATCGTGGCCAATGCCGGCGTGCTGCTGACCCGGGTCGAGTACCTCAAGCCGGGGGAGACCCGCAACTTTGCCCTGATCGATGCAGGCATGAATGACATGCTGCGTCCGTCCCTCTACGGCGCCTGGATGAACATCATCGAGGTGGATAGCCGCGCCGGCCATGCCCCCGCGCTGTACGACGTGGTGGGCCCGGTGTGCGAGACCGGCGACTTTCTCGGCAAGGAGCGCACCCTGGCGATCGCCGAGGGTTCCCTGCTGGCGGTGCGTTCGGCCGGTGCCTATGGCTTTACCATGTCATCCAACTACAACACCCGTCCCCGTGCGGCCGAGGTGCTGGTGGATGGCACCCAATCGTTCCTCATCAGGGAGCGTGAACAGTTGGCCGATCTCTGGCGTGGTGAGCACCTGGTGCCCTGACGCCGAGCCCTGAACAGGAGAGCGCGATCCTGATCGCGCTCTTCGGGATGCCGGGGCTTTGGATAACGACTTCACTGTGTTTGTCGAGCTTGGGTTCGGTGAGCATTTACGCCCTAACGGCACAGGAATGCACGATGTTGATAGATTTTTCCAAGATGCATGGCTTGGGTAACGACTTCATGGTGGTGGACGGCGTCACCCAGAAGGTGTTTTTCAGCAATGACGTCATCAAGAAGCTGGCGGATCGCCACTTCGGGATCGGCTTTGACCAGTTGCTGCTGGTGGAGCCACCCTATGACCCTGAACTCGACTTTCACTATCGCATCTTCAATGCCGATGGCAGCGAGGTGGAGCAGTGCGGCAATGGCGCCCGCTGTTTTGCCCGTTTCGTGCGTCTCAAGGGGTTGATCAACCGGGATCGCATCGCGGTGAGCACGGCCCGTGGCCGCATCGTGCTGCAACTGGAGGGGGAGAACCAGGTCACGGTCAACATGGGGGTCCCCCAGTTCGAGCCGGGCAAGATCCCGTTTCGCGCCCAAAAGGCGGAGAAGACTTATCTGCTGCGGGCACAGGAACACACAGTGATGTGCGGCGCCGTCTCCATGGGTAACCCCCACTGCGTCATCGAGGTGCCCTCTGTGGCCGATGCGCCGGTGATGACCCTGGGAGCCATCATGGAGCGGCATGAACGCTTCCCGGAGCGGGTCAACGTCGGCTTCATGGAGATGGTCGACGCCACCGAGATCAAGCTTCGGGTATTCGAGCGTGGCGTGGGGGAGACCCTCGCCTGCGGCACCGGCGCCTGTGCGGCGGCGGTGATTGGCATGAGCCAGGGCAAGCTCAAGGAGAGGGTCACCGTTACCCTGCCGGGGGGCAAGCTGACCATCGCCTGGAAGGGGCCGGGTCAGCCTGTCTATATGACGGGGCCAGCCGAGCATGTGTTTGACGGTCAGATAGAGGTGTAGGCAGTTGCCAGTTTTTGGCAGATGCGGTTGGGATGTGGGGGCTATGTCCTCCTTTGCCCATGATATCGGGGCCAGAGGCCCTGTTTTGCAATGGATCGAACAATTTATGAGTGAACTCAAACGGCAGGAGCCACTGGTGGACGAAGCCTGTGTGCTGGAGTACCTGGCCCGTTACCCCGAGTTTTTCCAACGTCACGCCACCGTGCTGGACCGGATCCGCATTCCCCACGAGCGCAAGGGCTCGGTTTCGCTGGTGGAACGCCAGCTTGACCGGCAGCGCGAGCGGATCGAGCAATTGGAGCAGGAGATCACCGAACTGATGGGGATCGCCAGCGAAAATGAGCGGATCTTCCGGATTTATGCCGATCTGTATGGCGACCTCTATGGTTGTCAGACCCTGTTTGAAATGAGCGCCGTGATGGGCAAGACATTCGTGCAGCGCCTGCGCCTGACCGGGTTGCGCCTCTGGCTCAATCCCAAGAAGTTCCTCCTGAGCGGCCCGGAGGCACGTTTTCTGGCCGAGGGCAAACAGCTGGAGCAACTGCTGGGTCAGCGCCTGCCGGGGCAGGATTACTACTTCGGCCGTTTGAGCCAGAGCGAGAAACAGACGCTGTTTGGCCACGACGTGCTGGTCAACTCGGTGGCCCTGATGCGGATCGGCGATCTCGGCGTGCTGGCCTTCGCCAGCTCGGATCCCAGCCACTTCACTCCCCATAACGATACCCTGCTGCTGGGCCAGCTGGGCCGCCTGTTGCAGCTGCGGCTGCCCGAGCTGGCGCATGGCTAAGGGGCCTGTTTCCGCCAGCGAGCCACTGCCTCCCGCGCTGGCGGAGGAGCTGGCGGCCTTTATCGAATACCTGAGGGTCGAGCGCCAGCTCAGCCCTCACACCCGAAGCAACTATCAGGCCCATCTGGAGGCCATGACGGCCGAGCTGGTGAAACTGGGGCTTGATGACTGGTGTCGGCTTGAGGCCAGCCAGGTGCGCAGCCTGGTGACCCGGATGCACAAGGCTGGTCTTGCGCCCCGATCACTTGCCACCAAGGTCTCCGCCCTGCGCAGCTTCTGCGACTGGCAGGTGCGCCAGGGACGACTCGTCGCCAACCCGGCTCGCGGCATAGTGACCCCCAAGCAGGGAAGGCCGCTGCCCAAGAACCTGGACGTGGACGAGATGTATCAGCTGCTCAACATCACTGACGAGCAGGATCCACTGGCGGTGCGGGATCGCGCCATCATGGAGCTGATGTACTCCTCCGGCCTGCGCCTTGCCGAGCTGGTGGGGCTCAATCTGGCGGATGTGAAGCTTGACGAGCGCCAGCTCAGGGTGACCGGCAAGGGATCGCGGGAGCGGGTACTGCCCATGGGGCGGATGGCGGTGGAGTGGCTGCACAAATGGCTCAAGATACGTCCCATGCTGGCTGGCGACGAGGCCGAGGCGCTGTTCGTCTCCAAGCGCAAGCAGCGACTGTCGGCCCGCTCGGTGCAGGAGCGGCTCGATGGTTGGGGTAACAAGCAGGCGCTCAATGCCCATGTCCATCCCCACAAACTGCGTCACAGCTTCGCCACCCACATGCTGGAGTCATCCGGCGATCTGCGGGCGGTGCAGGAGCTGCTGGGGCACGCCGATCTCTCCACCACCCAGATCTATACCCACCTCGACTTCCAGCATCTGGCCAAGGTCTATGACAGTGCCCATCCCAGGGCCAAACGTGGATCCGGGTCAGGGGATGATGAATGACGTGTTGCCGGGCGCCTCTTGCCGTCTGGCCAGCCGGCAGGGCGTGAGTCCACACCGGCCCTGATTGAGGAGTGTGCATGCATTTTTATCGCCGCTGGCAGCCGGTTGCTGCCATCTCGTTCGATCTCGACGATACCCTCTATGACAACGGTCCCGCCATCGAGCGGGCCGAACAGTGGATGCTGGCTCACTTGCGCAGTGAATACTTGGCCACCGCCATGCTTGACCAAGAGCGCTGGCAGGCACTCAAGCGCGAGGTGCTGCTCGCATCTCCCGAGCTGCGCCACGACGTCAGCCTGACCCGTGAACACTGCATTCGTGAAGCTATGATGGCGGGGGGAATGGCGGAATCTCAAGCCTCAGAAGAGGCTGCCCGGGTCTTTGCCGCTTTTCTTGCCGAGCGCTCGCGGATCGAGGTGAGCACATCGACCCACGCCCTGCTGGCCCGTCTGGCGGAGCGTTATCCGTTGGCTGTCATCACCAATGGCAATCTGGACCTGGCGCAGGCCGGGCTGGCCGATTACTTCACCCTGGTCTGCAAGGCCGGGGAGGGCGCGAGGATGAAGCCGGCGCCGGACATGTTCAGGCTGGTACAGGAGAGCCTCGGTCTTGCTCCCGAGCAGATACTGCACGTCGGGGATCATCCGGAAACCGATGTGCTGGGGGCGCGCCTGCACGGTTTTCGCGCCGCCTGGCTCAACGAGCGACAGCTGCCCTGGCGGCAGTTGAAGCTATTGCCGGATGTGGAGCTGGCGACCCTGGATGAGCTGGGCGAGCTGCTGCTCTGATGCGGATCACGAGCCCCGCCATATGCGGGGCTCGCTTTAAAAAGAGGACCGGTGTGCGGCTAGCGGCCCCTGAACAGGGTCATCAGCTTGTCCAGCAGGTCGCGCGGCGGGGTCAGCTGTTTCATTGACTCTGCCTCCCGTGCCAGCAAGGCCTGCTGCTCTTGCTGGCGGTCGCTCAACACCTGGTAGAGCGGCTCGACCAGGGATTCGCGCTGCAGCACCAGTGCCTGGAACATGGCCTGATTGATGCGGTAGGTTTCGACGGCCCCCTGGGCGCGCACGGTAAAAGAGCTGGGCTCGCCGGTGAGCATGCTCAGCTCGCCGAAGAAGTCCCCCGCCTGCAGGGCGCCGAGCCGCAGCTCCCGTCCTTCCAGATTGACCAGCATCTCGGCCTCGCCCCGTACCAGCACGAACAGCCAGCCCGAGACCTCCCCCTGCTCCAGCATGATGTCGCCGCTGACGAAGGGGGCGAACTTCACCTGATCCGCCAGCTGGATCAGCTCCTCCTCCTGCAGCATGGCAAACAGCGGCAGCTTGCGCAGGGTGGCGGTGCGTTCGGCGGTATGCCGCTTGTGGCGCGCATCCTGATGCTGTTTCTCCTTGCTCATGAAGACGTTAAAGATGGGGGGCGTGAGGCGGCGATCGTTGCGGCGCAGGGCTGCATCGACCAGGCTGCGCACCATGGAGTCGGTCGGATCGTCACGCGCCAGATCGGTCAGCCAGTAGCGCACTGCATAGCGGGCTATTCCCCCTTCCACGTTCATCAGCAGGCAGTCGGGGGGCGGTGATTTGGCGACGCAGGGCAGCTTGGTTTCCCTTAATGCCTTCTCGATCAGTGCAATGATCTGGGTCGGCAGGGTATCCAGGGTGAGATCGAACCAGACCCAGCGCCGTAGTTGCAGGGGCTGGCCGCGCCGACGCCCGAGCACGGTAAAGCGCTGCTTGAGCAGATGACTGTTGGGGATCACCACGGTTTCCCAGTTGCGGGTCTCTATGGTGGTGGCGCGCCAGTTGATCTCCACCACCCGGCCCTGGATGGTGTCCACTTGCAACCAGTCACCGATGGCGATGGAGTTGTCGAGCTGAATCGAGACGCCGGCCAGCAGGTTGCCCAATGTGTCCTGCATGGCAAAGGCGATGACGGCGGTGATCACCGCCGAGGTGGTGACTATCTCTCCCAGCGCCATGCCGGAGGCATAGAGCCTGAACAGCCCCCAGCCGATGTAGCCGATGGTGATGACGATGTCGGCAATGATGCGCGGGATCTTCACATGGCAGAGGGGGAGCAGCAGCTCGAACAGCAGGATCCCCCAGAGTTTGACCAGCACCAGACCTGCCAGCAAGGTGGAGATCTCGATCAGCCAGTGGCGTGGCAGTGGCAGGCGAAACCAGCCTCCCTCCACCTGGATCAGCAGTATGATGACCAGGCTGATGATCACGAACCCGAGTTCGGAGAGTTTCTCTCGCCGTTGCCCCGGGTTGCGCCAGAAGTGGATCAGCAGGAGTGACAGGGTGAGCAGGATCCAGAACGGGTGTTCCAGGATCCAGATCAGGGTCGGCAGCATGATGAGATTATCGCCAGACATAACAGCCCCTTGTGACTATTTACATCCAGCATAGTTGGAGTTGTGAGGGTAAATGGTGCAGCGGCGGGGCAATTTATTTATGCTGTGCCGAACAAGTCAATGGAGTGCAATCTTGTGCAATTATCAAAGAAAATCATCTGCTTGATGGCGGCATGGCCATTGGCGGGTTGTGATTTGCTGGTGGACAGATACAGGGTCGAGTTCAGGGACGGTTCCTGGCGCGAGATCGCCATCACGCCCTTTTCCAACGAGGTTCACTGGCGTGAAGGGTGCGCCACCGGCGAGGTGTTGAGCGACATGGCGCTGCCGCTCAAACGGGGGGACGTCGTCAATGGCCGGGAGCAGTTGCTGATAGGCGGCGAGCGGTTCGAGCTCGACGACAACAAGCTGTATCGCAGCAACGGCATGGTATTTGGCCACTCCCCGGACTATATCCAGCGCGGGCTTAAGGGGCTGGATAGCTGCCGCGAAATGCGCCTTCAGCGGGGCGCGCTGCCCAAGCTCAAGGCGCGTGGTTTCGACGAGTAACTTTCCTTAGGCCGCGAGGCGGGCGCTGCGTTGGCGGCAGGCATCGCCGAAGGCCTGGAATATCTTGATGGAGTGGGGGTTTTCGCTGGCCTTCCACTCCGGATGCCACTGCACCGCCAACAGGAAGGGGGAAATGGTCGGGGCGTGGATTGCCTCTATCAACCCGTCTTCCGCGTGAGCCAGCGGCTCCAGACCTTCACCCAGCCGGTCGATCCCCTGCCCATGGAGCGAGTTGACCGGGATGCTTTCCTCCCCCATCAGTTGGGCAAACCAGCTGCCTGGCACCAGATTGATGGGGTGGCTCTCGCCATACTGCTCATCGACCGGATCGTCGGCATCTTCCCGGTGATCGTCGTAGCCAGGCTCGCAGTACACCTTCTGATGAATATTCCCCCCCAGTGCCACGTTGATCTCCTGCATGCCGCGGCAGATCCCGAGGATCGGCAGCCCCCGCCGGAGCGCGGCCTTGATCAGCGGCAGATCGAACAGGTCGCGCTCCCGATCCTGCTGCTTCTCCGGGGTGAGGTTCTCCTGACCGTAGAGCGCCGGATCTATGTTGGAGCCAGCCCCGCTCAGGTAGATCCCGTCGGCCAGATCCAGATACTGCTCCAGATCGGCGGTGCCGCAGCAGGTGGGTACCAGCAGCGGGACGCAACCGCTGATCTCCACCAGCGGGGCAATGTATTTGTGGGTCATGACCTGATAGGCATGACCGTTGCGGGGCTGGGCGCCCATGGTCATCAGTACGACAGGTTTGCGATTGGTAAAGGTTGTAGGATTGGGCATAGGGCACCTTGGCTATCCTTGGCGGTGAAGTCTCGTCCTGTGCCTTGGGCAAGCCCTTGCAACTCCATGTTTGGCAAAGGCATGCCGAAGGCATGATCTCGCAATCCCGTGTTGCATGGGGTCAGCATCGTCGATCGGAGCGGACAGCAACAGCCGGGATCTTCTTTCCAGTCTGCCAATGCCGTTCAATATGTCAAACAAAATGATGCAATATTGTTAACGAAATAAAAATGGTATCGCTTGAGTGCCCCTTTTTATGGGCGTTTAGTGTGTATGGGTAGCCTACCCAGTAGAATCCGTGGTGGATATATTAAACGAAGAGAAGAAGGGGGGATGTTAAGGGGCAATGACAAACACGCCTCCGCAGGGGAGGCGTGTTGCGGGGATCACAGCAGATCTTCGATCTCGCCGCGCAGATACTGGTAAATCTCGCGGAAGGCAACCGGCGGTTTGTTCAGCTCCCGCTCCTTGTTGGCGTTGCGGATCAGCTGGCGCAGTTTCTGGCGGTCCAGCTCGTGGAACTGGGCCATCAGTTCGTTGAGGGCGCTGTCCCCTTCGCTGATCAGCCGTTCCCGCCACTGCTCCAGACGATGCAGGCGAGCATTCACGGTGGAGTGGCGATTCTTGATGATGGAGAGCGCTTCGGCGATGGGCTCCACATCCCGGCTGCGCATCAGGCGGCCGATGAACTGCAGATGGCGGCGGAAGGATTCATCCTTCTTCGGCTTGAGTTTGCGGCCCAGCTCGACAGCCTCGGCCAGCTCTTCATCCAGCGGGATCTTTTCCAGTTCGCTGTGACTGAGAGAGACGATCTCCTCACCCATCTTCTGCAAGGCCTCGGCATCGCGCTTGAGCTGACTCTTGCTGGGGCCCCAGTCTTCCCACTCGTTGTCGTCTTGATAGTGACTCATCGGTCTCTTGATTCCTGTCTTTCACGTTTGGCGGATATGTTACCAGCTTCTCCCGCTGGGCGCAGGGGTCTGATATGCTTAGCCCCTTTCCTTCCTTCATACAGATGTGAGTTATGGATCAGCAAGACCAAATCCGCCAGGATCAAGCCCATCTCGAGGCCGTGGTTGCCGAGGCCCTAGAGATAGCCAAAGGACTGGGCGCCTCGCTGGCCGAAGTCTCCATCAGCAAGCAGACCGGGCTGTCGGTGAACACCCGGGGCTGTGAACTGGAAAGCATCGAATTCAACAAGGATGGTGCGCTCGGCATCGCCGTCTATCGCGACGGTTGCAAGGGATCCTCGTCCACCACGGACCTGAGCAAGCCGGCCATCCGCGCCGCCGTCGAGGCGGCGATGGAAATTGCCCGTCACACCTCCCCCGACGACTGTGCCGGCCTGGCGCCTGCCGAACTGCTGGCCTGGGATGCCCCGGATCTGCAGCTGTGCCATCCGGTGGCCCTCGATCCCCAGCATGGCATCGAACTGGCCATCGAGTGCGAGCGGCTGGCGCTGGGGCGCGATGCGCGCATCAAGCACTCCGATGGCGCTGGCTTCTCCAGCCACCTCGGCATCAAGGTCTATGGCAACAGTCACGGCTTCGTCAAAGGCTATGCGGCGTCGCGCAACTCCCTGAGCTGCGTGCTGATCGGCGAGCAGGATGGTGACATGCAGCGGGATTACGGCTACTCCTCCAGCCGTACCCTCGAGGGGCTGTGGAGCCCGCAGCGCATCGCCGACGAGGCGGTGGAGCGCACCGTCTCCCGTCTCGGCGCCCGCAAGATCGCCACTCGCCATGCTCCCGTGCTGTTTCATCCCGATACGGCGGCCGGTCTCTGGGGTCATCTGGTGATGGCTATCAGCGGTGGCAATCTTTACCGCAAGTCGAGCTTCCTGCTCGATAAACTGGGCAAGCAGATCCTGCCCGATTGGCTCACCATCCAGGAGTTCCCCCACCTGTTGGGCGGCCTGGCCAGTACCCCTTTTGACGGGGAAGGGGTGCTGACCCGCGACATGGATATAGTGCGTAACGGCGAGCTGATGAGCTGGTTGCTCACCTCCTACTCCGCCCGCAAGCTGGGGCTCACCACCACCGGCCACGCCGGCGGCATCCACAACTGGCAGGTGTCCAATACCGGTCAGGATTTCCAGGGCATGCTCAAGGAGATGGGTACCGGCCTGCTGGTGACCGAGCTGATGGGGCAGGGGGTCAACATCGTCAATGGTGACTACTCCCGCGGCGCCGCCGGTTTCTGGGTTGAAAATGGCGAAATCGCCTACCCGGTCGAGGAGATCACCATCGCCGGCAATCTGGCTGAGATGTTCAGCCATATAGTGGCGGTGGGTTGCGACGAGGATGAGCGCTCCAGCCTCAAGACCGGCTCAGTGCTGGTCGAGAACATGAAGCTGGCGGGGCATTAATCCTCCGCCCGTTTGGCCCAATCTGCCGGCATGAAAAAGGCCCCCACGCCAACGCGAGGGGGCCTTTTTGTCAGCCGGTGATCAGGGGCGGCAGTCAGCCCTTGATGCGCTCGATGCAACCGCCCAGGCCTTGCAGCTTATGCTCGATGTCTTCGTAGCCACGGTCGATGTGGTAGATGCGATCGACAATGGTGGCCCCTTCGGCCACGAAGCCGGCCAGCACCAGGCTGGCGGAGGCGCGCAGATCGGTGGCCATCACCTGGGCACCCTTGAGCTGCTGGGCGTCGCGGCAGATGGCGACGTTGCCCTGCAGTTCGATGTCGGCACCCATCCGTACCAGCTCAGGCACGTGCATGAAGCGGTTCTCGAAGATGGTCTCGGTGACCATGCCTGTACCTTTGGCTACCGCGTTCAGCACGGTGAACTGGGCCTGCATGTCGGTCGGGAACGCAGGGTAGGGGGCAGTCTTGATGGTGACCGGCTTGAGGGTGCGACCGGTCATGTCCAGGGTGATCCAGTCTTCACCCTTCTCAATCAGGGCGCCGGCCTCTTCCAGCTTGACCAGTACTGCTTCCAGCAGGGTCGGGTCTGTCTTGCGGCAGGTGATCTTGCCGCCGGTCACGGCTGCGCCCACCAGGAAGGTTCCGGTCTCGATGCGGTCAGGCTGCACGCTGTAGCTGCCACCGTGCAGACGCTCGACGCCATCGATGACCAGAGTGTCGGTGCCCGCCCCCTGGATCTTGGCGCCCAGGGTATTGAGGAAGTTGGCGAGATCGACCACTTCCGGCTCGCGCGCGGCGTTTTCGATCACGGTGCGACCGTCAGCCAGGGTGGCGGCCATCATCAGGTTCTCGGTACCGGTGACGGAAACCATGTCCATCAGGATGTGAGCACCTTTCAGACGACCGTCGACGCGGGCCTTGATGTAGCCATCTTCGATGGCGATCTTGGCACCCATCAGCTCCAGGCCATGTACATGCAGGTTGACCGGGCGGGCACCGATGGCGCAGCCACCGGGCAGGGAGACGTCGGCCGCGCCGTAGCGGGCAGCCAGCGGGCCCAGCGCCAGGATGGAGGCGCGCATGGTTTTGACCAGCTCGTACGGGGCCACGTGGTTGTTCACGGCACCGGCCAGCACGGTGACGTTGCCGTTCACCTTGGTGGTCGCGCCCAGCATCTCCAGCAGCTTGATGGTGGTGCCCACGTCTTTGAGGCGCGGCACGTTGGAGAGCTGAACCTCTTCGTCGCACAGCAGGGTGGCGAACAGGATCGGCAGGGCGGCGTTTTTGGCGCCGGAAATGGTCACTTCACCGGAGAGGGTGCAGGGGCCGGTGATCTTGAATTTGTCCATGGTTACTTCGTTACCAAATCAGGAGGGCAATAGGAATTTACGTTCGCGCTTCCACTCGGCTTCGGTAAAGGCCTTGATGGAGAGGGCGTGAATGGCGTTGCTGGCGATCTTGTCCATCAGCGGGGCATAGATGGCCTGCTGTTTCTTGACTCGGCTCATACCGTCAAACATGTCGCCGACGGCAATCACCTGGTAGTGGCTGCCATCCCCTTTGACATGGACTTCGGACAATGGCAGAGCCTCAAGGAGTATCGCTTCAATTTCAGAGACTTGCATTATGCGTCCTCAGTTGTGAGCGGGGTTGATTGAAACAGACTGGCCACCCCGTAGAGGTTGGCCAGGGTATAGAAATCAGTGGAGGCGCCCACCAGTTGCGGTGTGGCGCCTCGTGCCAGGGCGGCTTTGGCCCATTTGACCAGCAGAGCCAGGCCGGCGGAGTCCAGGGTGGTGACCTGGCTCAGCTCCAGCTTGTCATCCTGCCACCAGTCGGCGCGGCGTTGCCACAGGTCATTGACCTGTGGCGCCTGCAGCTCGCCCCTGAAGATCATGACTTGATCACCAGCGGCTTGGCGTTGTGCTCACGCAGCTGGGCGATCACTGCATCGATGCCGTCCTGGCGAATGAGGCCACCGAGCTCGCTCTGTTTGGCGGAGAGCAGGCTGATCCCCTCGGCGACCATGTCGAAGGCTTTCCATTCGCCGGTCTTGTTGTTCTTGCGCAGCTTGAACTCGAGGAAGATATCCGGCTTGCCGGCCTCTTTCACGCTGACGTTGACGGCAGTGATGTTGCCGTTGGGGGCCTTGCCCGGCTCGACTTTGACGGTCTGCTTGTCGAAGTGGGCCAGGGCATCGGCGTAGGAGCTCACCATGTACTCGGTGAAGACCTCGACGAAGGCATCGCGCTGGGCCGGGGTGGTCTGCTTGATTTGGTTGCCAAGCACCTTGTAGGCGGCGAAGCGGTTGTCTACGTAGGGCAGCAGCTCCTCGCGGATGATGACGCGCAGGTGGTCAGGGTTGCTTTTGATCTGTGCCTGATCGGCCTTCAGACGAGCAAAGGTCTGCTTGGCGGCCATGTCGACCAGCGCATTGGGATCGGTGGCGTCCACCGCGGCCTGGGCGGACAGGGAAAAGAGCATGCTGGTCATCAGGCCCAGCAGCAGGGCGATCTTCTTGAACATGGTTACTCCTTACTTGCTGTCTGATTTGCTATCGGAGGATTGGCTGTAGAGGAACTTGCCAATCAGATCTTCCAGCACGATGGCGGATTTGGTGTCTTCAATCATGTCACCATCCTTGAGCATGCCGGTGCCCATATCCTCATCGGTGAAGCCCGGGGTCAGACCTATGTACTGCTCGCCGAGCAGGCCGGAGGTGAGGATGGAGAGAGAGCTGGTTTCGGAAAACTCACCTGCACTCTTTTGCATCTGCAGGGTGATTTCGGGAACCTGGGTTTGCGGGTCGAGTGTAATGTCGCTCACCCGACCGACCACCACGCCACCGACCTTGACCGGAGAGCGTACTTTCAGGCCGCCGATATTATCGAAATGCGCGTGCAGGGTATAGGTTTCTCCCTCCGGTTTGAAGCTCAAACCGGCCACTTGCAGAGCCAGTGCCAGAATGGCACCGATGCCAGCCAGCATGAAGAGGCCGACCAGGAATTCTACTTTGCTGAACTTCATCTTTACCTTATCCAAACATGACTGCGGTGAGTATAAAATCCAGACCGAGCACGGCCAGGGATGAGTGAACCACGGTGCGGGTCGTGGCCTGGCTGATCCCGGCCGAGGTCGGCTTGGCATCATAACCGTTGAAAAGGGCAATCCAGGTGACCACAAGGGCGAAGATCAGGCTCTTGATGGCACCTTGCATGATGTCATCCTGCCAGTCGACGGAGGCCTGCATGGCGGACCAGAAGCCCCCTTCATCCACTCCCAGCCAGTCCACGCCGACCAGCTTGCCACCAAAGATGCCGATCAGGCTGAACATGAAGGCCAGCAGCGGCATGCTGATGACCCCGGCCCAGAAGCGGGGCGCCACCACCCGGCGCAGGGGGTCTACCGCCATCATCTCAAGGCTGGAGAGTTGTTCGGTGGCCTTCATCAGGCCGATTTCCGCGGTCAGGGCGGAGCCCGCGCGGCCGGCAAACAGCAGGGCGGTCACCACAGGACCCAGTTCCCGCAGCAGGGAGAGGGAGACCAGAGGGCCCAGGCTCTGCTCGGCGCCAAAGTCTTTCAGCACGTTGTAACCCTGCAAGGAGAGCACCATGCCGATGAACAGACCCGACACCAGAATGATGGCTACCGACTGCACCCCGACCACATAGAGTTGCTGCACCAGCAGCGGGAAGTGCTTGCGCGGCTCGGGTTTGCCCGCCAGCGCATGGAACAGCATGATGGTCGCCCGGCCGATGGCGGTAATGAAACGTACGCCGTGTCGTCCCAGCTTGCTTATTTGGCTTGTCAACATCAGAGATCCTGTAGCAGGTCGCCTGCCGGAAAATGAAACGGAACAGGACCATCGGGCAATCCTTTCAGGAACTGCTCGACTTCGGGGTTGTGCTCCTCGCGCAGTTGCGCCGGCGTACCGTGGGCCACTACTTGGCGGTTGGCAATGATGTAGGCGTAATCGGCGATGCCGAGCACCTCCTTCACATCGTGGGTGACGATGACGGAGGTGATGCCGAGGGCATTGTTCAACTCCTTGATCAGCTTCACCAGTACCGCCATGGTGATGGGATCCTGACCGACGAAGGGTTCGTCATACATGATGAGGTCGGGGTCGAGCGCGATGGCCCGTGCCAGCGCCGCGCGCCGTGCCATGCCGCCGGAGAGCTCGGATGGCATCAGCTTCGCCGCCCCGCGCAGCCCCACGGCCTGCAGCTTCATCATGACGATGGTGTGGATCAGATCTTCCGGCAGGCCTGAGTGCTCCCGCAGCGGGAAGGCCACGTTGTCGTAGACCGTCATGCCGGTGAACAGGGCGCCGCTCTGGAACAACATGCTCATCCGCTTGCGCACCTCGTAGAGGCGCGAACGGGAGAGGCTGGGGATATCTTCCCCGTCAAACAGGATGTGACCGGACTCGGGCTTGAGCTGGCCACCGATCAGCCGCAGCAAGGTGGTCTTGCCGATGCCGCTCGGGCCCATGACGGCGGTGACCTGGCCACGGGGAATGGTCAGGTTGATCCCGTCATACAACAGCCTATCTCCGTGACTGAAGGTCAGGTCGGAGATGGTGATCAGGTCATTGTTCAAACAATTGTCCATCCGGTGCAAATGAGGAGCGAATTTTATGGGCTAGTCTAGGTCTAAGCAACATCAAGGAACAACTATTGAACAGGCTGGCAGCCCGCTTGTACGCCAAATTTGTGTAACAAAGTGCGTCATCCTGCCGGGGATCCACCATCCGATTCGCTTATCCGGACAGACTTTTTTATAATCCCGCAGCTAATTTCGGCCCGGAGCTGTGTCTTTATGTCTGTAAAGCCTGAGAAAGTGTCTGACCTGTTCGATTTTCGTCGCAGTGCCCGCGCGGTGCTGGACACGGAAAAGCAAGCGATTGATGGACTCTACCAGTATCTGAATGACGCCTTCGACAAGGCGTGCGAGATGGTGCTGCGTTGTGGTGGCAAGATAGTGGTCACAGGGATGGGCAAGTCTGGCCATATCGGCAGCAAGATTGCCGCGACCCTGGCCAGCACCGGCACTCCCGCCTTCTTCCTCCATCCGGGGGAAGCCAGCCATGGGGATCTGGGGATGATTTCCGCAGGCGATCTCATTATCGCCATCTCCAACTCGGGCGAGAGCGACGAGATCCTGGCCCTGCTGCCGGTGCTCAAGCGCCGCGGCATACCGCTCATCTGCATGACCGGCAACCCCGCTTCCACCATGGCCAAGGAGGCCAATGTGCATCTGTGCATCAAGGTGGAAAAAGAGGCCTGCCCGCTGGGACTCGCGCCCACGTCGAGCACCACGGCAACTCTGGTGATGGGGGATGCGCTGGCGGTAGCCCTGCTGGAGGCGCGCGGCTTCACCGCCGATGACTTCGCGCTCTCCCACCCGGGCGGGTCGCTTGGCAAGCGCCTGTTGCTGCGGGTCGGCGATCTGATGCACAGTGGTGACCTGTTGCCCCTGGTTTCTATTGATGCCACCATCAGCGAGGCACTGCTGGAAGTGAGCCGCAAAGGGCTTGGCATGACGGCGGTCGTCGATCAGCACGGCCTGCTGGCGGGACTCTTTACCGATGGCGACCTGCGCCGCATTCTCGATCAGCAGGTGGACATCCATCACACCCCGATCAGCCGCGTAATGACCGCCAACTGTGTTACCGTAGGGCCGGAGATGATGGCGGCAGAAGCCGTCAAACTGATGGAAACCAGAAAGATCAACGGATTACTGGTGGTGGATGGAGACAAGCGCCCGCTGGGTGCCTTCAACATGCACGATCTGCTGAAAGCCGGAGTAATTTAATGCAAAACGTACCGACCCTTTATGGTCCGGTGACGCGCAGCCAGTATGACAAGGCGGCGCAAATCCGCCTGCTGGTGTGCGATGTGGATGGGGTACTCTCCAATGGCTTCATCTATATGGGCAACAACGGCGAGGAGCTGAAGACCTTCTGCACCCGCGATGGCGCGGGGATGCGGGCCCTGCTCAATGCGGGCATCGAGATCGCCATCATCACGGGGCGCAACTCCCGCATCGTCAGTGATCGAATGAAGAGTCTCGGAGTGAATCACGTGGTGCAGGGGGCGGACAAGAAATTGCCCCACTTCGAGGCATTGCTGGCCAAGCTGGGCCTAGATGCGTCGCAGGCCGCCTACATGGGCGATGACACCATAGACCTGCCGGTGATGGAGGCTTGTGGCCTTGGTATTGCGGTGGCCGATGCCCATCCTCTGGTCTTGCGCCGAGCCGATATGGTGACTCGCCTGGCTGGCGGCACAGGCGCGGTGCGCGAGGTATGCGATTTGATCCTGCAGGCCCAAGGGTACGGAGATTACCAGCCTGAGGCATCGGTATGAACAGACAGACCCTGTTGTTTGCCCTGTTGTTTCTGGTTGCTCTGGTCGCCTGGCAGTTGAGCAAGGTGGAGCTGGTGCCGGAGAGCACGGTAAAAACCGAGCATTATCAGCCGGATTTTGTCGCCAAAGAGTTGGTGACCACCCGTTTTGATGTGAACGGCAAGCGTACCGAACGGTTGGAGTCGGCCTATGCCGAGTACTACCAGATCATCGAGCAGGCGACATTCGACAAGCCCATCGTCTACATGTTCGATGACAAGGGGGAGGCTGAATGGAAAGTCACGGCCGACACTGGTGTGCTCAACACCGATGACAACGTGATCATGCGGGACAAGGTGCATCTGGACGGTCTGCTGCCCACCTCCTTCATCTCCACGCTCGATACTCCCTATCTGGAGCTGGACCTGGTGACCCAGGATGTGCGCAGCAATCGGGAAGTGAAGATTTTGGGTCAGGATTTCCAGACCGAAGGGGTTGGCCTGAAAGGCCATCTGGACCGCAAATATTTTGAGTTACTGGATCAAGGTCATGCCATCTATTTCAATGAAAAACGTTAATCTGGCCCTCGCAGCCTTGTTGTTCTGCGGTGTTGTGACCGCCAAAGAGTCCGACTTTGCCGAGAAGGTCTATGTCGATGCCATCAAGCAGGTCGCAGAGATGCAGGATAATCGCGTCACCTTCGAGCAGGATGTGATCATCACTCAGGGCACTATCAAGATTAAGGCCGACAAAGTAGTTGTGACCCGCTCCGGCGAGAAAGGGGCCGAGGTGATGACCGCTTATGGCAAGCCCGCTACTTTCTTCCAGATCCTGGACAACGGCAAGCCGGTCAACGCCCACGGCAACAGCATTCGCTACGAGTTGAAGAAGCGCCTGGTGACCATCACCGGCAATGGCCAGCTCAAGCAGGAAGATAGTCAGGTCAATGGTGACCTGATCCGCTACGACATCGTTAAACAGAAGATGATCGCCGAGAGCAAGACACCGAATCAGCGGGTCAAAACCGTCTTCCTGCCGGATCAGGTAGAGAATTTCGACAAGCCGGCCGATCAGCAGACCCAGGGAAAATAAGCCATGGCAGTATTGAAAGCAGTGGGCCTGCAGAAGAGCTACAAGCGCCGCATGGTGGTCAGTGATGTGAGTCTGGAGGTTGGCACAGGCCAGATCGTCGGCTTGCTCGGACCCAACGGCGCCGGCAAGACGACCTCGTTTTACATGATCGTCGGCCTGGTGCAGCGTGATGCCGGTCTCATAACCATCGATGATCAGGATATCAGCCTGCAGCCCATGCACGTGCGTGCCCGCAACGGCATCGGCTATCTGCCGCAGGAAGCCTCTATTTTCCGCCGTCTCTCGGTGTTCGACAACCTGATGGGAGTCATGCAGACTCGCAAGGGGTTGAGTCGCGAGGAGCGGGAAGACAAGGTCGAACAGTTGCTGGAAGAGTTCAACATCACCCACATCCGCGACAACCTGGGTCAGAGTTTGTCCGGTGGCGAGCGGCGCCGGGTCGAAATTGCCCGCGCCCTGGCGGCGGAGCCGCGCTTTATCCTGCTGGATGAGCCGTTTGCCGGTGTGGATCCCATTTCTGTGATAGACATCAAGAAGATCATCCAGCACCTGAAAGATAGGGGGCTGGGCGTCTTGATCACCGACCACAACGTCAGAGAGACTCTGGACGTATGTGAGAAGGCCTATATCGTCAGCCACGGCCAGATGATTGCTGAAGGTGCGCCGGCTGATATCCTCGCCGATGAGCAGGTCAAGCGCGTCTATTTGGGCGATCAATTCAGTCTATAGTAAGGGGGCATGCCTTCATTTCCTTTGCCGCGTGCCTCGCTGAACATAAGGATATCTCGACGTAGATGAAGCCGACATTACAGTTGCGTCTCGGTCAATCCCTGACCATGACGCCGCAATTACAACAAGCGATTCGTCTGCTCCAGCTCTCCTCTCTGGAACTTCAGCAGGAAATTCAGCAAGCGCTCGAAAACAATCCCCTGCTGGAGCAGGAAGAGAGCGAGGTGCAGGAGACATCCCCACAAGATCAGGTTGATGCCAGCCAGCTGGATTCCAGCGATGCCATGGCCCAGGATCAGATGCCGGACGAGTTGCCGGTGGATACGACCTGGGACGAGGTGTATTCCGCGGGGACGGCCCAGAGTGCCGGACCCATCCATGATGGGGATGACACCGTCTACCAGGGGGAGACCACCGAGAACCTGCAGGACTACCTGTTATGGCAGATGCGCCTCACCCCATTCAGCGATGTGGATGCTGCCATCGCACTTGCCATCATAGATGCCATCGACGAATCCGGTTATCTGACTGTGTCGCTGGAAGATATCCAGGCGGCGGTGAGCAGCGACGAGGTGGAAGTCGAACTCGACGAAATCGAGGTCGTGCTCAAGCGGGTGCAACACTTCGATCCGGTGGGAATTGCCGCCCGTTCGGTGCAGGAGTGCCTGCTGATCCAGCTGGAGCAGTACGACCCCGAGACTCCCTGGATCAGTGAGGCCAAGGAGGTGATCCAGGAGCACATGGATCTGCTTGGCAACCGCGATTACCGCACCCTGGCCCGTAAGACTCGACTCAAGGAGAGCGACCTCAAGGAGGTGCTGGATCTGATCCAGCTGTTGGAGCCACGGCCGGGCAACGGCATCATCCAGAGCGACTCCCAGTACGTGATCCCGGACGTCTCCGTAGTCAAACGGCAGAATCGCTGGGTGGTGGAACTCAATCCTGATTCATCCCCGCGCATCCGGGTCAACGAGACCTATGCCGCTATGGCACGTAACGCCCGTAGCAGCACGGATACCCAGTTTATCCGTTCCCACTTGCAGGAAGCAAAGTGGTTCATTAAGAGCCTTGAGAGCCGCAACGACACCCTGTTGAAAGTGGCCAGCTGCATCGTCGAGCAGCAACAGGGTTTTTTCGAATATGGTGAAGAGGCGATGAAGCCGATGGTGCTCAACGATATCGCCGAAGCGGTGGAGATGCACGAGTCGACCATCTCCCGTGTAACAACCCAGAAATACATGCATACCCCCCGCGGTATTTTCGAACTGAAGTTTTTTTTCTCCAGCCATGTGAATACAGAAGGAGGAGGAGAGTGCTCATCGACCGCAATCCGTGCGCTCATCAAGAAGCTGGTGACGGCGGAGAACCCCGCCAAGCCGCTAAGTGATAGCAAGATCGCGGATTTGCTGGCCGAACAGGGTATTATGGTGGCTAGACGCACGATCGCTAAGTACCGCGAATCCCTGTTTATCCCACCTTCCAATCAGCGCAAACGCCTGGTTTAGGCAAAACAAAAGGATGACGTTATGCAAATTAACCTGACCGGACACCATGTCGAGATTACCGAAGCTCTGCGTGATTATGTGAATAACAAATTTGCCAAACTCGAGCGTCACTTCGACCACATCAACAACGTGCATGTGGTGCTGAGCGTGGAAAAACTGAACCAGATCGCCGAAGCCAAACTGCATGTCAGTGGCGGCGAGGTCTTCGCCAACTCCGAGCATGCCGATATGTATGCCGCGATAGATACCCTGCTCGACAAGCTGGACAGGCAGATCATCAAGCATAAAGACAAGTTAAATAAAAAATAACCATGCAACTTGAACACATACTGAGTCGGGACTGCACCAAGAGTGCAGTCCCTTGTACTAGCAAGAAACGGGCCCTCGAAATCATCAGCGAGCTGGCCGCCGAGCGCCTGGGTACCTCACGCCAGGCGCTGTTTGAATGCTTGCTGGCCCGCGAAAAAATGGGCAGTACCGGGATCGGTGCCGGTATCGCGATCCCTCATGGTCGTATCGACGATGAATTTCCGCCCACCGCTATTCTGATGACGTTTGCCGATCCCATCCCTTTCGACTCCATCGACAATCAACCGGTTGACCTGCTGTTTGCTCTGCTGGTACCGGAAAGCGAGTGCAAACAGCATCTCAAGACCCTTTCCCTGATGGCCTCCAAGCTGGGTGACAAGGCGGTATGCCGCCAGTTACGCCAGGCAACCAGCGATGAAGAGCTCTATCAGATCATGACCTCAGCCTGATATACAGGCCAGGATCACACACCCGTTTTGGCGTGAGGGAACAAGATGCAGTTAATCGTGGTAAGTGGACGCTCGGGCTCCGGTAAAACCGTAGCCCTGAGGGTATTGGAAGATCTGGGTTATTACTGTGTGGACAACCTGCCGGTCAACCTGTTGCCCCAGCTGATCGTTTCGGTCGAGAGCCAGTACGACAAGCTGGCAGTCAGCATAGACGTGCGCAACTTGCCGAATGATTCGGAAAAACTGGAGAATCTGCTGGCTCAGGTGCGCAACGAGGGCAGGGTCGAGTTTGCCAGCTTCTTCTTCGATGCCGACAACACCACGCTGCTCAAACGATATGGCGAGAGCCGCCGTCTGCACCCTTTGTCGCGCAACAAACTGTCGTTGGACGAGGCGATCCGGGAAGAGACCCATCTGCTGGCGCCAATCTCCTCAACTGCCGATCTGCGCATCGATACTACCAGCCTCAGCATTCACGACTTGAGCGAGCTCATCAAGACTCGGGTGCTCGGCAAGAAAGAGAACGAGTTGGTGCTGGTGTTCGAGTCGTTCGGTTTCAAATATGGCATACCCAAGGATGCCGATTTCGTGTTCGACGCTCGCTTCCTGCCCAATCCGCACTGGATCCCCGAGCTCAAGCCTTTTACCGGCAAGGATGAGCCGGTGGCCAGCTACCTCTCGGCCCAGGCGGACGTGATGCTGTTCACCCAGCAAATCGAACACATGCTGATGACCTGGCTCCCCCATCTGGAGCGCAATAACCGCAGCTATCTCACGGTCGGCATCGGCTGTACCGGGGGCCAGCACAGATCGGTATTCATCGCCGAACGCCTGGCCAACTCCTTCCGGCAGCTCGGCAAGAACGTGCAAATTCGCCACCGTACCCTCGACAAGAGCAGTTCCCAAGCGTGATACCCCAATAGGACGACCTGATGACAGTTTCCGCCTCGGTTGAAGTGAAGAACAAGCTGGGTATCCACGCTCGGCCAGCCATGATGCTGTTCGAGCTGGTACAGGGTTTTGATGCTCATGTGCTGCTGCGCAATGAGGATGGTGTTGAGGCTGATGCCGACAGTGTGATTGGCTTGCTGATGCTGGACTCTGCCCAGGGCCGTCAGGTGGAAGTTCAGGTGGAGGGGCCCGACGAGGTGGAAGCCCTGGCTGCCGTTGTCGCGTTGTTTACGTCCGGTTTCAACGAAGAGTAGTCGCTCAGCCTTCTGGCGTATGAGACGCCACGCATAAGGAGAATACCTGCGGCTTCTCAGGTATTCGCTCTCCTTCCCACTTCGCTATCTCCTGCCGTCGACGTCCTGCGTGTACAGCACCCTAGCGGGTTGCCCGCTTCTGGTAGCGCAGATCCTCTTCTATGGTGACCACGACTTCGAGCGGTTTGCCCTCACGAAATACCGAGATGGTGAGCTTGGTGCCCGGGCGACTCTCGACAATCTTGTCCATGGCAGCCCGAACGCCGCTGATGGCCTCGCCGTTGATCTTGAGCAGTACATCTCCCCGCTTCAGACCTCCCTTGCTGGCCGGGCCGTTGGGATCCAGGCTCTCCACCACCAGACCGCGCAGATCACCCAGGTTCATCATGCGAGCGACGATGGGGTTGATCTCGACGCTGGAGACGCCGAGGTAGCCACGGATGACCCGACCGTTGGCGATCAGCTCATCCATGATCCGCTTGGCCAGCCGGTAGGGGATGGCGAAGCTGATGCCGTAAGTCTCCTGATTGCCGTTGAGGTGATAAGTAGCGGTGTTGATCCCCACCAGATCGCCACGACCATTGACCAGAGCCCCGCCCGAGTTGCCCTCATTGATGGCGGCATCGGTCTGCAGCAGATCCTGGCGGCCATTGCTGTCGGGTCCCATGCTGGAGAGCCCGGCGCGCCCGGTCGCGCTGATGATGCCTTGAGTGATGGTTTGGCCAACGTTGTAGGGGTTGCCGATGGCAAGCACCACATCACCCACTTCGGGTTGTCGTTCCGGATCCTGGGGGATGACCGGCAGATTGTCCGCTTCGATATAGAGTACAGCGAGATCGGTCAGCTGATCGGTACCGACCAGCTCGGCGCTGAACACCCGCCCATCCTGCAATGCGACGATGATCTGGTCGGCATCGGCAATGACGTGATAATTGGTCAGCACGTAACCGCGGGAAGTCATGATGACGCCGGAGCCCAGCCCCTGTGGGCGCAGTTCCCCCTGATTCCCCTGATTGGCGGCAAAGCTGCGGGTGTAGATATTCACGACGGCAGGGCCGGCGCGATGAGCGGCGTAGGAGAAGCTCAACTCGCGGGCATTGGTGATGAGACCGGGTAGCTGGGCCCCCCCACGAAAATTGGGAAACAACACAAGCAGCAGCGCCGCGACGGTCAAACCGAAGCCGATGGACTTGCCCAAGTAACTGACTAAAGGGGGGATTTTCATGTCATTCTCATCCGTACAGGCTGCGGGCAGAGAATAACATCATCGGTGGATAAAAATCACCCGCAGCGAATGCCGCGGGTGGGGGAGGGATTAGCGGATCACCAGATAGAGTGAAGAGTCACCCCGCTGGATATTGAGTGCCAGCACGTCAGGTTTGTTCTTGAGTGCTTTGGTCAGCTCGCCCAGCGTGTTGATCCGCAGGCGGTTGACGCCAATGATAATGTCACCTTTCTGCAAACCGGAGGCCGCAGCAGGCGAGCGCGGGTCGATATCGGCCACGGCGACGCCGGAAACAGGTTCTGTAGTGGTGCTCAGCTTGGCCCCTTCCAGTGCCGGATGCAGGGCGCTGGCTAGGATCTCGCTATCATCCGCCTTTTTCAGGGTCACCTTGACGGTCTGCTCCTTGCCATCTCGGATAAGGCCGAGGGCAACCTGCTTGTCGGCACCCATGGTCGCGATCTTGGCACGCAGCTCACCAAACGAACGGATGGCTTTGCCATCGATGCTGACGATGATGTCGCCAGCCTTGATACCAGCCTTGGCTGCGGCAGAGTCAGGCATGACCTGGTTGACGAAGGCACCATCTTTCTTGTTGTAGCCGAAAGTCTTGGCAATCTCCGAAGTGAGCTCAGTGCCGGTGATCCCCAGCTGGCCACGACGCACTTCACCATATTTGATGATCTGCTCGGAGAGGTTGCGCACCATGTTGGACGGAATGGCAAAGCCGATGCCGATGTTGCCACCGTTGGGGCCCAGGATGGCGGTGTTGATGCCGATAAGCTCGCCACGCAGGTTGAGCAGGGCTCCACCCGAGTTGCCGGAGTTGATGGCCGCATCGGTCTGGATGAAGTTCTCCAGATTTTCGATGTTGAGGCCGCTACGGCCCAGGGCGCTGACAATACCCGAGGTCACGGTCTGGCCCAGCCCAAACGGGTTGCCGATGGCCAGCGCATAGTCGCCGACTCGCAGCTCGTCGGAGTCGGCGAACTTGATCTGCACCAGATCGTCGGCCTTGATTTGCAGCAGAGCGATATCGGACTGCTTGTCTTCACCAATCTTCTTGGCGGCGTACTCGCGGCCATCCTTCAAGTTGACCTTGATCTCGTCCGCTTCGTGTACCACGTGAGCATTGGTGATGACATAGCCTTTCTTGGCATCGATGATGACGCCGGAGCCCAGCGCTTGGAACGGCTGCTCGCTCACTTGCTCGTCAGGCATGTTGGGGCCAAAGAAGAAACGGAACTGTTCCGGCAGACGCTGACGGGTCACTTTCTTGCCGGAGACGGAGATATTGACCACGGCAGGGGTAACTTGCTCAAGAACCGGTGCCAGGCTCGGCATCTCCTGGTTAGATTCGAACAGGGAAGGCATTGCAGCCTGTGCAGGGGCCGCAGACATGGCGATACCGACACTGAGGGCTAGCACACTGAGCATGGAAAGAGGTTTACGCATATGAAAAACAGCTCCCAGAAAAAGTTGCATTGCAATCGTCAAGGTCAGACCACAGGGCTGGCGGATTAGTTCCGCGAGGCACTAGCTTGTTTGCTTGAGCAAACCGGAAGAGGCTCCGGCATAGTCACGGGGAGGAATGCCGGGTTCAGTCTCGGTGCTGATTTGCGTTTCTTCTACCGGCGGCTCACGGAACAGGGGTTCTTGAGCCTTGGCCAGGAACTTGCTCTGCTCTGCCATGTGGCGGTAGAGGGTCTGATATTGCTCGGCCAGTTGCTCCATCAGCGCCGCACTGTCGGCGAAGTGGGTATTGATTTGGCCCTGATAACTTTCGAGCTCTTTGTGGGCCTTCTTCAGTTCCTGTTCCAGACGGCCGGCATCACGGCTACGTACCGAGAAACGGCCGATGATGATACCGATGATCAGGGCCGCGACAGCCAGCAGGATCCCAGTTAACAGACTCATAGATGCTCCTTGTTACAGCTAAAACAGTGTGTTGATTCGGTTGAACAAACCGCCATGCCTGGTTGGCACTATACCGTGCGTCCCGAGGCCGTGATACCATTTTGTCCTCTATTCAGGGACTTGGAGAGGCACATCAAGGATGACACCGCAGCAAAAATATCAGCAGGATCTGCTGCGTCCGGGTTTTCAGGCCGACCCCGCCCAGCGTATGGCGATCAGCAGGCTGGAGCGACTGTATCAGGATTTGCAGCGGCGCCCGACTCCGACCAGATCCGGCGGACTGTTGGGCTGGCTGCAAAAGCCGAAACCGCCCGAGCCCATCCAGGGTATCTATATGTGGGGCGGTGTCGGCAGAGGCAAGACCTGGCTGATGGATACTTTTTTCGAGAGCCTGCCGGGTGAGCGTAAACTGCGCTGCCATTTTCACCGTTTCATGCACCGCATCCACGATGAACTTAATGCATTGAACGGCCAGACCGATCCACTCAAGCAGATTGCCAGCAAGCTCGCCAGCGAGACGGATATCATCTGTTTCGATGAGTTTTTCGTCTCCGACATTACAGACGCCATGTTGCTGGGCACTCTGTTTCAGGAACTGTTTGGCCACGGCGTAGTGCTGGTCGCTACGTCTAATATTCCTCCGCAAGAGTTATATCGCAATGGACTGCAACGAGCCCGTTTTCTGCCTGCCATCGCGCTGATCGAGCGTCATTGCGAGATACTTAATGTGGATGGCGGCATCGACTATCGCTTGCGAACCCTGGAGCAGGCCGAGATCTATCACTGTCCGCTGGATCTACAGGCAAAATCGAACCTTGAGCGTTATTTCCAGCAATTAACAGGTGGTCACGAGGCCCGGGTGGGGGATCTTGAGATCAATCATCGCCAGCTGGTGTCGCTGGGGATGGGGGAAGGGGTGCTTTACATGGAGTTCGAGCAACTTTGCTGTACTCCCCGCTCCCAGAACGACTACATAGAACTGGCCAAGTTGTTTCACACCGTCTTGCTGGCCAACGTTCAGCCAATGGGAGCAGGCACGGATGACGCGGCTCGCCGCTTCATCGCCATGGTAGATGAATTCTATGAACGGCACGTCAAGCTCATCATTTCGGCAGCTGTTCCCATGGCGGATCTCTATGGTGAAGGGCTGCTGAATTTCGAATTCCAACGCTGTCTTTCACGGCTTCAGGAAATGCAATCGCACGAATACCTTGCAAGAGTGCACCTTCCTTAGTCACAATACCGCGCCTGCCAGTCGGATGGGCATCTGCGGCAGGTAGGGCCGGGCGACATTTGCTAGCTTCATGGCAGTGAAATTAGCAGGTGATATTTAAGGCAACTTCACTTATAATCGCCCGGCCCACGTTACAGCTGTCGATAAGACAGCAACACTTTAAGCTTTACTTGTATTCGAAGGGGTACAGGTAGGCCATCGTTTGTTGTTTGTGGGAGAGCCCCCATAAGCAATTGGGTCTGTAACAGGTAATTGGGTTTAACTTAATGAAAACTTTCGTTGCCAAGCCAGAAACCGTAAAACGTGACTGGTACATTGTGGACGCAGAAGGTAAAACTCTGGGTCGTATCGCAACCGAGATCGCTGCTCGTCTGCGTGGTAAGCACAAAGCTGAGTACACTCCGCACGTTGACACCGGTGACTACATCATCGTTGTAAACGCCGAGAAGGTACGTGTAACCGGTAACAAAACTACCGATAAAATGTACCACGCTCACTCCGGTTTCCCGGGTGGTATCAAGTCCATCAGCTTCGACAAGCTGATTCAGCGTAAACCGGAAATGGTAATCGAAGCTGCTGTTAAAGGCATGCTGCCGAAAGGTCCTCTGGGCCGTGCCATGTTCCGTAAACTGAAAGTTTACGCAGGCGCCGAGCACGCTCATGCTGCTCAGCAACCTCAAGTACTGGATATCTAATCGGGAACTGGCAACATGGCAGAAAATCAATACTACGGTACCGGCCGTCGCAAAAGCTCCACTGCTCGCGTATTCATCAAAGCGGGCAGCGGTAAGATCGTAATCAACCAGCGCTCCCTGGAGCAGTACTTCGGCCGTCCGACTGCCCGCATGGTAGTTCGTCAGCCGCTGGAACTGGTTGAGATGACCGAGAAACTGGATCTGTACATCACCGTTAACGGTGGTGGCATCTCCGGTCAAGCTGGTGCGATCCGCCACGGTATCACTCGTGCTCTGATGCAGTACGACGAAACCCTGCGTTCCGAACTGCGTAAAGCTGGCTTTGTTACTCGTGATGCCCGTAAGGTTGAGCGTAAGAAAGTTGGTCTGCACAAAGCTCGTAAGCGTCCGCAGTACTCCAAGCGTTAATTCGCTTCTGGTACTCACTCTTTCGAGTGTCAAAAAAGCCTGGCGATTGCCAGGCTTTTTTTATTGGTAATATTACCGATATCAATGCTAACCACAGGTCACAAAAGACAAAAAATTGTTTCTTTATTGTTTTCATTGCTCACCGCTCTTTCTTGTCAAGTTGTTATCTTTTCTTTAAAATTTCCCCTGTTTTCTGTGGCAATTGTAACTCCAGCTTCCGCCGCTGTTGTCACGGAGAAATGGGGAACAGGGACACTATAAGAATGCGCGGAGTCCACATGGGAGAGTTTTTGGATGAGCAATGCGCCAGTTGATACCGGTCGCCGCAGATTTCTTACCTGGTCAACGGTTGCCGTTGGTGGGGTAGGAGCTGCTTTTACCGCAGTGCCGTTTATAAAATCATGGAACCCGAGTGCCAAGGCCAAAGCCGCCGGTGCTCCGGTCGAAGTCGATATCAGCAAGTTGGAACCGGGCCAGCTCATCCGTGTCGAGTGGCGTGGCAAACCGGTCTGGGTGGTCAACCGCACCAAGCAGACGCTGGATGCCCTGGCCGCTCATGATGACAAGTTGCGCGATCCCGCTTCTGATGAACCTCAGCAGCCCGATTATGCCCACAACGGTTACAGATCCATCAAACCCGAGATCTTCGTGGCCGTCGGGATCTGTACTCACCTCGGCTGCTCACCGACCTACTTGCCTGACAGCTTTGGCGAACAGGTGCAGGGCGTCACCTCCGGGTTCTTCTGCCCGTGCCACGGCTCCAAGTTCGATATGGCCGGTCGTGTGTTCCAAGGGGTACCCGCACCGCTCAACCTGGTCGTGCCGCCCTATCAATTCATTAATGACACCACCATCCTGGTCGGTGCCGATGGCAAGGAGGCCTGATCATGTTGAGTAAACTGATGGGCTGGATCGACTATCGATTCCCGCTCACTGCCATGTACAACGATCACATGGCCAAGTACCCGGCACCGAAGAACCTGAACTTCTGGTACTTCTTCGGCTCCCTCGCCATGTTGGTGCTGGTCAACCAGATCATCACCGGCATCTGGCTGACCATGAACTACAACCCCTCGGCGGAAGGTGCTTTTGCCTCCGTTGAGTACATCATGCGGGATGTGGAATATGGCTGGTTGCTGCGTTACATGCACTCCACCGGGGCTTCCGCCTTCTTCGTGGTAGTCTATCTGCACATGTTCCGTGGCATGATCTACGGCTCCTACCAGAAGCCGCGCGAGCTGCTGTGGATCTTCGGCATGCTGATCTTCCTGGTACTGATGGCCGAAGCCTTCATGGGCTATCTGCTGCCGTGGGGCCAGATGTCCTTCTGGGGGGCTCAGGTCATCATCTCGCTGTTTGGTGCCATTCCGGTCATCGGCGACGACCTGACCCTGTGGATCCGTGGTGACTACGTCATCTCAGGTGCCACCCTGAACCGCTTCTTTGCGCTGCACGTCATCGCCTTGCCGCTGGTACTGGTGATGCTGGTGGCGATGCACATCCTGGCGTTACACGAAGTGGGTTCCAACAACCCGGATGGCATCGACATCAAGAAGCACAAGGATGCCAACGGTTGGCCGCTGGATGCGGTGGCGTTCCACCCCTACTTCACCGTCAAGGACATGATCGGTGTCGCGGGATTCCTGTTCTTCTTCTGCGCCATCATCTTCTTCAAGCCGGATATGTGGGGTTACTTCCTCGAGAAGCCGAACTTTGAAGTGGCGAATGGTCTGAAGACCCCGGCGCATATCGCTCCGGTGTGGTATTTCACCCCCTTCTACGCCATTCTGCGTGCGGTTCCTGACAAGCTGTTCGGGGTCATCATGATGGGTCTTTCCATCGTGGTACTGTTCCTGTTGCCCTGGCTGGATCGCTGCAAGGTGCGCTCGGTGCGTTACCGCAGCAAGCTGCACAAGCTGAACATTGCCCAGTTCGTGGTCTGCTTCATTATCCTGGGTGTACTGGGTGTGCTGCCGTCGACTCCGACTCTGACACTGGTTGCCCAGATCTGTACCCTGGGTTACTTCGGGTTCTTCGTCCTGTTGTTCTTCTACAGCAAAAACGAACAAACCAAGCCGCTGCCGGAAAGGGTGACATTCAAATGAAAAAAATAATATTTGCAGTGCTGGCCCTGTTACCCTGCCTGGCGGTCGCGGCAGGGGGCAATTTCCCGCTGGACAAGGCCCATTACGAACTGGATGACAAGACCTCGTTGCAGCGTGGTGCCGCCACCTTCATGAACTACTGTGCTGGGTGCCACTCTACCCAGTACCAGCGTTACAACCGGGTTGCCGCGGATCTCGGGATCCCCGAGGATCTGATGAAAGCCAACCTCATCTTTACCGATGCCAAGGTCGGTGATCTGATGAAGAGCGCCATGTTCGAGAAGGATGCTGCCAAGTGGTTTGGTGCGCCGCCCCCCGATCTGACGCTGGTGGCCCGTGTTCGCGGGGCAGACTGGATTTACACCTATCTGCGCTCCTTCTACGTCGATCCGACCCGTCCGTTCGGGGTGAACAACGCAGTTTTCCCGTCCGTGGGCATGCCCCATGTGCTGGAGCCGCTGCAGGGCACACCGCGCGCCGAGTTTACGACACATACTGTCGATGGCGTCGAAACCCAGCAGGTTGTCAGCATCAAATCTGACGGCAATGGTGAAATGGATAACGAAGAGTATGATCAGACGGTGCTGGATCTGGTAAACTTCTTGGTCTACTCGGCTGAACCGGTACAACAGGAGCGTGAACGCATGGGCTTCTGGGTGCTTGGATTCATCGTAATCTTCTTCATCTTCACTGTGCTGTTGAAGAAGGAATTCTGGCGCGACGTTCACTAAGCGACCAGATACGGGTAATATAATGCACGGCAATGAAGTCCAAGATGCTTCATTGCCGTTTCTGCTTTTAAATGAGGGGAGGGTTCAATGGCTGTAGCTGCCAATAAGCGTTCGGTTATGACGCTGTTTTCCGGTGCCAACGATATGTTCAGCCATCAGGTGCGTATTGTCCTGGCGGAGAAGGGGGTTAGCGTGGATATTTGCCAGGTTGACCCAAACAATCTGCCGGATGAGCTGGCCGAGCTGAACCCGTACAACTCAGTACCGACTCTGGTAGACCGTGAGCTGGCGCTCTATACCTCGCGCATCATCATGGAGTATCTGGACGAGCGTTTCCCGCATCCGCCCTTGATGCCCGTCTACCCGGTTGCCCGCGGTAACAGCCGTCTGATGATGCACCGCATCGAGCTGGACTGGTACTCTCTGGCCGACAAGATCATGGCCGGTACCGATGCCGATGCTGCGCGCAACGAACTGCGGGACAACCTGCTGGCCATCGCGCCCATCTTCGGTGAAATGCCCTATTTCATGAGCGAAGAGTTCGGTCTGGTGGATTGCTACATGGCCCCGCTGTTGTGGCGTCTGCCGAGCCTGGGTATCGATCTGACCGGTCGTGGCGCCAAGGAGCTGAAAGCCTACATGGTCCGCCTGTTTGAGCGTGAGTCCTTCCAGGCCTCCCTGACCGAAGCCGAGCGCGAGATCCGTGCCGGCGTATGAGTATGGAACCGACAATGACGCCGAGCCGCCCGTACCTGTTACGGGCGTTCTATGACTGGTTGCTGGACAACGATCTGACCCCTCATCTGGTGGTCAACGTCAATATTCCCCATGTGATGGTGCCGATGCAGTTTGCCCAGGATGGCCAGATTGTGTTGAATATCGCGCCTCGTGCCGTGATGCAGTTCCACATGGATAATGATGCCATCAGCTTTAGTGCCCGCTTCGGTGGCGTAGCCCAGCAGGTCTACATCCCGATGGCGGCCGTACTGGCCATTCATGCCCGGGAAAACGGCGTGGGGACTCTGTTCCCGCCGGAACCTGGCTATGACCTCTGGCTGGAGCAGGCAGAGGAGCCGGTAGAGCCGGATCCTGAACCGCCGCGCCCGAGTGGCAAGCCGACCCTGAAAGTCATCAAATAAAAAAACGCAGCCAGTGGGCTGCGTTTTTTATGGGCGAGGATATCAGTTCTGGGCGTATTCGAATGCCTTGATGACGCGCTTCACGCCGCTGACATGGCGAGCGATATTGACCGCCTGCTCTCCCTCCTCGCGGGTCACCAGACCGATGAGGAACACCTCGCCATTCTCGGTGACTACCTTGACCTTGGTGCTGTCGAAGTTCTTGGCGGCAAACATGTCGGCCTTCACCTTTGAGGTGATCCAGGAGTCGTTGCTGCGGGTAGTGAAGCTGGCGGGCTCCCCTAGACGCAGTTCGTTGTAGACATGGCGTACGCCGTCAATGCGCCCGACGATCTTGCCGGCTTCCAGCTTGTAGGCTTCGGAAGGAGTCTGACCAACCAGCAGCACCCGGGCATTGTTGCTGTAGACGCTGATCTTGCTGGCTGCACTCAGTGGCTTGTTGTCAGCCAGCAGGTTGGCCGCTTTCAGCTCTATGGTCTGATCATCCCACTGGGCTCCCAGGGTGCGCCGGTCGCCGGACATCTTGGCGGTACCCGCGGCACCACCGACGACAACGGCAGCGCAACCTTGCAGCAGCAGGGAGCCGGTCAGCAGACCGAGCATGAGGAGCTTCTTGTTCATGGTTTCAATCTTCCTGTTGCGGGAAAAGAGTCTGGTCGATGAGATCACACAGGCAGTGCAGGGTCAACAGGTTCACCTCCAGAATGCGAGGACGGCGGGCAGATGGCACCCGGATCTCCACGTCATTGGGTCCCAGCAGACCGGCCATCTCGCCGCCATCGCCCCCGCTCAGCACCACTATGGTCATGTCCCGTGACAGGGCGGCTTCGGCAGCCTTGATCAGGCTGCGGCTGTGGCCCGAAGTGGTAATGGCGACCAAGATGTCGCCCGGTTGGCCCAGGGCGCGGATCTGCTTGGCATACACCTCTTCGAAGCCGTGGTCGGTCGCGATGGCGCTGATGGTGGCCATGTCGGGGGTGAGCGCCATGCCAGGTAGAGAAGGGCGCTGGGTTTCGTAGCAGTTGACCAGCTCAGAGATGAACAGCTGGGCCAGGGCGGCAGAGGGACCATTACCGCATGCCAGCACCTTGTGGCCATTGAGCAGACAGATGGTGATCATCTGGGCTGCCGTATGGATGGCATCCGGCAGCGCCTCGGCGGCGGCAATCTTGGTCTGGATGCTTTCGGTGTAGTTCTCTTTGATGCGGTCAGTCATAGGGTCCTCTTAAAATGCGTTCTGGAACCAGTCGGGCTGGTCGCCCTCAAACGCAATCACATCGAATCGGCAGGCCTGGTTGGCCTCGTTGATGGCATGTTGCTTCAAATAGTGACGCGCGGCCAGCTTGATCTTCTGTTGCTTGGTGCGGGTGACCGAGCTGGCGGCCCCGCCATGGCTGGTGGTGGCGCGGTATCTTACCTCAACAAACACCAGGGTCTGGCCCTGGTGCATGATGAGATCGATCTCGCCGCCACGGCAGCGGTAGTTGCGCGCGGCAAGTTGCAGGCCGCGCGCGGTCAGCCAGCGCTCGGCCTGCTGTTCAAAGTACTGTCCCTTGCTCGTCACTGACGGGAACAGGTTCTGCCACTGCTGGTTCATCCACGCCAATGCTCTCTTCATTGGAAGGGGCCTCCAGTTGCGGGGCTGCGTTGTCATCGACCAGCTTGCCATTCCGGTAAGTGCCCCAGTTCAGCGTTCTGATGATGTTGCCCTTGGCATCCACGCTCAGCTGGCCGCTCATGCCTGCTTGCTGCATGGTGCCGAGCTTGCGCATCTGCGGCAGGTTTTCGGCCAGGCTGATGGCATCATAGCCCATGGCAAACAGGCGCAGCAGGTCTCCCTGGGTCTGTGGCCAGAGCAGGGCGATCTGCTCGCGTTCCTTCTCGAAACCGCCCAGTAGCAGCGGCATCTCGCCGATATGCAGGCCGTTGAGTTCGGAGGCGACCTCGGTGGCGGCGCTGTCATAGCCACGGGAACCGGTATAGATGGGCAGGCTGCCCATCGGATTGACCGAGATGTCCACGTAGGGCTTGATCATCCGGGTTTCCAAGCTGTTGGCCACAACATAGACGGCATCGATGCTGCGCGGGGCCGCATCGGAGAGCTGCACCACTTCGCCGGCGCGGGCGGTGGAACGGCCGCTCAGGGCGTTTTTCACCATGCCCTGCACCTCGTTGCGGGCGCCAAAGGTGGCGACCACGGGCTTGTCCTGGCTCAGGGTGGCCCAGGTCTGCTCGAACGCCTTGATGCTGCTGTAGCCGATCCGCCCCTGGGCGGCGATCAGCAACGGCTTGCGGTAGCCCTGGCCATAGAGGTACTGGGCGGCCTGGGCGGCATCGGCAGCGGCCGAGAGGGAGAAGTAGTAGGTGCTGTCATTGACGATCGGCTGATCCAGCTCGTTGAGCGCCAGCACGGGCACGGTCGGGTTGGCCTTGAGCAGTTCCCCGACCCTGTCCTTGAGAAGCGGGCCTATGATCATGTCGGCCCCTTCCTGGATCGCCTGCTTGTAGAGCTCTGCGGTCGATTTGAGCTGGGTGTCGTAGAAGTTCAGGGTGAACTGACCCTGGTTCTCCTTGTAGGACATCAACATGCCGTTGCGAATGGCGGCCCCTTGCGGCTCCAGATTGCCGGAGAGAGGGAGCAGCACTGCAATCTGCTGCACGGTGGTGCCACTGGTGGAGGCCAGATCGCCAAGGCCGGCGGGCATGTCACTCTGGGCAGGGTGGTTCGGGAAGTCACGCTTCCACCCATCCAGCTGGCGGGCCAGCAGGTTCGGCTGGGCGCCAAATTCGTTGACCAGGGCCGCCAGTCGCAGCCAGCCTGTGGTCACGTCGGGGGCCGGGGCCTCTTCCAGCGCCTGCAGGGTGGAGGGGGTCATGCTTTTCAGCAACGACCAGATCTGCTGGTGGTTGGTGGCCAGCTCGCTCTGGGCCAGGTAGGGCTCCATGGCGATCAAGGACTTGGCGGCACCAAACTTGTTGTTGATGTCCAGTTGCAGCACGACCCGCTGGCGATACCAGTTCTTCTGGGTATCGGCATCCAGCGTGACATCCGGTTTGCCTTCCAGCAGGATCAGCGCCTGATTGGCGTGCCCCTGGGCCAGCAACAGATGAGCCTGCAGCAGTTGCAGCTGCGCCTTCTGCTCCGGACTCTGCGCCTGTTTCTGCAACTGCTGGAACAGGGCGGCAGCCGGCTTGCTCTGGCCGAGCGCCAGATAGCTGCGCGCCGCCAGCATCTGCCAGGTGAAGGCTTCAGCCGGCTTGGCCGGGTCCACCTGCTCCAGATACCACTGGGCGTTCTTGGTGATTTCCGAGAAGGCGGACGGCATGCCCGGCTGTCCGGAAGATTGATTGGGCTCCGACGCACAGGCGGCAAGCAGGACTGCCGCGAGTATGATGCCGAAGAGTCGTGATACACTTAGCTGCTTTGTAACCCGGTTCAAGTTCATTCCCCGACCAGTGTTGAAATTCCCCCTAGTGTAAACGGGCCAATATGACGACACAATTGTCGGGGCACTCGGAGATCCCATGAGTGACATCCCAACCCTGTATATAGTCCCCACCCCGATCGGCAATCTGGCGGATATCACCCAGCGGGCCCTCGATACCCTGCGCAGTGTCGATCTGGTGGCCGCCGAGGATACCCGCCATACCGGCATCCTGCTCAGCCACTACCAAATCTCGGTACCGACCTTCGCCCTGCACGACCACAACGAGCAGCAGAAGGCCGATGTGCTGATCGGTCGTATCAAGGAGGGCAAGAGCGTCGCCCTGGTCTCCGATGCCGGCACCCCGCTTATCAGCGATCCCGGTTACCATCTCGTCACCCGCTGTCGCGAAGCGGGTGTCAAGGTAGTGCCGCTGCCTGGCCCCTGCGCCGCCATCACGGCCCTGAGCGCCGCCGGCCTGCCCACCGACCGCTTCGCCTTCGAGGGTTTCCTGCCAGCCAAGAGCAAGGGGCGTGATGATCGGCTGCAGGCGGTCATCGAAGACACCCGCTCCCTGGTGTTCTACGAATCCCCGCGCCGGGTGCAGGACACGGTGGAGGCGATCGCCCGTATCCTCGGTGAACGCCAGGTGGTGGTGTGCCGCGAGCTGACCAAGACCTTCGAATCGATCCACGGCCTGCCTGCTTCCGAGATGCTGACCTGGCTCGGCGAAGACGAGAACCGCTGTCGTGGCGAAATTGTGCTGGTGGTGGCAGGTGCCAATAAAGAAGAAGAGGAACTGCCGGCCGAGGCGATCCGTACCCTGGGGCTGCTGGTGGCCGAGCTGCCGCTCAAGAAGGCGGCGGCCCTCACCGCCGAGATCCACGGGGTGAAGAAGAACGCCCTCTACAAATACGGTCTCGAACACTATTAATTCCGGTTAAGGGGAATTGCCGGTTTACCCGACTCCGTCACGAGGCTATAATCCGCGCCTCGGAGTTGGCCGGGCAGTCGCTGCTTCGTCGTTGTGTCCCTCGGGACAGACGGGCGGAGGGGAGGAAAGTCCGGGCTTCACAGGGCAGGGTGCCAGGTAACGCCTGGGGGGCGCGAGCCTACGACCAGTGCAACAGAGAGCAGACCGCCGATGGCCCGCAAGGGATCAGGTAAGGGTGAAAGGGTGCGGTAAGAGCGCACCGCGCGACTGGCAACAGTTCGTGGCACGGTAAACTCCACCCGAAGCAAGACCAAATAGGCCCCCATTGGCGCGGCCCGCGTTGGGGGCGGGTAGGTTGCTTGAGCCAGCGAGCGATTGCTGGCCTAGAGGAATGATTGCCACCGGGGCAACCCGGTACAGAACCCGGCTTACAGGCCGACTCCGACCCAATTCCCGTGATGCGTCACGACAATCCCGATGCCTGCGGCATCGGGATTTTTTATTGCTTAAAAATTTGTCTCCTGTCATAGCGGAATTTTTGAACTTTCGATTAAAGTTCCAACTTTTTTTAGTCGTAATGATCCGCGTGAACGAACAAGTATCTATCGTGGGCTGGTTTGATGAACGAGCCGGGATCTGTGAAGCGAGATGAAATGGTTAAGGTGGATTTTCAATGACATCAAGCGGCGTAGCGCACACACCTTCCCGCCTGCTCAGTGCGGAGCAGGGGAGAGCCCTTCCTCGTTATGATTTGCTGGGCATAGAGCGGGTCAATCAGGCCCGGCTGAAACAGGTCAATGCCCCCTTGAGCACTTTCTCGCTCCAGGCGGCGAGCTGCATGGCCCAGCTGTTCAACAGTGCCGACTGCGAGCTGGCGTACAGCGAGTTTGCGGCCGAGGCGCCGGCCCGCGGCGCAGCGCCATTGATCTGGGTCGAGGCGAAGACGCCGCTGGATTCGAAACGCATCGTCTATTTCTCCATTTCCCATCAGGTGCTCTACCGCCTGGCGGTGCTGTTTTTTGGCGGTACCCTGCAACCGCAAAAAGAAGAGACTCCCCTGTCAGCCACGCGAGGGGTGACAGATACCGAACAACGCCTGCTGCTGCGCCTGTGCCAATACCAGACCGATATCTGGTCCGCGTGCCTGGGGTTGGGAGATCTGAAGTGGCAGTTGAACGTAGTACAGCCGGACGCGCTGCCTTCCCATCCGTTGCTGGTGACCAGAGCCTCCATGCAGGCCGGCAACATGGCGCACGAATGGCAGATGTGGCTGTTGCCCGCCGAAGAGTCGGTGCAGCCGGCGACTTCCAGCTTGCCGGAGGGGCAGCTGTCCCGCGTCCTGCCTCATGTTCCCGTGCAACTGCGGGTGGTGATGGGGCAGCTCTCTATGACTTTGGCCGATCTGGAGTGTCTCCAGGTGGGAGATGTCTTGTCACTGGAATTGCCCGAGGTCGTTCCGGCCCTGATTGGTGCTCGTCCCTGTTTCAGCGGGCGGATTGCAGAACATAAAGGCAGCCTGGTCTACCAGGTTGCATCGGTGGTAGAGGAGTAAACCGAATCATGAGCGAGCAAACGATGAATGACCCGTTGGACCTGGATGGACTGGATCAGCTGTTTGGCGACGATATCAGCATGCCGAGCGCGGCGGATTACATGGCGCCGACCAGCAACAGCAAGCAGCGGGATCTCTCCTTCTTCCGGCAGATCCCGGTCAAGGTCACCCTGGAAGTGGCCAGCACCGAAGTACCGCTGGGGGATCTGATGAAAGTCGAGGAAGGGGCCGTGATTGAGCTGGACAAGCTGGCGGGCGAACCGCTGGATGTGCGGGTCAATGGCCGCCTGCTGGCCAAGGGCGAAGTCGTGGTGGTCAACGGCAAGTATGGCCTGCGTCTGGTCGACGTAATCGACACCAACCTGCTGGGTGGCGTCGACGACTGATGCGCTATCTGCCGCTGACCCTGCTGCTGTTTGCACTGCCCGGATGGGGTGCCGACATGACGCTGTTCTCGGTCTCGCCGAGCGCCAGCGGGGGGGAGGACTACAACATCAAGTTGCAGATCCTCTTCTTCATGACCCTGCTCGGGTTGTTGCCGACGCTGTTGCTGATGATGACCAGCTTTACCCGGATCATCATAGTGCTGGCCATTTTGCGTCAGGCGCTGGGTCTGCAGCAGAGTCCACCGAACCGGGTGCTGATCGGCATCAGCCTGATCCTGACCCTGCTCATCATGCGGCCGGTCTGGACCGAGATTTACCAGGATGCCTTCGTTCCCTTCGATCAGAACGAGATCACCCTGTCTGAGGGGGTCGCCCGCGCCGAGAAGCCACTGCGCCGCTTCATGCTGGCCCAGACCCGCGAGCCGGACCTGGAGCAGATGATGCGGATCGCCGGTGAGCCGACCAAGATGGCGAAATCCGAGGTGCCCTTCAGCATACTGCTGCCCGCCTTCGTGCTCAGCGAACTCAATACGGCGTTCCAGATCGGGTTCATGCTGTTTATTCCGTTTCTGGTGATCGATCTGGTGGTGGCCAGCGTGTTGATGGCGATGGGGATGATGATGCTCTCTCCTCTCATCATCTCGTTGCCATTCAAGCTGATGGTATTCGTTCTGGTGGATGGCTGGTCCATGACGGTGGGCACCCTGGCTGCCAGTTTCGGGGGAGGGGGTTGAGATGACGGCGGAGCAGAGCGTTGCCCTGGTAGGCGGGGCCGTCAATCTGGTGGTGACCATGGTGTCTGTGCTGATCGTGCCCGGCCTTATCGTCGGCTTGGTGGTCAGCATCTTTCAAGCCGCTACCCAGATCCAGGAGCAGACCCTCAGCTTCCTGCCCCGCTTCATCGTGACCCTGATGACCCTGATGTTTACCGGCAACTGGCTGTTGTCGCAGATCACCACTCTGTTTCATGAACTCTTCCTCAAGATCCCCGGGCTGATAGGATGAACTCGCTGCTGTCCCTCAGTGCGGCCGAGCTGACGGCTTGGTTGGGGCAGTGGTGGTGGCCCTTCATCCGCATCGCGACCGCCTTCTGGGTGATGCCCTTCTTCGGAGATGGCCGCGTCCCGCCCCAGGTGCGTCTGCTGCTCGCCTTTATTCTCAGCCTGCTGGTGGCCCCCATGATGCACGACCTGCCGGTGATCGATCCCTTCAGTGCAGGGGCAATCGTGCTGACCATCGAGCAACTGATGTTTGGCCTGCTGTTCGGACTCTGTGTCCAGATGCTGTTCATGATCCTGACCATGGCGGGGCAGATCCTCTCCATGCAGATGGGGTTGGCGATGGCGGTGATGAATGACCCCAGTAACGGGGATACGGCCCCCATCGTCAGCCAGCTGATGCTGATCTTCTGTACCCTGCTGTTTCTCGGGCTCAATGGTCATCTGGTGACACTGGATATCCTGGTGCAGGGGTTGCGCAGCTGGCCGCCCGGCTCTTCCCTGGATTTGCTCGACATCAAGGGGGTCGTTGGCCTGCTTGGCTGGTCGATCGGGGCGGCGCTCATTCTCACCCTGCCCGCTGTGGTCGCCATGTTGATGGTCAACCTCACCTTCGGGGTGATGAACCGTACCGCTCCTTCTCTCAATATATTTTCGCTCGGTTTTCCCATGACCCTGTTGCTGGGGCTGCTGACCATGGCGCTCTCCATTGGCGGCGTCCCCGCCCGTTACCTTGATCTGGTGACCTATGTACTGGAACAACTGAAGGCGTTGACTCCCTCATGAGCCAGAGCAGTGCCCAGGACAAAACCGAAGAGGCCTCCGGCCAGAAACGGCAGAAAGCACGGGAAGAGGGGCAGATCGCCCGCTCCAAGGAGCTGAGCTCGGCAGGCTTGCTGCTGCTTGGCGGTCTGGTCATGCAGTGGATGGTGCCTGCCTTTGGCCAGTTTTTCGCACAGCTGATGCGTCAGCCCATTCGCTTCGACTGGCAGGGGGAGCGTAGCCCGGCGATGATGACTGAGTGGCTGGCACAGGCTTTGCTGAACATGCTCTGGGTGTTGCTGCCGCTGTTCGGGTTTCTTGCCCTGATGCTGATCCTGCTCAGCATAGTGCCTGGCGGCCTGGTGCTGACCTGGAAAAAACTGCTGCCAAGTGGCGAAAAGCTAAATCCGATCAAAGGATTGGGCAGGATGTTCTCCCATCACAGCCTGATGGAGCTGGTCAAATCCTTGCTCAAGATGCTGCTCATCGGCGGCACCCTGGCCATGATGTTGGAACACCAGTGGCCCCATTTGTTGATGATGAACCGGATGCCGCCCCAGCTGGCGATGGAGCAGGCACTGCGGATCCTCTCCCAGGCCTTTATCCTGCTCGGCAGTGTGCAACTGCTGATCGCGGTGCTGGATGTCCCCTACCAGAGCTGGTCCCTCAACAAGCAGTTGCGGATGACCAAGCAGGAGGTGAAGGACGAACACCGCAACAGCGAGGGGCGGCCCGAGATCAAGGCCAAGATCCGTCAGGTGCAGGGGATGCTGGCGCGCGCGCGCATCGAGCAGC
Source organism: Aeromonas sp. S9(2024) (assembly GCF_041403185.1). Lineage (NCBI taxonomy): Bacteria > Pseudomonadati > Pseudomonadota > Gammaproteobacteria > Aeromonadales > Aeromonadaceae > Aeromonas > Aeromonas sp. S9(2024). The sequence continues at coordinate 115,708 of NZ_JBGLRE010000007.1, forward strand.
GGGTGCCCGAGGCCGACGTGGTGATCGTCAACCCGACCCACTATGCGGTCGCCATCAAATATGATCCCGCCAGGGCCAATGCCCCCTTCGTGATTGCCAAGGGGGTCGACAGCATGGCGGCGCGGATCCGGGAAGTGGCCAAACAACACGACAAGACGGTGATGAGCCTGCCGGACCTGACCCGGGCCATCTATTACTCCACCCGGGTGGATCAGGAGGTTCCGGCCGGCCTGTTCACCGCCGTGGCCTATGTATTGAACCATGTATTGCAGCTGCGGGCCTATCAGGCAGGCAAGGGCAAGAAGCCAAGGCCTCTTGCTCCCCTGCATGTGCCGCCCGAATTACGTCAACCTGAGAGGTAAGTTTTGAACTGGCGTATCTTGACCCAATCCTACACAGCCATCCCGCTGATGCTGTTGGCCATCCTGGCCATGATGATCCTGCCTCTGCCGGGCTGGCTGCTGGACGCCCTGTTCACGTTCAACATAGTGTTGGCTGTGCTGGTGCTGCTGGTCTCGGTATCTGCCCGCCGTCCGCTGGACTTCTCGGTCTTCCCGACCGTGCTGCTGGTGGCGACCCTGATGCGGCTGTCCCTCAACGTGGCCTCTACCCGTGTCGTGCTGCTCCATGGCCACGAGGGGGGAGATGCCGCCGGTAAGGTCATCCAGGCCTTCGGTGAAGTGGTGATCGGCGGCAACTATGTGGTCGGTCTGGTGGTGTTCGTTATCCTGATGATCATCAACTTCGTGGTGATCACCAAGGGGGGCGAGCGGATCTCGGAGGTGTCGGCCCGTTTCACCCTGGATGCCATGCCCGGCAAGCAGATGGCCATCGATGCGGATCTCAATGCCGGCATTCTGGATCAGCATCAGGCCAGGATCCGCCGCGAGGAGATCGCCCGCGAGGCGGACTTCTATGGTGCGATGGACGGTGCTTCCAAGTTCGTGCGCGGCGATGCCATCGCCGGCCTGCTGGTACTCATCATCAACCTGGTGGGCGGTCTGGCCATCGGTATCTTCCAGCATGCGCTGCCGGTGGGAGAGGCGTTCCAGCGCTTCGCCCTGCTGACCATTGGTGATGGTCTGGTGGCGCAGATCCCGTCCCTGTTGATGTCGACGGCTGCCGCCATCATAGTGACCCGGGTGAGCGATGAGGGTGAGATGTCGGAGCAGGTGGGACAGCAGGTGCTGGCGTCCCCCCGCGTCATCTATACCGCCGCCGCTATCATGCTGATCCTGGGTCTGGTGCCGGGCATGCCGATGCTGGCCTTCCTCAGCTTTGCCGCCGTGCTGGCCTGGACAGGCTGGAGCGTCAGCAAGCGCCGTGTGCAGCAACCGGATCTGGACGCCGTCCAGGAACTGAGCCGCCAGCTGACCCAGCCTGAACAGCAGGTACTGGACTGGAGCGATCTGCCGACCGTGGATGCGGTGGCCATCGAGCTGGGTTATCGCCTGGTGCCATTGGCCGAGCAGGACAAGGGGGCCGAGCTGCTGGCCCGGGTGAGAGGCATTCGCAAGACCCTCTCCGAGCAGTATGGCTTCCTGCTGCCGGAGATCCGGGTGCGGGACAACCTGCAGCTCCAGCCGGATCAATACCGCATCAAGCTCTCCGGCGTGTCGCTGGCCGGGGGCAATGTGGATTGCCACCGACTGATGGCCATCAGCAGCGGTGAGACCTACGGCTCTCTGGATGGTGAGCTGACCCAGGATCCTGCCTATGGCATGAGTGCGGTCTGGATCTCGCCGGAACAGAAGGCCAAGGCCCTCAACCTGGGTTATTCGGTGGTGGACTCGGCCACCGTGATCGCGACCCACGCCAGCAAGCTGCTGCGCGAGCAGCTCGATACCCTGTTTGGTCATGACGAGGTGGGCAAGCTGGGCCAGTTCCTGGCCAACCAGTCTCCCCGTCTCGCCGAGGAGCTGAATCAGGCGCTGACCCAGATGCAGCAGCTGCGGGTTTTCCGCCAGTTGCTCAAGGATCAGGTCAGCCTGTGCGATATCCGGACCATAGCGACCACCCTGCTCGACGCCAGCGAGCTGACCAAGGATCCGGTTCTGCTCGCCTCCGATGTGCGCTGCGCCCTGAAACGGCAGATCGTCCGCCAGTCGATCGGCACGCGGGACGTGCTGGCAACCTTCACCCTCGACGATCGGCTGGAGCAGACCCTGCTGGCCGCCATGAACCAGGCCCAGCAGCAGGGCAAGATCCAGCTGGACAGCTTCCCGGTCGATCCCCAGCTGCTTGGCCAGTTGCAGCAAAACATGCCGTTGGTGAAGGAGCAGTTGCAGCAGCTGGGTCATGCCCCCGTATTGGTAGTCATGCCGCAATTGAGGCCATTAATGGCCAGATATGCCCGTTCTTTCGCCAAAGGCCTCAAAGTACTCTCATATAATGAGGTTCCCGAAGATTTAAGAGTCGAAGTAATAGGCACTCTTGGATAATTTATGTTCAGGAAGGGATTCCTGTGGGAAGTTTTTTTTCCGCATGCTTACTTGCTATGCAATTTAAAGAAGTTATTATGTGACAGCTTTTGACAATTTTCGTCGTGTTGAACACTAATATATCATTAGTGTCCGACACTGAATGGATTCGCCTCTTCCAGGCGCCTCATCCCTGAAAGGGTTGTCACAGGACAAGGGCAAACTGAACTGAAAAGTCAGGACGCAAAGCTACCGGTCTAACAGCAGTAATGCTTATGACAGCGGGGTTGCCAGACAGCCAATCATCTTGGTTATCATGGTTTTACTTTAATAACACGGTCCTTTTTTGGACTGTGGGTGCGCGTTTTGACGACTCATGCTTGGTTTATTGCTAAATCCATCAGCAAGGGTGTCTGACATTAATGAATGATAATAATATGCCCGTATTTGATGAAATACGGGAACATCATGTCTCGAACCTGCCTATTTTGTTAGTGCAGCCGGAATTTGCTGCAACTTGTCACACTGCAGACATATTGTCAGGGCATGGATATCCGGTAGTCAGGGTTAATTCAGTAAATAAGGTTGGCGATTTTGTTAATAAAAATCGCACGGGTCTCATCTTATTTGACATGGATGCCATGACGGAAGCTGGCCCCGGAATATTGAAATCGTTTGCCGGTGTTGATTCTATTATTCTGGTCAACGAAAATCAGGCCAATCTGGCCGCCGAAGCCATGTGTGCCGGCGCGATCGACTACATTGTCAAACCCTTCAGTGCCCAACAACTGCTGGAAACCATCCAGTGTGGCCTGCGCCTGCGCCAGAAGATCCCGAACCTGGTCGCCGTCTCGAACAAGAGCCTGCAGGTACTCCAGCTGGCACGGCGAGCGGCCAAGACCTGTGCCACCATCCTGATCGGCGGCGAGTCGGGCACAGGCAAGGAGTGCCTCGCCCGCTATATCCACGACATGTCCTGCCGGGCGGGCAAGCCCTTCGTCGCCATCAACTGTGCGGCAATCCCCGAAGCCATGCTGGAATCCATCCTGTTTGGTCACAACAAGGGGGCCTTCACCGGCGCCACCAGTGCCCAGCCCGGCAAGTTCGAGCTGGCCCAGGGGGGGACCCTGCTGCTGGACGAGATCTCCGAACTCTCCCTGCCCCTGCAAACCAAGCTGCTGCGCGTCCTGCAGGAGAAAGAGGTGGAGCGTCTCGGTAGCCACCAGACCATTTCCCTCGACGTGCGGATCATCGCCGCCAGCAACAAGGAACTGCGCACCCTGGTGGCGGAAGGACAGTTCCGCGAAGACCTCTTCTATCGGCTGGATGTGCTGCCCATCAGCTGGCCCGCCCTGCGTGAGCGGCCGGAAGATATTCTGCCGCTGGCCCGCTTTTTCATCGAGCAACATGCCCCCGCTCAGGGCTACCGTCTGAGCGAGGCCGCCGCCCGGCAACTGGTTACTTATCAATGGCCTGGCAATGTGCGCGAGCTCGACAATGTCATCCAGCGTTCGTTGATCATGGCTCGGGGTTTGCATATACAGGCGATCGATTTGATGTTGCCCATCGATCAGCAGGATGACGAGAGTGCGCCTGTTGACCTGGTGGGGTCATGCGACGGGTTGAGCGAGACCCGCCGCAATGCGGAATTTCAATTCGTACTGGAAACCTTGCGTCGCTTTCGTGGCCATCGTACCCGTACCGCGGATGCGCTCGGGATGACGACCAGGGCATTGCGATACAAGCTGGCGGCAATGCGTGAGCAAGGCATTGATATCGAACGGCAGATTCAAGCAGAGGGATAAAGAGTGAAGATTGAAATGATGTCATCACAAGTAACACTACTGCAGCAGATGCAGGAGATGCAGCGTGTCGCCAGCCAGGCGCCTTCCATCGAGTCAAACGGCACGCCGGAAGTCTCCTTCAGCAACGCCATGCAGGATGTCATCGGTCGTGTCAACGAGCAGCAGAATGTCTCGTCCCGCTTGATGGCTGCCGTCGATACCGGCCAGAGCGATGATCTGGTGGGTGCCATGGTGGCGAGTCAAAAGGCCGGCCTCAGCTTTTCCGCCCTTATGCAGGTGCGCAACAAGTTGATGACCGGGTTTGACGACATCATGCGCATGCCGCTCTGAGGTAACAGATGACTGAACTCGTGACATCCAGGCCGGGGGAACAGGACGGCTCGCTGAAAGACAGGTTGCAAGAGGGATTGCGGCATTGGCGCAATCTATCCCGCGACAACAAATCCATTTTGACCATCGCGCTGCTGGCGGCCATCGTCGCCGGCACCATAGTGGTGATCCTCTGGACCTCCAGCAAGAATTACGTCCCGCTCTACGGCAAGCAGGAACTGTACGACACTGCCAACATCATGGAGATGCTGGAAAAGGAGCAGATACCGTTCCGGCTGGAGAAGAGCTCAGGGCAGATCCTGGTGCCTGAACACCAGCTGGCTCCTGTGCGCATGGCGCTGGCCGCGCGCGGGGTGCGTGCCGCCATGCCTGCCGGGCTGGAAGGGCTCAATGCGGTGACGGGTCTCGGCACCAGTGAATTCATGGAAGGGGCACGCTATCGCCATGCCCTGGAAGGGGAGCTGGCCAGAACCATTATCTCTCTCGATGCGATCCGCAGTGCCCGGGTACATCTGGCGATCCCGAAGCGGACCCTGTTCGTCGGTCGGGATGAAGAGAAGCCCAGCGCCTCCGTGATGCTGGATCTGCAGCCGGGCCAGTCCCTCGAGCCCGGTCAGGTCGAGGCCATCGCCAACCTGGTGGCGGGCAGCATCTCCGGCATGAAGCCCGGCGCCGTGACCGTGGTCGACCAGGCCGGTCAGCTGCTCAGTGCCGAGGTGGGCGACAAGGCCACGTTCGGCAAGCAGAGCGTGCAGCAGATGGAGTACACCCGCAAGCTGGAGCAATACATCCGTCAGCGGGCCAACGACATGCTGATCCCCATGCTGGGCAACGGCAACTTCCGGGTGCAGATCGCCGCGGATGTGAATTTCAATGCGGTGGAAGAGACCCAGCAGCAGCTCGATCCGTCCGGCGTGCTGACCCGTGAGTCCAGCAAGTCCGACAAGACCATCGACTCCCTGGCACTCGGCATTCCGGGGGCCCTCTCCAATCGTCCGCCGGAGACGACCGCCAATGCGGCCGAGGATGGCAAGGAGAAGGAGGCGCCCTCCAAGGGGGATGCGCGTACCGAGCGTCAGGAAGTCACCAAGCAGTACGAGAACAGCCGCACCATAGTACATACCCGCTATCAGCAGGGCCGGCTGGAGAAGATCAACGTCTCCGTGCTGCTCAACCAGCAGATTGCCCCCAAGGAGGGCTGGAATGCCGATCAGCTCGAGCAGATCCGCCAGATGGTGGAACGCGCCGTCGGTTTCGATCAGACGCGCGGCGATCAGATCAGCCTGCAGGTGTTCAGCTTCACCGGCGCCCCGGCGGTCACCATCCCCGAGTCCAGCTGGTGGGAAACCCCCTATTGGCAGGATTCCCTGCGCTATCTGGTTGGCGGTCTGCTGGGCCTGACACTGGTCTTCTTCGGCATCCGTCCTCTGGTCAAGCATCTGGTGCGTACCCAGCAGCCGGTCGATGAGACGGTGGAACAGGAAGAGGAGCAGGAACCGACCGTCGGTCTCGCCATGCGCCGCAGCGGCGATGAAGAGGATGAGGCGGCGACGGCCATGTCCAACAGCCTGATCCGCTCGGAAGGTGCCGGCCAGCCGCACTTCGCCGCCGTCGACATGGATTCGCTGCCCGAGCCTGGCTCGGAGCTGGAGGTCCAGCTCAAGCACCTCCAGCTGCTGGTTGAGAAGGACACCGCCAGAGTGGCGGAAGTGATCAGAACATGGGTGAGTGGCAATGAACAACGTTAACCTGAACCAGAATGCGGTCGATGTTGACATCGACGACCTCGAGAAGGCCGCCATCCTGCTGCTGAGCATGGGCACGGAGGCGGCCGCCAAGGTGATGCAGAAGCTCTCCCGGGACGAGGTGCAGCGCCTCATCTCCAAGATGGCGGGGCTGCCCGGCGTCAGCTCGATGGAGGCGCGCTGGACCCTGCAGCAGTTTTTCAACCAGTACCGCGAGCAGAGCGGCATCGGCAGTGCATCGCGGGAGTATCTGGAACAGACCCTGGATCTGGCCCTCGGCCAGTCTCTCTCCCGCAGCCTGCTCGACAGCCTGTATGGCGACGTGATGAGCCAGGATATCCAGCGTCTGCAGTGGGTGCCGGCCGACGTGCTGGCCCGCTTCTTTCGCAACGAGCACCCCCAGATGCAGGCGGTACTGCTGGCCTTCCTGCCACCCCAGACCGCCTCGGCCGTACTCGATGCCCTGCCGGGCTCGGTTCACGACGACCTGCTGGTCAGGGTCGCCGGCCTCAGCACGGTGAGCGAGCATGTGCTGGGCGAGCTGCGTCTGACTCTGGAGCGCTGCCTGGCCTATGTAGCCGATCAGGCCGGTGCCAAGGTCAACGGGGTTCGCCAGGTCGCCGATATTCTCAACCGTTATCAGGGGAACAAGGAGCAGATGCTCTCCCTGCTGCGCGAACACGATGGCGAGATGGCCATCGAGATCGAGAAGAACATGTTCGACTTCATGGCGTTGCGTCGCCAGAGCGACGAAACCCTGCAGCGTCTGGTGCAGGAGCTGCCAAGCGAGCTGCTGGCCCTGGCGCTCAAGAATACCGAGGCCAGCTTCCGCAAGGTGGTGCTGGGGGCCATGCCCAAGCGGATGGCCCAGGCGCTCGACGACCAGATCCAGAATCAGGGCAGCGTCTCCCTGCGCAAGGTCGAACAGGCCCGCACCGAGGTCATGCAACTGGTGCGCGAACTGGTCGAACAGGGCGAGATCGAGTTCATGTTGTTCGAAGAGCCCACGGTCAGCTAACAGGAGGCAACCATGAGTCACCATCTGCGCAAGTTGCAGCCTGGGGCGACCCGTCTGTACCGCTTTCCGGCCCTGGGCCAGAGTGGCGAAGAGGCCCAGAACCAGCAGGAACAGTTCGAATACGGCTATCAGCAGGGGCTGGAGCAGGGTCATGATGAAGGTTATCAGACCGGCTATCAGCAGGGCCTGACCAGCGGCCTGCAGGAGGGGGAGAGTCGGGGACTGCAACAGGGACAGACCCGGGGCTTTGCCCAGGGGCTGGCGGAGGGGCGTGCCGAGTTCGAGAAGGCGATGGCCCCCTTTGCCAAACTGCAGGAGCAGTGGAGCGCCCTGACCCAGGAGAAGATGCAGCAGCAGAAGGCGTTGATCGCCCAGCTGGTGGAGCAGGTGGCGAGGCGGGTCATCATGGCCGAGTTCACCCTCAACCCGCAACAGGTGTTGCATCAGGTGGAACAGGCGCTGGCGACCCTGCCAGCCGATCCCGAAGAGCTGGTGATCTACCTTAACGAAGGGGATCGCGAACGTCTGCTGGAGCAGGGCGTGACCCGTTGCGAAGGGTGGCCCCTGCAGGTGGATCCGGCCCTGGCGGTGGGCGACGCCCGCATCGAGACCCGGGCTGCCGTGGTGGAAGTCAGTACCAGCACCCGTCTGACGGCCTGCATCGAGCAGGTCAACAGCTCGCTGAGCGTCACCCAGGATGCATGACGCTCTGCAGCGGGCGCTGACCTCGGCGCTCGACAACCTCGATGAGCTGCCCTCCTTTCGTCGCTATGGTCGCCTGGTGCGAGTCACCGGGCTGACCCTTGAAGTAGTGGGCTGCCAGCTGGTGATGGGGCAGCGTTGCCGGGTCAGCACGGCCGGCGGGGCTCCCTTGCTGGCCGAAGTAGTCGGCTTCAACCGCGACGTCTCTTTCCTGATGCCTCTTCAGCCTATTAGCGGTCTCTATTCCGGTGCCCGGGTCGAACCGGTCGAGGGGGAGGAGACGGTACGCATCGGTTCCCATCTGCTGGGGCGGGTGCTCGACGGTCTGCTCCAGCCACTCGACGGTCGTCCCCTGCCCGAGGCGGGGGAGCCGGTTCCCCTGTTTGCCATGCCTCCGAACCCGCTGTTGCGGGTGCCGGTGCGCGAGCCCCTCGATGTGGGGATCCGTGCCATCAATGGCCTGCTGACGGTGGGCAAGGGCCAGCGCCTCGGCCTGTTTGCCGGCTCCGGGGTGGGCAAGAGCATGCTGCTCGGCATGATGACCCGCAACACGGCGGCGCAGATCGTGGTGGTGGGGTTGATTGGGGAGCGGGGCCGGGAGGTGCGCGAGTTCATCGAGCACAGCCTAGGGGCCGAAGGGCTGGCCAGGGCCGTGGTGATCGCCGCTCCGGCCGATCAGTCTCCCCTGATGCGGCTGCGGGCTGCCCAACTCTGTCACCGGATCGCCGAATACTTCCGGGAGCAGGGGCAGGACGTGCTGCTGCTGATGGACTCCCTGACCCGTTACGCCCAGGCCCAGCGCGAGATCGCGCTGGCGGTCGGGGAACCCCCCGCGACCCGCGGCTATCCCCCCTCAGTTTTCGGCATGCTGACCCAGCTGGTGGAGCGGGCCGGCAACGGCACCCACCCGGATGGCAGCCTCAGCGCCTTCTATACGGTGCTGGCGGAAGGGGACGATCAGCAGGATCCCGTGGTGGATGCCGCCCGGGCCATCCTGGATGGTCATATAGTGCTGACCCGCCGTCTGGCGGAGGAGGGGCACTATCCGGCCATCGATATCGGCGCCTCGGTCAGCCGGGTGATGCCCCAGGTGGTGCCGGGCGAGTGGCAGCAACTGGCGGTGACGCTGCGCCAGCTGTGGGGGCGCTATCAGCAGGTGCGCGAACTGCTGCCTCTGGGCGGCTACCAGCCCGGCGCCGATCCGCAGATGGATGAGGCGGTGCAGCGCTATCCGGCCATCGCCGCCTTCCTGCAACAGGGGCTTCATGAGGAAGTGCCCTTCCAGCAGGTGATGGCGGGCCTCAAGCAGGTGTTGGGACAGGGGTAAGTCGTCATGCTCAAGTCGTATCTTGGATTGCAACAGGATGAGCTGGAGAAGCTGGGTCAGGAGCGGCGGCGGCTGCGCGAGATTGCGTTGCAGGAAGAGCAACGGGCGCACAAGCTGCAGGAGGTGATCGCCGCCCTGCGTCCCGGTGCCGAGCCGTTTCATCCCCTGCTGTGGCAGAACCGTCAGCAGATGGATGGCCAGCTGCGCAAGATGCTCTCCCATCAGGTGCAGCAGTCGACTCTGGCCAGGATGGACCTGGATCATCATGAAGGGGTGATGCGACAGCAGGTGGGCCGGGTCAAGGGCCTTGAGCTGCTGCTGGCGCGCCGGGCGGCACAGGGACAGCAACAGCAGGAGAAACGGGATCAGCATCAGCTCGACGAGCTGGCCAGCCTGCGTTATCTCGCCAGGGGAGGCTGAGCACTCACATCAGGAAGGGTTGCTCAGTCGCGAAAATCGTCCGGTTGACCGTAGCCGGGCTCCTGGCCGAGCAGGGTCTGGATCGTCTCTATCTGTCCGGCCAGCAGGCGGCCGTTGAGTTCATTCTGGTGCAGGCAGCGTTTCAGGGAGTGCTCCAGCTGCTGCCACTGCGCGCCGACCTGGCGCTGCAGGTTGTCGGGCAGCTTGGCGATCAGTTTGGCCATCCCCTTTTCATCCGGTTTGAGCCCCAGTGCCAGCAGATGTTGGCAGCGCTGCTGGGCCTGCAACTGCACCTGGGCCATCAGCCGGTTCTGCTGCTGGTTGTGGGTGGCAAGGCTGTCCACGTCATGGGCGGCCAACAGGGCGTGCTGGCGCTGCAACACCTGCTCCAGCTCCTGATAGCGTCCGGTATCCTGCTGGATGCCGACGATCAGCTCACGTACCCGCTCCTTGGCTGTCAGGCTCATCGGCGGTGCATGTCCACAATGGCCTGGCTCAGGGCGTCCATGTCCAGTTCCAGCCGACCTTCGCTGATGGCCTGGCGGATCTGGTTCACCTTGTCCATGTCCACATCCGAGGTGGTACTCAGGAGCGCGCTGGCCTGGGTCACGGATTGCGCGGTGGCGCTGATTTTGGCATCGCTCCGGGGCTGGCTGGCCGGTGCCTGGGTCGCCGGTGCTTCCTGCTTGCGGGCCGCTTGGGGCTGGCTATAGAGCGGATCGGTGCGAGTAATCTTCATAATCTGGCTTCCTGATGGTCTTACCCTGAAATAGGCGACCCAAGTCACGCTGAACTTGAATCGAATCGTGGCGGAAGGTCAAAAACGGGTTTCCACTTCCCCCCGGCCGACGACCCAGGCCTGGATCACCTTGCCCGAGCGGCTGTTTCTGACCTTGATGGCATCCCCGATGGCCCCGTTTTCCAGCGCCTCGCCCCGGGTTGTGGCGGAGAAGGAGCCATCGCTGGCCCGGATCAGTACCCCTTGATTCTTCTCGATGGCCCAGGGTTTCTGCAAATCCAGTTCCCCCAGCAGATGGCCGGCCCTGAGGTGGCGACTGCTCTTGTAACCCTGCAGCGACTGGTTGGCGGGGATGAAGCCCCGCTGCAGACGGCTGACGTCCAGCTCCTGCACCAGCACGTCCGCCGCAGCGATCGGGACGTCGCGCTGGATATCCTGTGCGGCCACCCAGACCGGCAGGGTCAGATTGACCTCCACCCGGCCCCGCAACTGCCAGCTCGGGCTCAGGCAGGTGATGAGATAGGGGCGGCGTCCCCAGGGCTGGCGATACTGACCACCCGCCTGCAACTGCACCTGCTGCTCGCAGGGGGGGAGGTGGGCCACCGCCGACGAGAGCCAGACCTGATAGTCAGCGGTCGGGGTGGGCCAGCCTTGCTGCGTGACGTACTCCTCCAGCGTGGTACGGGCGTCCCGGATCAGGGCATCCTCCAGCTCGTCGGCCAGAGTCTGGGCCGCGTGTGCATGAACGCTGCCGAGCAGCAGGAAGAGAGCGAGCCCGGATTTCCATGCAGGAAGTCTGGCTTCCACCTCTTGGTTGCCGGTTTGCCCCCGGACCGGCGCGAGGCCGCCCTTGGCGTGGATTGTCAGGATTGGCATGACTCTTGATAACACCCGCATCGGTCCGATTGATGGAAAAGGATAAAACATGAGCCTCTCGTTTGACCGCGCCCTTGGCGTGCACCCCTATGCGCTTGAAGTCAGAGCGGATCGCGCCCGTATTCTGGCTGGCAACCTGGCCAACGTGGATACCCCTGGGTATCTGGCGCGGGATGTGGATTATAAGACGATTTTGAACGGGGTCGCACGGCAAGTTGCGCGCGGTGACGAAAGCGCCGCCATCACTCAGGGCAGCATGGCCGACGAGATGCGTCACCCGCTATACCGCATTCCCTATCAGCCATCCATGGATGGCAACACGGCCGAACTGAGCGTTGAGCAGAGCAAGTTTGCCAACAACGCCACCGATTTCCAGACCAGCCTGACCTTTCTCAATATGAAAATCACCGGGATCGCCAAGGCGATCGAGGGACGTTAATCATGTCATTCAACAAGATCTATGACATCGCGGGCAGCTCCATGCGGGCTCAGACGGTACGACTCGACACCGTTGCCTCCAACCTGGCCAACGTCGACAGCGCCGCGAGCAGCGAAGAGAGCGCCTTTCGTGCGATCAAACCTGTCTTCTCCACCCTCTACCAGCGCGTTCAGGACGCTGAAGGACTGGGCGCGGCCCAGGTACAGGTCGCCGGCATAGTGCAGTCCGACCGCATGGTCGAGAAGCGCATGGAGCCCACCAACCCGCTCGCCGATGAAGATGGCTATGTCTACTACTCCAACGTCAACGTGGTGGAAGAGATGGCCGACATGATGAGCGCCTCCCGTGGCTTCGAGACCTCGGTCGAGGTGATCAACCGGGTCAACAGCATGCAGCAGGGGCTGCTGCGTCTTGGTCAGGGGGTCTAACCGATGAGCCTGCCACAAGTCAGCAATCTGGACAGTGCTCGGGGCAGCCAGCGCGCTGGCGCCACCCCGGAGATAGCCTCAAACAATGCGGGACAAACCGAGGGAAATCAGGGTTCCCAAGGCAGCCAGGGCGTTCAGCTGCGCAATGAATTTCTCCAGATGATGGTGGCCCAGATCCAGAACCAGGATCCGACCAATCCCCTCGACGGCGCCCAGTACGTCACCCAGCTGGCCCAGTTCAGCATGGTGGAGGGGGTCGAAGGGTTGAAGATCCTGCAGCAGCAGTCCATCGCCATGATGGACACCCAGCAGGTACTGCAGAGCACCGACCTTATCGACAAGGAAGTGATGGTACCCAGCGGTACGCTGGAGCTCTCCGAAGAGCAGGCGATCCGCGGCCAGATCGAGCTGCCCAGCACTGCCAACCAGATCGAGCTCAAGGTGTTCGACGAGCATGGCCAGCAGGTGGCCAGCCAGAGCTGGGGCGAGAGCAAACCGGGGGCGATCGACTATGAACTGCCCGCGCTGCCGCCCGGAAAGTACAGCTTCGAGGTCAAGGCATCCATGGATGGGGCCGCGGTCACTACCAAGAATTATGTTGCCAGCACAGTGGAACGCGTGTCGCTACCGGGAACGGGCGAGATCATGTTGCAGGTCGCCGGGGTGGGTGAAGTTCCCCTCTTCAGCGCAGTTCAGTTTGGCAAGTCGGCGTAACTAACAGAGGATTGAACCCGTGTCTTTCAATATCGGATTGAGCGGCCTGCGCGCCGTAAACCAGGAGCTGAGCGTCATCAGCAACAACGTGGCCAACGCCAGCACCGCCGGCTTCAAATCCAGCCGTGCCGAATTCGCCGCCATTTATGGCGGTGGCCAAGCGGGCGGGGTGGAGATGAACAACGTCTCCCAGAACTTCGAGCGCAACGGCGACCTGATGCGCACCGGACGCGGGCTGGATCTGGCCATCTCCGGCAGCGGTTTTTTCGTATTGAAAGAGGCCAACGGCCAGAGCTCCTACACCCGCGCCGGCATGTTCCAGCGTGATGCCAGCAACCATCTGGTGGCTGCCAACGGTGCCCGCCTGCAGGGTTACTCCACCAACGCGGCAGGCGAGCTGCAGGCCGGGGTGATCGGGGATATTCAGGTTCAGGCCGGCAGCCTGCCTGCCAAGGCCTCCGATACCCTGGAGTTCGTCGCCAACCTGAAGGCTGATGCCAGCGTCATCGACCCGACTGCCAACCCGTTCGATCCGGCCAAGAGCGAGAGCTACAGCTACTCCCAGACCAGCAAGGTCTACGACTCCCTCGGCAGCGAACACAGCGTGACCCAGTATTTCGTCAAAACAGGCGACAACAGCTGGACCGTGCATTACACCTTCAATGGCACCGATCTGAAGGCGCCGGTCGCGCTGACCTTCAACAAGGATGGTACCCTGGCCACGCCTACCGCCATGCCCAAGCTGGCCCTGACCCCGCCGGGTGCCAACCCCCTTGAACTCACCGTCGACATCAGCAAGGTGAGCCAGTACGCATCCGACTTCAACGCGACCCGCAACCAGTCCAACGGCTACACCGCCGGGGACCTGACCGGCGTGCGGGTGGATGCCGATGGCGGCGTGTATGCCACCTTCACCAACGGGCAGAGCCTGTTGCAGGGGCAGGTGGTGATGGCCAACTTCGCCAACCCCAACGGCCTGCTGCAGACCAACAACACTACCTGGCAGCAGTCTTTCAGCTCCGGCCAGCCGGTGCTGGGGGTTCCCGGCTCGGGCACCCTGGGCAACCTGACCGCCGGTGCCTATGAAGGTTCCAACGTGGATCTGACCGGTGAACTGGTCAGCCTGATGACGTCCCAGCGCAACTATCAGGCCAACGCCAAGACCATCAGCTCCGCTGACAAGATGACCCAGGTCCTGTTCAACTCCTTCTAAGGCTGAACCGTGGAAAAGCTTATCTATACCGCCATGTCGGGGGCGCAACACACCCTGATGGCACAGCAGATCAGGGCCAACAACCTGGCCAACGTCAACACGGCCGGCTTTCGGGCCGACTTCGAGCGCGTCTCGGCCCTGGCCCTGACAGGCGACGGCTACCAGAGTCGCGTGATGGCGCGGGAAGAGCTGGCCGGCACCGACTTCAAGGCCGGTGTCCTGATGCAGACCGGTCGTCCGCTGGACGTGGCGATCCGTGGCGATGGCTTCTTCACCGTACAGTCCGCCGATGGCAAGGAGTCCTACACCCGGGCCGGCAATCTGACCCAGGATGCCGACGGCCTGCTCACCCTCAACGGTCGCCCCGTGCTGGGTGATGGCGGTGAGTTGGTGTTGCCCGCCTACCGCGACATCCACTTCGGCAAGGACGGTACCCTCAGCGTCACCCCGCCGGGGGGCGGTGCCCGCCTCGAAGTCGGCCGGCTCAAGCTGGTCAATCCGGACACCCGTGAACTGGTGAAGGGGCCGGACGGCTTGTTCCGCCAGCGTCAGGGCGAGGATGCCGAGATGAGTGACGAGGTGGTGATGGCCTCCGGATTTCTGGAAGGGGCCAACGTCAATGCCGTGGACGAACTGGTCAGCAGCATGGCGCTGACTCGCAACTTCGAGTTGCAGGTCAAGTTGATGAAGAGCGCCGATGATCAGGCCCGCCAGGGGGCACGCCTCATCTCGGGTCAAGGCTGATAGCCGGATTATTCCGGTCGCCGGGCAAGGGTCTGGCGGCCAGCAAACGAATGGAGAGACAAGATGCACGCAGCACTGTGGGTCGGCAAGACGGGTCTGGCCGCGCAAGATACCAAGATGGCCAGCATTTCCAACAACCTGGCCAACGTCAACACGGTCGGCTTCAAGCGCGATCGCGTGGCGTTTGAAGATCTGTTCTATCAGGTTCAGCGCCAACCGGGTGCCCAGCAGGATCAGCAGAACGAGGCCCCGATCGGTATCCAGATGGGCAATGGTGTGCGGGTGGTTGGCACCCAGAAGGTCTTCACCTCCGGTCAGTTCCAGAACACCAACCAGGAGCTGGACATGGCGGTCGTGGGGGCTGGCTTCTTCGGCGTTGAGCGCCCGGACGGCGAGACTGCCTATACCCGTAACGGCCAGTGGCACCGCAATGCCGACGGCCTGCTGGTCAACGCCGACGGCCTGCCGATGGTGCCGCAGATCGAGATCCCGGACAACGCCACCAAGGTGTCGATCGGTACGGACGGTACCGTCAGCGCCACCCTGCCGGGCCAGCAGGAGAACGTCGAACTGGGTCGCATCACCCTGACCAACTTCGCCAACCCGGCGGGTCTGGAAGCCCTCGGGGGCAACCTGTACCGTGCCACCGGTGCTTCCGGCGAGGCCATCGAAGGGGTGCCGGGCGAGGAGGCAATGGGAGCCATCAAGCAGTTCACCCTGGAGAGCTCCAACGTCAACGTGGTGGAGGAGATGGTCGACATGATCACTACCCAGCGTGCCTACGAGATGAACGCCAAGGTGGTCTCTGCGGCCGATCAGATGCTCAAGTTCGTGACCCAGGCGCTCTGATGATGGCGTTGCTGCGTTATATCTGGCTGGTACTGCTGCTGGGGGGCTGTGCCACCTATGAACTGAAGGCGCCCGAGCCCGGTGACGAGAAGTGGGCTCCTTCCCGATCCAAGATGATCGCCAACGTCCAGGGTGAAGACGGCGGGCTCTACCGTGGCGACTACATGATGACCCTGTTCCAGGATCGCCGCGCTTACCGGGTGGGCGACATCCTGACCGTGATGCTGGAGGAGCGGACCCAGTCCAGCAAGAAGGCCAACACCAGCATGAGCAAGAACAGCAGCATGAATGTGCCTGCCCCTTCCATCGGTGGTACCTTGCGGCCGGATTGGGGGGCCAGCGTCAGTGCCGATCGGGATTTCGACGGCGGCGCCACCTCCAGCCAGCAGAATACCCTGGCGGGGGCCATCACGGTGACGGTGGCGGATGTCTACCCCAACGGGGTGCTCGAAATCCGCGGCGAGAAGTGGATCCGCCTCAACCAGGGGGATGAATATATCCGCCTCGGGGGCATGGTGCGGGTGGAAGACATCGACCAGAGCAACCGCATCTCTTCCCAGCGCATCGCCGACGCCAGGATCACCTATGCCGGGCGCGGCGCCTTGGCCGACAGCAACCAGATGGGCTGGCTGGCGAGGTTCTTCAGCTCGGCCTTCGCGCCATTTTGAGGTTTGACATGAAAAAGTGGTTTATTCCCCTGATTTGTCTCTGCCTGCCCTGGCTGGCCCAGGCGGCTGCACCGGCGCCGGCCAAGCGGCCGTTGCTGGACATCGCCGATGTGCAGGGGATGCGCACCAACCAGCTGGTGGGTTACGGCCTGGTGGTCGGCCTGTCCGGTACCGGTGACAAGGGGCAGGTCAAGTTTACTGGCCAGTCGATGACCAACATGCTCAAGCAGTTCGGGGTTCAGCTGCCGGAAGACATAGATCCCAAGCTCAAGAACGTGGCGGCGGTCTCGGTACAGGCCACCCTGCCAGCGCTGGCGGGCAAGGGGCAGCTGGTGGACGTGACCGTCACGTCCATCGGGGATGCCAAGAGCCTGCGCGGGGGCTCCCTGCTGCTGACGCCGCTGCGGGGCATTGACGGCGAAGTCTATGCGGTCGCCCAGGGCAACCTGGTGGTGGCCGGGGTCAAGGCGGAAGGCCAGTCCGGCTCGTCGGTGACCATCAATGTGCCGACCGCCGGTATCATCCCCAACGGGGCCACCATAGAGCGGGAGGTAAAGAGCAGCTTCACCGAGAAGCCGGAGGTGACCCTCAACCTGCATCAGCCGAACTTCAAGACGGCCCGTAACGTCGAGCGTGCCATCAACCAGCAGCTAGGGCAGGTCGCCCGGGCGGTGAGTGCGGGGCGCATCCAGGTTATGGCCCCCAAGGACGAGAGCCAGCGGGTCTCCTTCATGGCCCTGCTGCAGGATATCCAGGTCGATACGGGCAAAGAACGTCCCCGGGTGGTGTTCAACAGCCGTACCGGTACCGTGGTGATGGGGCAGGGGGTCAAGGTGCGCAAGGCGGCGGTCAGCCATGGCAGCCTGACGGTGACCATAGGCGAGAGCAAGACGGTCAGCCAGCCCAATGCCTTCTCCAACGGCCAGACTACTACGACGCCCAACTCCCGGGTGCAGGTCGATCGGGAACGCAAAAACATGTTTGTCTGGCCGGAAGGCACCTCCCTCGAGGTGATCGTGAAGGCAGTCAACTCCCTTGGCGCCACGCCGGATGACATCATGGCAATTCTGCAGGCGCTGGACGAAGCGGGTGCTCTCGAAGGGGAGTTGGTGGTTATTTAAGGATTCATATGACCAGAATTACGAGCGAGCCTGGCTTCTATCAGGATCTCAACGAACTTCAGCAGATCAAAAGCAATCCGGACCAGCGGGCCGCCCTCGAGGCGGCCGCAGGCCAATTCGAGGTGAGCTTTCTGCAAACCGTGCTCAAGCACATGCGCTCGGCCAGTGATGCCCTGCAGGATGAAGAGGACAAGCTGATCAAGGGGGAGAGCCTCTACCGCGACATGTACGACAGCCAGCTGGCCATGAGCATGGTCAAGCGCGGCGGTCTGGGGCTCAAGGAACATATGGTCAGCCAGTTGGGGGGCGCGCTAAAGAATGTCGAGCCCGTGGTCGCTTCAGACTCCCAGACCCTGGCTGCATTCAGCCAGCCTCTGAATTCGGCAAAAATGAAGAAGGTTGACTGATGTCACTGATCAATATCGGTTTTAGCGGTTTGAGCGCGGCCCAAATAGCCCTCAACGTTTCCGCCCAGAATATTGCCAACGTCGATACCGCCGGCTACAGCCGCCAGGAGGCCACCATGGGCACCCTGGCCGGTTTCGGCCGCATGGACAACGGCATGGGAGTGGCGGTCAACGGTGTTCGCCGGATAACCGATGCCTACATGGTGACCCAGCACTGGCGCGGCATGTCTGCCGTCGGTTCCTCTCTTTCTCATTATCAGTACATCAACACCGCCGAGCAGTTGCTGGGCAGCGAGTCGATGAATATCTCCAAGGGGCTGGACAGCTTCTTCTCGGCCCTGAGTGCCGCGGTGGACAGCCCGGAAACCCCGGCGCAGCGCAGCCAGATTGTCAGTTCGGCGGGTGCCCTGATCAACCGCTTCGGCCAGCTCAACGAGAGTCTGCTGACCCAGGAGAAGCAGATCGACGACCAGCTGGGCAGCTCGGTCAAGCAGGTCAACAGCTACCTGAACCAGGTTGCCGAGCTCAACCAGCAGATCGCCGATCAGCAGAGCAAGGGGGTCAACACCTCGGCCCTCGAAGACAGCCGGGATCAGGTGGTGCGCGAACTCTCCGGTCTGGTGGAAGTGCGGGTCAACCGCCAGGGTGATGGCTCCTATGCCCTCAGCCTGCCGCAAGGCCAGCCGCTGGTGGTGGGGGGCAGCGCCAGCCGCCTCGCTCTGACCGGCGACAAGCTCAAGCTGGATTTTGCCGGACAAACCTTCGAGATCCCCTCCCTGCAAGGGGGAAGCCTGGCGGGCATCCTCGATTATCGTGCCAACACCCTGCGCCCGATGCGGGACGAGATCGGCCAGATCGCCAAGCAGCTGGCGGATGATTTCAACAAGGTGCAGACCGCCGGGGTGGATTTGAACGGCAAGCCGGGCAAGGCGATGTTCGTCTATGACCCGCTGGACCCTGCCGGGACCCTGCGTCTGGCCGATGGCTTCACCGGTTCGGATCTGGCCTTCGCCAAGACCGGTGGGGCGGGGGACAACAGTAACCTGCAGGATATGCTGACCATCAAGGATGCCCAGTATGACGCCTACAGCTCCCTGCTGGGGGACCTGGCGGTCAAGAGCGGTCAGGCCAAGGCCACCATGGAGGCGGACGCCAACATGGAGAAGCAGCTGGCCCGCAACCTCAGCAGCGTCAGCGGCGTCAACCTGGATGAAGAGGGGATGAAGATCATGTCCTACACCCAGCTCTACCAGGCCAATGCCAAGGTGATCAGCACCGCCGACCAGCTGTTCGGCTCCATCCTCAACCTGTTCTAAGGAGCATCGTCATGCGCGTGAGTACCAACCAGATCCAGCTTGGCATGCTCGACAACCTGCAACGGGGACTGGGGGACTATGCCCGCCTCGATCGCCAGATCGCCAGCAACAAGCGGATTCTGCAGCCGTCCGACGATCCGGTCGGTAGCGTGCGCCTGCTGGGGTTGCACAAGGAACAGAGTGCGATGGAGCAGTACCAGAAGAACATCGCCAACGCCAAGAGCCAGCTCTCCCAGGGGGAGATCCAGCTCGACAGCATGACCAATATGCTGATGCGCCTGCGGGATCTGACCCAGATGGCGGCCACCGGCTCCATGTCCGATGAGGACCGCCGGGCCGCCGCCAGCGAAATGGCCATCATCAAGGATGGTCTGCTGGATCTGGCCAACGCGCGCAACGAGAGTGGCTCCAGCCTGTTTGCCGGCAGCCAGGTGAACAACACCACCATAGTGAAAGAGGCCGATGGCAGCTACAGCTACAAGGGTGATGGCCTGGTGCGCGAGGTGACTATCGCCAAGGGGGTCACCATAGGGTTGAACCAGACCGCCGACAAGCTGTTCATCGATGATGGCGACTTCTTCAAACAGCTCGATGAGACGGTGGCGGCGCTGGAGAGCGGCGCCCCGGATGCGGGAGAGAAAGCGGGCGCCATGCTGGATCGCAGTGCCACCCTGCAGGATGACATCAGCGACATGGTGAGTAATATAGGCGCCCGCATGAACTTGCTCGATCAGGTCGATGAAGGTCATGAAGAGAAGGGCATCTACAGCAAGGAACTCAGCAACCAGATTGAGTCCCTTGACTATGCCAGTGCGGTGACCAAGCAGGCTCATGTCCTGATGGCATTGCAAGTACAGCAGCAGGCGTTTGTCAAAGTGAACGGGCTCAGCCTGTTCAACTACATGCCGTAACAAGTGAGAAACCATGATGAAGATCCAGGCCACCCGAGCCGGCGGGATAGCAGAGACCCCCGCGCACCCCAGATTGCAGGGGCGGACGGAGGCTGAGCAACCCCTTCATTCTGGCAAGAAATCTTCTTTTCGGGCCCCCGATGTCACCAAGCTGGATCGCTGGGCCCTGATGAGCGTGGCCCAGCAAAGGATCGCCCATGCCCAGGGGGGCGAACAGGCCCTCAGCCGTATCTGGGGCGAGCTCAAGCGGGTCGAGCAGCAGCTGTCACAGCGCAGTGTGGCCGGCAGCGATATCGCCAGCCGTCTCAAACAGATGGAAGCCCAGCTCATCCAGCCCCAGGGGCCGCTGACCGCAGAACTCAAGCCGCGCCTGCTGGCATCGGCGAGCGAAAGCCGGATTAATTACAGTGCTGATCAGCTGGATCTGCTCTCCCCCCGCAATGGCAGCGAACGACTGGTCTTCTCCTTTCCCCAGAGCGGCAGTGCGGTGGAAGTGCAACTGCCGGCCGGCGCCAGCCAGAAGGAGGCCGTCGGTCGCCTCGATCAGGCGCTGCGCAAGGAGCATATCCAGGCCCGGCTCAACGAACTGGGCAAGCTGGAGCTTTCCATCGCCGACAACCAGCGGCGCAAGCTCGATGAACCCGTGCTGATCAGTGGCGAGGGGATCCGCATCCCGGCGGGCAACCCTGTGCCAATCCAGTTCAAGGCCGCAGCGGGTCAGCTGACCCGGCTGGGAGAGGGGATCAGTCAGGGTGAGCTGCGCCAGGAGCGGCAACGGCTGCAACGGATGCTGGCGGAGATCGAACACTCGGTGCGCGATCTCAAACAGTTTCGCCAGAAGATGGTCAAGCAGCTGGCCCAGGTCAAGGCGCGTACCCAGTCGGCCACCCCGGCGGAGCTGGAGCAGATCCAGTCGCTGCTGGCCAGCCAGCTCAGGGAAGGGGGCTTTGCCGGCACCATGTCGGGCCTGCTGGCCCAGGCCAATGTTTCCCGCCAGAACGTAGTGGCACTCCTGAGCTGAAGAGACGCTCTTCCGATACCTCATATCAAGTGGCAGCAAAACCATGATTGACTACTTCCCGCAGCACGCCGAGGTGCTGGCCAGGCGCTGGCCGCGCCTGCTGGCCCATCTGCAAGGCTGTGACATCAATGCCGTACCGGCCGAACTCATTGAAGGGTTGAGCTCCACCCTCGTCATCAATGGCATCCAGCTGACCAGCCGTCATGACAGGGTACGCGAGGCCGAAAAAATTGCCGCAGGTGCTCCCGAGGATCTCGGCGAGCTGACCCTGTACGGGACCGGACTCGGAGATCTGCCCAGGGTGTTGCTGCGCCGCAAACGGCTGCGTCGGCTCAACATCAAGGTGATGAACTCCGCCGTCTTTGCGCTGGTGCTGCACCTGACGGATCAGGGGGACTGGCTGGCCGACCCCAGGGTGCGGCTGATGCTGCCGGAAGAGAACGAGCTGGTGATGTCCCCCTTCCTGTTCCTGGCCTCCGAGCTGGAGCTGGCCGACGAACAGAGCTCCAAGATCCGGGATCGGGTGTTGATCCAGAGCCGCCGCGAGCTGTTCAACGCCGAATATGCCAGCGACAGGATCGTCAATCGCCTGCACGACAACCTCGAGTTGCTGCGCCAGGATCGGGATGTGGCCAGCCTGTTCAACACCCTGAAGGGACGGGAAGTCTATGTCCTGGCGACCGGCCCCACTCTGGCGGATCATCTACCCAAGCTCAGGCAAATTAGGGAGCAGGCGACCCGCCCCCTGTTCATCAGCGTGGATACTGCCCTGCGTCCCTTGCTGGAGCACGGGATCCGGCCCGACATAGTGGTCAGCGTGGATATCAACATTCACCAGGGGATCCTGCACCCCGAGTGGTCTGACGATATTGCCCTGGTCTACATCCCCATGGTGAGCAAGGCCGTACTCTCCGGCTGGAAGGGGCCGCGTTACGGCGCCTACGAACAGCTGGATAGCTATGCCGAGCTCAACAAGGTCGCTCCACGGGCCACTCTGTTTACCGGGGGCAGCGTGATCCACCCCGCCACCGATCTGGCGGTGAAGATGGGAGCCCGGCAGATCACCCTGTTCGGGGCCGACTTTGCCTATCCGAGAGACAAGAGCCACACCGGCTGGGATGAGGGGCAGCTGGGGGCCCAGTCCCATTACGGTCGTCGTACCGTACCAAACGGTCATGGTGCACCGGTAAAAACCCTGCTGAGCTTCTGTATCTATCTGAACTATATGGAGCTCTACATCAAGATGCAGCCCGGGGTGCGCTTTATGAACAGCAGCCGGGAAGGGGCCCGCATTCTGGGTACCACCTATAACGAGGAGTTCGCCTGATGCTGGATATCGAGAGCTTCAAGTCAGGGGCGGATGCGCTGGCGAGCATGCTGCGGGCCGGTCAGGATGAGGCCGCCTGCTATGAGTGCGGTCGCATGCTGCAGCTATTGATCCCCTTCATGCCCCAGATGTCTGCCGGTGTGCAGGAGGAGATGCTGGCCCTCTCCAAGCTGCTGCTGCAGTGTCAGGAGCGCCATGACTGGTTCGGCCTGTGCGACTATCTGGAGTTTGAACTGCCGGTGCTGCTGGACCGGCTGGCCGCCGAGCTGTCATAGGGACGGATTGGCAAAGAAGAGAAAATGTCGGCCCGGTGCCGGCATTTTTATTTGGGAGGCCGTGTGCGGCTGCAGGGTGAAAAAAAAACTGGTCCGGACTCTCAATTTTTGGCGGGCCATGGTCGTCCTTACTCTTTGTCAACCAAACAAGCTGCTGCGCAGCCCCACATAGAGGAAATCACCATGGGCTTGTCCATTCATACCAACTTCGCATCCATGACCACCCAGAGCCAGCTGAACAGCACCAACAAGATGCTGGGCACCGCCATGCAGCGTCTGGGTACCGGTCTGCGTATCAACTCCGCCGCCGATGACGCAGCCGGTCTGCAAATCGCCACCCGTCTGCAGGCCCAGTCCAATGGCCAGAAAGTCGGTATGCGCAACGCCCAGGATGCCATCTCCATGATGCAGACCGCCGAAGGCGCCATGGACGAGATGACCAATATCACCCAGCGCATGAAAGATCTGGCTACCCAGGCTGCCAACGGCACCAACAGCACCAAAGACATCGAAGCCATGAACGCCGAGTTCAAAGAGCTGGGCGCAGAGCTGGAAAACATCCGTGACAACACCACCTTCGGTGGCACTGCTCTGCTGAAGAAAGATGGCAAGTTCGAGAAAGAAGCCGTTTCCTTCCAGATCGGTGGCAGCAAGGATGAAGTGCTGAAAATGGACGCTTCCACCAAGGTTCAGAGCGTCAACACCGCCATCAGTACCGCTGCCGCTGCCGACCTGACTGCTGGCACTGCCTCTGCTCAGATCACCGCGATGGAAGGCATGCTGGAGAAGATTGGTGAAGCCCGTTCCACCTTCGGTGCCAACATCAACCGTCTGGACCACACCATCAACAACCTCTCCAACATGAAAGAGAACACCGACATGGCCAACGGTCGCATCATGGATGCCGACTTCGCCCAGGAAACCACCAGCATGACCAAGAACCAGATGCTGATGCAGGCTGGCATGTCCGTGCTGTCCAACTCCAACCAGATGACCGGCATGGTAACTTCCCTGCTGCGTTAATGGTGTGGCGGGCCGCCTGCGGGTGGCCCGTTTTCTTGCCGTGTCTGGGGCAAAGGGGAAACCGGCCTTTTGCCACAGACATGCCATCAAGCTTTCAAGAAGGGTATGAAGAATGCAGATCGATCCCGCCAGCACGGCGATGCAACTGGTCGCCCTTGAGCGGCAGAACATGGACAAGCTGCTGAAAAAGCAGATGGACAGCATCACGGGTCAGCGCAAGGCGCTCACAGCCCTGCACACCAAGCTCTCCAGCTTCCAGACCATGCTCAAGGATCTCAACAAGGCCTCCAACCTGCAGGCCCAGAAAGGGACGGTCTCGCAAGAAGGGTTCATGAAGGTGACCAGCGATGGCACCGCCAGCTCAGGCCAGTATAACCTCTTCGTCGAGCAGCTTGCCCAGGCCCATCAGGTCGGCCTCTCCCTGGATAGCGAGAGCGCCCAGCTGCCCGCCACCGGCACCCTCTCGCTGGAGGTGAAGGGCAAGAAGCTGGAGATCGATCTGGCCAGCCTGCCCGCCGGTTCCACCGTCAAGGACCTGGTGTCCGAAATCAATGACGCCAAGGACAATCCCGGGGTCAAGGCCACCTTGGTACGCTCCGATGGCAAGGTCAACCTGGTATTGACCAGCACCGAAACCGGTACCGAAAACGCCATCGCCATCAACTATTCCGGCGATGCGGGCGACATGCTGGGCACGGCCCTGGCCGGCAAGCGAGACATCACCAAGGCGCAGGATGCCAAGCTGCAGATGGGGGGGGACAACCCGCTGACCATAGTCTCCGCCAGCAACAAGGTGGAGAACGTCATCGACGGCCTGACCCTGGAGCTGACCAAGGCGCAAAAGCCGGGGGAGGCGCCGCTGCAGGTGGTAGTCGCCCAGGACAAGGAGGCGGTCACCGGTTCACTCAAGAAGTTTGTCGACAGCTACAACGAGCTGGTGGACGAGCTGGCCAAGATGACTTCGAGCGACCCCAAATCACCGGGAGCGCTGGCCTCGGACAGCGGCATCCGCAGCCTCAAGAGCATGCTGGGAAACAGCGTGCGGGATCTGCCCAACGGCATGACCCTGGGCTCGCTCGGGATCAAGACCGACCGGTACGGCAAGCTCTCCTTCAACGAGACCGACTTCAACAAGGCGCTGGAGAAGGATCCCGAGCTGCTGGGCAAGGCACTGCTGGGGGATGATGGTCTGCTCAAGCGGATGAGCACGGATCTCGATCCTTACGTCAAGCGTGATGGCGTGCTCAAGTCGCGCAACGCCGGTCTGGATGCCAATGAAAAACGGGTCAATGACCGGATGGCTGCGCTGGATCGCAAGATGGAAGCCGCGTATAAACGCTACCTCAACCAGTTCACCACTATGAACCAGATGCTGCAGAGCATGGGGGCGTTCTGACGTCGCCACTTTGTCGCAGAACCTTAATCGAGCGAGTCCGAGATGTTTGAACCTCAAGATGGTTATGATGCTTACCAGTTTGCTGCCACCCAGGCCAAGGCGGCCAGCGCTGATCCGCACCAGCTGGTGCTGATGCTGATGGATGGCCTGCTGGACGAGATTGCCAGGGCTGAGGGGCACATTCTGGCCAAGCAGTTTGAGCGCAAGGGACAGGCGATCAGCAAGTGCCTGCAGATCCTGGGAGGGCTCGACAGCGCTCTGGACATGGAGAAGGGGGGTGAGCTGGCCGCCAATCTGCATCGTCTCTATGACTATTGCGGACAGAAGCTGTTCGAGATCAGCGTGTCCAACAATGTGGCCGGTTTTGCCGAAGTGCGCAGCATTCTGGGTGAACTGAAGGACGGATGGGAAGTCATGGCCCGTCAACCCCGTTAAGGCGGAAGTGCAGTTTCCCGCCTGTTCCCCGGATCTTGCGCTCCGCCGCGATGCGGGGCGCAATATCATTCTGGCGTGCTCTTTGCTTAGCTCTGGGCATGTCAGCAAAAGAATCTCATTTGGTACCCATTTATGTCCCTTGATACAGCACGACCCCTGTCCCCTCAGGAACAGGAGCGGTTGTCATTGCAAGTGCTCGGACTGGCGCGTCTGCTGTTGCAGCAGGCGCAGGCAGGGGAATGGGAAGTCCTGAAAGAGACGGATGCCAGGCTGGCACGTTTTGCCAGCCAGATGGCGGACAAGCACCCGCAAAGCTGGGCGGCGATGGCCACCACGAGAGCAGAGGTCAGAACCCTCTATCAGAGTGCCATCACCCTTTGCCAGCACGAGACCGATCGCCTCAAGGGGGCGTGGCAGGCGCTCAATGGTCAGCGCGAGGGGTTGGCAGCCTATGACGAGGTACAACAATGGCAATGATCCCGCTGGCGGGTGGTGAACTCGCACCGACCCGAGAATCATTTGCGAAACACAGACTGAACCAGTCGTCGCAGGAGGGGGATGACTCCTACCTGCAGGCGGATGCCCTGGTGCAGGAAGAGTTGCAGGCGGAGCCGGTGACTGGCTTCGTACAGGCCCCAGTGACCGATGAAGTGCAAGGGGAACAGCTGGAGGGGGCGAGCGAACAGTTGCAGGCATTCAGCCGCATGTTGCCCTCCTTCGTATTGCTGGAAGAGCGTGTCCAGCAGTCGGCAAGCGGAGCCGTGTCTCCGATCCCGTCCCAGGGAGCCGTGCCACCGGCACAGATGGTGGAAGAGGTTGCCCTGACCCAGCCACCGCTCTCGTTTCGTGGCCTGCAGCAGCGCACCCTGCTGGCTGAACAGGGGAGCGTTGCGTTCAGCAATGCTGCTCCCCAGCTCAAGGAGAGTGCCTTGCCCGGTCAGGATGCCTCTGCAGCCCCCGTGGCCGAGCAGGCTCGCGCCGCAGGGGATGGCAAGGGGGCAGTACGGGAAGGAGTGCAGGCCAGGCTGATCAGCACCCTGCAACCCATGCTCAATGCCCAGCCCCAGAGCGGCGAGCGGGAGCCGGTGGCGCTTGATCCGAAACTCATGGTGCTGCCGGCCAGCCAGCTGGCGCCGAGCAAGCCTGCCGAATACCAGTGGGCCCCGGTCAAGCTGCCGGACAATCAGGCCCAGTGGGGGCAGCAACTGATGAGCCTGCTTCATGACAAGGTCGAGCTGCAGGTGAACCAGCAGGTCAAGCAAGCGCATATCCGGCTCGATCCTCCCGAGCTGGGTCGGCTGGAGTTGACCGTGCGGGTCGAGGGCGATCGCCTCAACGTGCAGCTCAATGCGACCAACCCCGCCGTGCGCGATGCCCTGATCCAGTCGATGGAGCGGCTGCGCATGAGCCTGGCTCCCCACCACTCTGGCGGCGTCGACGTCAATGTCGGGCAAGGGGGGGAGCAGAACCCCAAACAGCGCTGGCAGGGAGACGAGATCCTGGCCGGACGCCAACAGTGGCTTGATGAGCTGGAGCAGAGCGGCAAGAGCCGTCCCGATTGGTTGAATACCCTGGTGTAACCGTTGCCTTCAGGCAAAGAGAGAGTGGATTGATATGATTCGGCGAGTGATGAAGTGGTTGATGATAGTCGTGCTGGCGATCGTCTTGCTGGCCGCCCTGGCTTATGGTGCTTATCTCAAGCGCGATCTGATCGCCGTCTGGCTGGGGCTGGAAGAGCCCAAACCCGAGTTGAGCGAAAAGCCGCTGTTCAAGCCGCTGGATCGGTTCGTGATAAGCCTGGAGGGGGATTCCCAGTCCCACTATCTGGTGCTGGAGCTGGCGCTGGTGACCCATAATCCTGCCCAGCTGGAGGAGCTGCGTGTGCTCAACCCGCTTATCCGCAACGCCATGGTGCAGTACTTCAGTCACCGCTCCAATGACGATGTCCAGAAGGAGCTCAAGGATATCACTGCCTTGCAGACCTCCCTGCTGGGCAAACTGGTCACAACCCTGCAGAGCTATGGCTACAAGCCCTATCTCGACGAGGTGCTGATCACCAAGGTACTGGTGCAGTAACCCCTCATGATCGACTCCGCCTGGGATATGCAGCACGAGTTCGGCACCAGTGCGCCGGCCACGAGCGAACAGACCATCCTCACCCGTTATCTGCCGCTGGTTAAGCGTGCCGCCAGCCACCTGCGCAGTCAGGTGACGGCCGCCTTCGACCAGGAAGACATGGAGCAGGTCGGCATGATGGGGCTGCTGGAGGCCTGGCGTCGCTACGGCAGTGAGCCGGATGCCCAGTTTGAGAGCTATGCGTTCAAACGGATCCGTGGTGCCATGCTGGACGAGTTGCGCAGGCTCGACTGGCGCCCTCGCCAACTGCGCCAGCAGGTTCATGGCCACAACCAGATGCAGCGGGAGCTGCACAACCGCCTGGGGCGCGTGCCAACGGAACAAGAGTTGGCACAGGCCCTCGACTGCTCCGTCGATGAGGTGCGCCAGCTGGCCTATGCCAGTCAGGCGGAGGCTCTGCAGAGCCTCGAGGACTGGCTCGAAAACGGTGGCCGGGCTCCGGCCGCCGAGTCGGATGACACGGATCTCGCCATGACCATCAGCAAGGTGCTCAAGTCGCTGGACAAGCGCGAGCAGCTGCTGCTCTCCCTCTACTACCAGCACGAACTGAACATGAAAGAGATTGCGCTGGTGCTCGGGCTCACGGAATCCAGAGTTTGTCAGCTGCACAAGCAATGCGTGCTTCAGCTAAAGCAGAGACTGGTCGACTCCATATAAGTAGTCTCTTCCCCCTGGCGGGTGGGGTTCGTTCAATTGTGCGGGAGCATTCATGCAAAAACAGATCGGCATCGGTGTCACTTTAATATGTGTGCTGGGAGGCTTCATGATGGCCGGGGGCAACCCGATCGCGCTGTGGCAGCCTTCGGAACTCATCATCATTATTGGCGCGGCGGCTGGCTCCATGTTTCTGGGCAATTCCAAGGAGGTGATGCATGAGATGTGGCGGCAGATCAAACAGTGCTTCAAGCCGAACAAGGAAGAGAAAGAGGTCTACCGCGAGCTGCTGACCCTGATGCACCAGTTGCTGGAAGAGACCCGCAGCAAGGGGATTAAGGCCCTCGATGAACACATTGAGAATCCCCAGCAGAGCTCGGTGTTTTTGATGTATCCCCAGGTTTCTGAAGATCCCCAGCTGCTCGGCTTCATCGTCGAAAACCTGCGCCTGCTGGGGATGGGCAAGATCACTCCTCACGAGCTCGATACCCTGTTGGAGCAGGAGATCATGGCCATCGAGGAAGATATGCTCAAGCCGGCCCATGCCCTGCACAAGACTGGTGAGGCATGCCCGGGCTTTGGCATTCTGGCCGCGGTCATGGGGATCATCATCACCATGCAGCAGCTGGACGGTCCGCTCAGCAACATAGGCGTGCATGTAGCTGCCGCGCTGGTCGGCACCTTCCTCGGCATCTTCTTCTGTTACTGCCTGCTCGAACCCCTCAGCAACGCCATGGAAGAGATGGTCAAGCGTCGCATCGGCCTGCTGATGTGCATCAAGTCCATTCTGCTGGCCCAGTTGCGTGGCAAGACTCCCCTGCTGGCGGTGGATTCCGGCCGCAAGATCCTGGAGCCTGAGGTCAAGCCCAGCTTCCTCGAGCTGGAAGACTGGGTGACCAACAGGGCGATGTAATGCGCAATCACGAACAGATCATCGTCAAGCGCCAGCAGCGTCGCAACACCGGTCCCAAGAGCGGGGGCGCCTGGAAGGTTGCCTTCGCCGATTTCACCCTGGCCATGATGGCTTTCTTCATGGTGCTCTGGATCCTGGCCGTCTCCAACCAGGAGGAGCGGGAAGTGGTGGCCAGTCGTCTGCGCGACTACAGCATCATGGACAGCGAGGCGAACCCCTTCGATATCAGAAACAGCCCCTACCCGGTCGATCTCGGGGGCAACCCCTCCGTGCTTGACGAAGTCATGCCCAAATACCAGACCGAAGGCCAGCCGATGCCAAGACATATCTCGGGCAACAGGAGCATCTTCTCGGATGAAGGCAAGAATGGCTACGAGAGCCTGCTGGTCGGCAAGATCGAAGGGGAAGCACAGATGAAACAGCTGGCAGGTTTCATCGGCTCGCTGGCGGATGAGGTGCAGGCCAAGAACAACCTTGAACTGCAGCTGGTGCCACAGGGATTGCGGATCCTGATCCGGGACGACGAGCAGCGAGAGATGTACAGCCGCGGCAGCGCGCGTATCACCCCCTTCTTCCGCCACATGCTGCTGGCACTGGCACCCGTGTTCCAGCGCATCGAGAACAAGATCATGATATCGGGCCACACCGACAGCACCCCCTTTGCGGGCGACAACTACAGCAACTGGGAGTTGTCGTCGGATCGCGCCATGATGGCGAGACGGGTACTGCAGGCGGGCGGCATGCCACCCGATCGGGTTGGCCAGGTAAGCGCCATGTCGGATACCATGCTGGAAGATCGGGCGAATCCCCACAGCAGCCAGAATCGCCGTATCGAATTGTTGATCATGACGACCCAGGCGGAAAACAGCCTGAAACAACTGTTCAGTTCCCAAACCCAGGCTGCTGCCCAGCAGGCCAAGGATGCCCTTAACCATGGAAATTCAAGAAACTGATCTGTTGTTTCAAAACAGCAGTGATGATCCCAGACGCAAGCTGCCGCGCTGGTACCTGCACGACGGCACCACGCCGCTGGAGTCACAGAGCTGCGGTATCGCGGCCCGTCTGCTGGTGTCGGGCCTGTTGTTTGACCGCAGCATAGGTCGGGCGGTGATCAAGGATCTGGGGCCGGGAGGCGTCGGATTTCTTGCACCGGCCCGCTTCGAGTTACCCGAACAGGTGACCCTGAAGCTGGCTCCCGCCATGACCCTGACCTGCCATATCACTCATCGCCGGGGCATCGGCCGCTACCTGCGTTTCTATGGTGCTCGCTGGAGCGAGCCCGAACAGGTGGATCTGGCTCCCTTGCTCAGCCACTGGCGCCATTGCTTCAGGGCGCTCAGAACAGAGGCCTCGTCTGACCCATCCCCAACGGATCCGGAGAAGGGAGCAGCCTGATCTCGCTGCGGGTCATGTCCAATCCCCGGGCAGCCCGCAGCAACAAGGGATCGTGCAGGCTCTCGAGGGAGACCGCCTTTCTCTCCTGCGGCCGGACTGGTTGTCCGGCGACCATGACTTTCTCTTCCTTGCGATATACCACAGGACAGTTGCCGATGCCGCTGGCCTCTGGCAGTTGCCAGGCCGGGTTCCAGCGCAGTGCCTGGTTCATCGAGATGCCTTTTGCCGAAGCCCACGCCATGAGAGAGCAATTGGCGACTCTCTGGAATACCTGCACATCGGATCCTGCTTGCCAGGGCGGCAGTTGCAACTGGAAACGTTCGGCCCGGTCGAGCAGATTGGCGAGCGCGACGAACCGCGCCACATATAGCCGGGTTTCGGTCGGCAGGTCCAGTTCCCAGACGTTGCGGCTCTCCGCCCTCATGACCGCTTTCAAGACACGCCCCTCGCCGGCGTTATAGGCCGCCAGCGCCAGCAGCCAGTTTTCACCGAAGAAACGATAGAGCCAGCCCAGATAAGTGAGGGCTGCCTCGGTAGCCAGCGGGAGCGAGTAGCGACCATCGAACTCGCGGGTGATGGGCACGGAAAAACGGGTCGCCGTGTCCGGCATCAACTGCCATGGGCCCGCTGCGCCGGCGGCGGAGACGACATCGAGGCGATAGCTGCTCTCAATCAGGGGAACAAACGCCAGCAAGGGGGGAAGATGGCGGTTTTTGACCCGCTCGGATATCCAGCGGATCACGGGTTGGTTGTCCGCCAGTCGGCGCTGCAAATAGGATTTCTGCTTCAGCAGATATTCGTGCTGCTGGGCAACCAGAGTAGCTCCTTCCCCCTGGATCGGGGCAGGAAAGCCGCTTTGCCAGTGATATTTATCGTAAGCGAGACAAACTGAAGAGAATAAAAAGAGTCCCAGGGCCAGATACAATCTTGGGAATGTCATTTTCTGTTGCCGGGGAAATGCAGGCATAATGGAAAAAACATGATATATCTCAACAGTTTTTGATGGGTTTAGTCGCTAGGTCATGTGGAGTCAAGGATGTAAAACATGATAGCACGAGTCAAAAAGTCACCCAAAGCGGGGAAAATAATCCAGAAGTTCCTGCTCTACCTGATCCTCGCCAATTTTGTATTGATGGGGCTGTACATCTGGCATGCCGGTGAACTGACTCTGGGTGTGAATATCCTGCTCACCCTGCTGCTGATTGTGTACAACTTGTTGCTCTGCCAGCTGGTGTGCCTGCGAGCCCGCCGTTTCAGTGATAGTTACATCATTTATCCGGTCGTAGGCGTAAGCATTATTTTGTGTGCAGTCGTATTGTTCCGCTTCATTATTGCGCCATGAGTGGTCGCGACTTCCTTGGCAAAAATTAATCTTCACCGGTTTCCAAATAAATAACTTGTGAAAAATCAACTCATTTAATCGGCACTACGGAAACGCCGCGTCAATATGTTCCCCCTGTCCCATCTCCTTGCTTGAAAAGCCCCCTGCACGTCCTTAAACTTCAGGGTGGGGAAAAGTGGATCAAAGTGGTTTTTAGAGGGGCATCCAGCCACTCATTTACCTTTCAGGGACTTCAATTTGTTGCGTGGCGCTCACGCCATCAGCCTGGACAGCAAAGGGCGATTGGCGATTCCGACCAAATTTCGTGACTGGCTGCGCGATGAAAGCGACGGCCAGCTGGTCTGCACCATCGATATTGCCCACCCCTGTCTGCTCCTTTATCCCCTGACCGAATGGGAAGAGGTCGAGCGCAAGCTCAGGACCCTTTCCAGCATGCACCCCCAGGAGCGCCGCTTGCAGCGCCTGTTGCTGGGACATGCCACCGAATGCGAGCTGGACGGCAATGGCCGTCTGCTGCTCAGCCAGCCGCTGCGCAACCATGCCGGGCTGGACAAGAAGATCATGCTGGTGGGCCAGCTCAACAAGTTTGAGTTGTGGGATGAAGCCCGCTGGCAGCAACAGGTCAATGACGACATCTTGGGACTGCCCGGGGACGATTGGGCAAGCTCGCCACGACTACAGGATTTCTCTTTATAAATGACCCAAGCCGCTGAACACATCACAGTGCTGTTGCACGAAGCCGTCGAAGGTCTGGCCATCAAGCCGGACGGTGTCTACGTCGATGGTACTTTTGGCCGTGGTGGTCATTCTCGCCTGATCCTCCAGCATCTGGGCCCCAATGGCCGGTTGATCGCCATCGACCGCGATCCCCAGGCCATCGCCGAAGCGGCCAAGATCCAGGATCCCCGCTTCGAGATCGTGCATGGCCCCTTCTCCGGCATCACCGGCTATTTGACAGAGCGTGGCCTGCTGGGCAAGGTCGACGGCTTCCTGCTTGACCTGGGCGTCTCTTCTCCCCAGCTGGATGACGCCGAGCGCGGCTTCAGCTTCATGAAAGATGGCCCCCTCGACATGCGGATGGATCCCACCACGGGCCAGAGCGCCGCTGAGTGGTTGGCCAAGGCCGACGTGGATGACATCGCCTGGGTATTGAAAACCTTCGGCGAGGAGCGCTTTGCCAAGAAGATCGCCCGCGCCATCGTGCACGATCGGGTCACCGAACCCTATGTGCGCACCCGCCAGCTGGCGGAGATGATTGCCCGGGTCAATCCCAGCAAGGAGAAGGGCAAGCACGCTGCGACTCGCAGCTTCCAGGCCATTCGCATCTATATCAACAGCGAGCTGGACGAGATTGAAACTGCACTGAATGGCGCGCTGGAGGTGCTGGCACCTCATGGCCGCCTGTCGGTGATCAGCTTTCACTCTCTGGAAGATCGGCTGGTCAAGCATTTCATCCGCAAGCACGAGAAGGGGCCGGAAGTGCCGCACGGCATCCCGCTCACCGAGGCGCAGCTGGCGGGTGGCCGCAAGTTGAAGTCGGTCGGCAAGGCGCTCAAACCTTCCGATCATGAAGTCTCTGAAAACACCCGGTCGCGCAGCTCGGTGCTGCGGGTGGCCGAGCGTCTGGCGGATTAAACCATGAGTGAGGTGCGCGTTCATCTGGCCAAGGAGATCGCAAGCGATCTCTGGCGGCACAAGCTGCAGATTTTTCTGTCGGTCGCCGTGCTGGTGACCGCCTTTGCCGTGATCCTGGTGACCAACATGACTCGCGGCCTGACCGCCAAGCAGAACGATCTGATGGCGGAAGAGGATCGCCTCAACATCGAGTGGCGTCACCTCCTGCTGGAACAGGGCACTTTGGCGGAACACTCCCGGGTGGCGAGTCTGGCCATGGACAAGTTGCAGATGGCTCGCCCGCTGGTGACCACCGAGAAGGTAATAACCCAACCATGAAACGCAAGGCGACAGCCAAATCGGCCAAAGCGAATATCAAGGCGCCCTCCATCTATCCATGGCGCTTTCGCACTCTGGTGGTCTTCATCGGCATTGCGTTTGTCGGCCTGATCCTGCGCCTGGCGTGGATCCAGGTGATCAATCCGGATCGCCTGCGCCAGGAGGGGGACATGCGCTCCCTGCGTACCACCTCCACCCAGGCGGTGCGCGGCATGATCACCGATCGCAACGGTGAACAGCTGGCGGTCTCCGTGCCAGTCGAGGCGGTCTGGGCCGATCCCAAGACGGTGCACGAGTCAGGCGCCATCAACAACGAGCGGGCCTGGCTGGCGCTCTCCGCCGTACTCAAGCTCGACATCAACACCCTCAAGCGGCGCATCGCCAACCCCAACAAGCGTTTCGTCTACCTGCAGCGGCAGGTGACGCCGGCGGTCTCCGAGTACATCAAGGGACTCAAGCTGGGGGGCGTCTACCTGCGTCCCGAGTCACGCCGTTTCTACCCGACCGGCGAGATCAGTGCCCATCTGGTGGGGGTAACCAACATCGACGGCAGCGGCATCGAGGGGATCGAACGCAGCTACAACGAGTGGCTGACCGCCACCCCGGGCGAGATGCGGGTGCGCAAGGACAGGCAGGGCCGGGTCATCGAGCGGCTGGGGATCGTCAAGGAGGGCAAGAACGCCAACGATCTGCAGCTGAGCATCGATCAGCGGGTGCAGGCGCTGGCCTATCGCGCCCTCAAGCGCGCCACCGACGAGAACAAGGCGACCTCCGGCTCCATGGTGATGCTGGACATCAAGACCGGCGAGGTGCTCGCCATGGTCAACACCCCCTCCTACAACCCCAACAACCGCGGTCAGTACCAGAGCTTCCGGGTGCGCAACCGGGTGGTGACCGATACCTACGAGCCGGGCTCCACTATCAAGCCATTGATCTTGCTGAGCGGTTTGCAGGCAGGCGTCACCAGCTGGAAGGATTTCATTCCGGGCGGGCCGCTTTATATCGGGGCCAAGCAAATCCGTGACGTGAGTATCCACAAGGCGACCAACCTGTACGACATCCTGCGTTACTCCTCCAACATCGGCATGTCACGCATCGCCCTGCGGATGCCGGCCCAGGAGATGATCAACACCCTCAGCATGTTCGGCTTCGGCATGGATACCGGCAGCGGCCTGATGGGGGAGAGCAGCGGCATGCTGCCCCAGCGTCGTCGCTGGTCCGATATCGAGCGGGCGACCCTGTCGTTCGGCTATGGTCTGCGGGTCACTCCGCTGCAACTGGCGTCCGCCTATGCCACCCTGGCCAACAAGGGCAAGCGGGTACCCATCTCCATCGTCAAGGTGACCAAGCCGCCCAAGGGTGAGCAGGTCATCGATCACAACAACGCCGCCGCCATGCTGCAGGCGCTGGAATACGTGGTCGACAACGCCATTCCCAAGGCCAAGATCCCGGGTTACCGGGTCGGCGGCAAGAGTGGTACCGCCAAGGTCGCCGTGGCTGGCGGTTATGGCAAGGATTACATGGCCTGGTTTGCCGGGTTTGCCCCGGCCAGCGATCCCCGCTTCGTCATGGTGGTGGTGATCAACGAACCCAAAGGCAAGGCCTACTATGGTGGCGCCGTGGCGACGCCGCCCTTTGCCGAGGCCATGGGAGGGGTGCTGCAGCTCTTCAATATTCGTCCCGATGCAGTACCGCCATCAGTTCCCACCAAACTTGCCCGTACGGAGGCTAACAATGCAGTCCCGCGCACTTGATCTGTTGCTGCGCCCATTCGGAATCGAGGCGCCGGCGCTTCCCCTGACCGACATCCAGCTGGACAGTCGGCGGGTCGGCCCGGGCTCTCTCTTCATCGCCATTCGCGGGCATCAGGTCGACGGCAGACGGTTTATCGAACAAGCGGTGGCTCAGGGAGCGACCGCTGTTGTGTATGAGGAGGACGGTGAATTCGTCGCGCCTGCCACTTCCACCCCCTGTATCGGCATGGCGGATCTGCCTGCCCGTCTCTCCGAGCTGGCGGGCTATTTCTACGATCAGCCGGCGAACAAGTTGCAACTGGTGGGGATCACCGGCACCAACGGCAAGAGCACGACCGCGCTGCTGGTCGCCAACTGGCGCACCCTGCTGGGGGGCAAGGCCGGGGTGATGGGCACCATAGGTAACGGCCTGTTTGGCGAGCTGATTGAGGCGGAAAACACCACAGGCAGCGCCGTCCAGGTGCAGGCCAATCTGGCCGCCCTGCAGGCGCAGGGGGCGGATCTGGCGGCGATGGAGGTCTCCAGCCACGGTCTGGTGCAATACCGGGTCGCGGCCCTGCCATTTGCTGCCGCCGTGTTCACCAACCTGAGTCGGGATCACCTCGATTACCACGGCACCATGGAGGCCTATGGCGCCGCCAAGGAGCTGCTGTTGCAACTGGTGGATGAACGTCATGCTGTGATCAACCGGGACGATGAACTGGGTGCCCAATGGCTGGCGAAATACCCGGATGCGGTCGCCTTCAGCGTCCATGGCCCGGTTGAGAACCATCCTGGCCGTCAGTTAACGGCGCAGCAACTCGATTTTCATCAGCAAGGTTTCCGTGCACGGATTAACTCCAGCTGGGGGGATGGTGTATTATCCGCCCCCTTGCTCGGCCGCTTCAACGTCAGCAATGTGCTGGCGGCCATGGGGGTCATGCTGGTGCTGGGCTACGACTTCGATGCCCTGCTGGCCACCGCGCCGCAACTGCAACCAGTGACTGGCCGCATGGAGTGTTTCGGCGGTGGCGATGCGCCGCTGGCCGTGGTCGATTATGCCCACACCCCGGATGCCCTGGAGAAGGCGTTGCAGGCCCTGCGGGTGCACTGCAAGGGCCAGCTCTGGTGTCTGGTGGGCTGTGGTGGCGACCGGGATCGCGGCAAGCGTCCCATGATGGCCGCCGTGGCGGAACAGTTTGCGGATCGGGTGATCCTGACCGACGACAATCCCCGCACCGAGGATCCGGCCCGGATCATGGCCGACATGGTGGCGGGTCTTCGCGATCCCGCGACGGTGCAGGTGGAACACGACAGGGTCAGGGCCATCAACCTGGCACTTGGACAGGCGAGCAAGCAGGACATCATCCTGGTGGCCGGCAAAGGCCACGAGGATTATCAGATTATTGGAACCGACAAGCGGCACTACAGCGACCGGGAAACCGTCGCCGCCGCCTTGCATACATTATTGGAGTCATTCACATGATGACCCTCAGGCTTGCCGACCTGGCGCAGGCGCTCGATGCCCGTCTGATTGGTGAAGATAGTGAGATCACCGCAGTCAGTACCGATACCCGCACTCTGGGTAGCGGAGCCCTGTTTGTCGCCCTGCGTGGCGAGCGTTTCGATGCCCATGATTTTTGCGAGCAGGCCGTTGCCGCCGGGGCATCCGCCCTGCTGGTGGAGCGTGAACTGCCGCTGGCCGTGCCCCAGTTGGTGGTTGCCGACAGCCTCAAGGGGCTGGGGCTGCTTGGCAAGCTGGTGCGCGAGCGCATCAATCCGAAAGTGCTGGCCATCACCGGCAGCTGTGGCAAGACTACGGTGAAGGAGATGGCGACCGCCATCCTGCGCCACGAAGGGGAAGTGCTGGCCACCGCCGGCAACTTCAACAACGAGGTGGGGGTACCGCTCACCTTGCTGCGCCTGGAGCCGCAACACCAATTTGCGGTGATGGAGCTGGGCGCCAACCACCCGGGCGAGATCGCCTGGACCACGTCCCTTGCCAGACCCGACGCCGCCCTCATCAACAACGTGGCGGCTGCCCATCTGGAGGGTTTTGGCTCCCTGGAAGGGGTGTTTCACGCCAAGAGCGAGATCTTCGAGGGGCTGGGCGAGGGTGGCACCGCCATCGTCAATGCCGACAACGAGTTCTGGCCCAAGTGGCGCGAGCGCGGCATTACCTGTGCCTTCTCCATCGACGATCAGAGCCAGCCATTTCATGCCCGCGATCTGCTGATCAACGGGCAGGGCTGTGCCGAATTCGTGATGGTGACACCACAGGGTGAAGTGGCACTGACCCTGGCCATTCCGGGCCGCCACAACGTGGCCAATGCCCTGGCGGCGGCGGTGGGTTGCCTGGCGCTGGGTGCATCACTGGCCTCCGTCAAGGCGGGCCTGGAGCAAATGGCGCCGGTCAAGGGGCGTTTCTGCGCCCTGCGCTGGGGTGGCCTCACCCTGGTGGACGATACCTATAACGCCAGCGTGGAGTCCGTGCTGGCGGGCATCGATGCCCTGACCGCCATGGGTGGCTTCAAGGTGCTGGTGTTCGGTGACATGCGGGAACTGGGTGAGGAGTCTGCCGAGCAACATGCCCGGGTCGGCCGTCATGCCCGCGAGTGCGGTCTGGATGCCGTGCTGACAGTAGGGGAACATAGTCGCCATACCGCAGATGCCGCGGCTGGCCGACATTTTGACAATAAGGCGTCGTTGTTCGAAGTGCTTGCGCAAATGATTGATAAAAATCAGGAAATTTCAATTCTGGTCAAGGGGGCTCGCGGCTCCCGTATGGAAGATATCGTCGAGATGGTCAAAGACCGTCAGGAGTCAGCCTCATGCTAGTCTGGCTGGCGGAACTGCTCACCCCGCACTTCACCTTCTTCAACGTCTTCTCCTACCTGACGTTTCGCGCCATCCTGTCGATCATCACGGGTCTGGGGGTCGCGCTCTGGCTGGGGCCGCGTCTCATCCGCCGCCTGCAGATCCTGAAATTCGGCCAGGTGATCCGCAACGACGGTCCCGAGTCCCACCTCAGCAAGCGTGGCACCCCCACCATGGGCGGTCTGATGATCCTGGCCGCCATCTTCACCTCTGTGCTGCTCTGGTGCCGCCTCGACAACCCCTATGTCTGGCTGGTGCTGTTCGTGCTGGGAGCCTATGGTGCCATCGGCTTTGCCGATGACTACCTCAAGGTGGTGCGCAAGAATACCGACGGTCTGATCGCCCGCTGGAAGTACTTCTGGCAGTCGGCGGTCGCGCTGATCGTGGCGGTCGTCCTCTATACCACGGCGACCCACGATGGCCAGACCCAGCTGGTAGTACCCTTCCTCAAGGATGTGATGCCCCAGCTCGGCCTGATGTTTATCCTGCTGACCTACTTCGTCATCGTCGGCACCTCCAACGCAGTCAACCTGACCGATGGTCTCGACGGCCTGGCCATCATGCCCACCGTGATGGTGGCGGGGGGCTTTGCCCTGATCGCCTGGGCGACCGGTAACGTCAACTTCGCCAGCTATCTGCATATCCCCTATGTGCCCTACACCTCCGAGCTGGTGATCGTCTGTACCGCTATCGTTGGGGCCGGTCTGGGCTTTCTCTGGTTCAACACCTATCCGGCCC
The DNA here is from genome assembly GCF_041403185.1 of Aeromonas sp. S9(2024). Lineage (NCBI taxonomy): Bacteria > Pseudomonadati > Pseudomonadota > Gammaproteobacteria > Aeromonadales > Aeromonadaceae > Aeromonas > Aeromonas sp. S9(2024). The sequence goes on from NZ_JBGLRE010000007.1 coordinate 155,118, forward strand.
AGGTCTTCATGGGAGACGTGGGCTCCCTGGCACTGGGTGGCGCGCTCGGTACCATCGCCGTGCTGGTGCGCCAGGAGTTCCTGCTGGTGATCATGGGCGGGGTCTTCGTGATGGAGACCGTCTCTGTGATCCTGCAGGTCGGTTCCTACAAGCTGCGCGGCGTGCGGATCTTCCGCATGGCGCCGATCCATCACCACTACGAGAAGAAGGGCTGGCCGGAGCCGCGCGTCATCGTGCGCTTCTGGATCATCACCCTCGTGCTGGTGCTGTTGGGTCTTGCCACCCTGAAGGTGAGATAAGGCCATGGTCATCATCATCGGATTGGGTAAAACCGGACTCTCCTGCGTCGATTACTTCCTCGGTCGTGGCGTCACGCCGCTGGTGATGGACACCCGCGCCAACCCGCCGGGCAAGGATCAGCTGCCGCCCGAGGTGGAGCTGGTCCAGGGGCTCGATGCAGAGCGGCTCAAGCAGGCGCACATGATAGTGGCGAGTCCGGGCATCGCGCTGGCGACTCCCGAGCTGAAAGCCGCTGCCGAGTGCGGCGTGCAGATCATCGGCGACATCGAGCTGTTCGTGCGCGACACCGAAGTGCCGGTGATCGCCATCACCGGTTCCAACGGCAAGAGCACGGTGACTACCCTGGTGGGCGAGATGATCGCCGAGGCCGGGCTCAAGGTCGGTGTGGGCGGTAATATCGGCACACCGGCACTGGAGCTGCTCAAGCAACCGATGGATCTCTGCGTACTGGAGCTCTCCAGCTTCCAGCTGGAGACCACCTACAGCCTGCGCGCCGCGGCCTCCGTGGTGCTCAACCTCTCCGAAGATCATATGGATCGCTATCAGGGGATGGCCGACTATCGCGCCGCCAAGATGGAGATCCATCAGCACTCCCAACACATTCTGGTCAACCGTGACGATGCCCAGACCCTGCCCGATGTGGGTCAGGTGTGGCAGAGTTTCGGCCTCGACTGCAACGGCTACGGCCGCTGCCTGCTGGATGACCGTCAGTGGCTCACCCTCCATGGTGAGCCCCTGCTGGCGGTCGACGAGATGAAGATTGTCGGTGCCCACAACCAGGCCAACGCCCTGGCCGCCATGGCCCTGTGCGATGCGGTCGGCATCCCCCGCGATGCCCAGCTCGCCGTGCTGCGCCGCTTCGAAGGTTTGCCGCACCGTGCCCGCTTCGTGCGCGAGGTGAACGGGGTACGCTGGATCAACGACTCCAAGGCCACCAACGTGGGGGCGACCCTGGCCGCTGTGGCCGGGGTGCGCGAATCCGTAAAAGGGCGTCTGCTGCTGCTGGCCGGTGGCCAGGGCAAGGGGCAGGATTTCGGCCCCATCCAGGCGCTGCTCGGCAACCAGATCGATCACATGTACTGCTTCGGTCAGGATGCCGAGGTGCTGCTGGCCCTGGGTGAGCAGACCGAGCGGGTGGCGGACCTTGAAGCCGCCGTCGCCAAGGCGGCCGCCGATGCCAGGCCCGGTGACTGGGTGCTGCTGGCGCCCGCCTGCGCCAGCCTGGATCAGTTCAAATCCTTCGAAGTGCGTGGCGACCGCTTCACCGAAATGGTGATGGCCCTATGAACGCCCTTCGCGCAGTCGCAGGCCTGTTCCAGCGCTGGTTGTTGCCGGCGCGACCCGCCGGTCTCTACGATCGGCAGCTGGTACTGCTGGCGCTGTCGCTGATGGCGGTCGGGGTGGTGATCGTGGCCTCAGCCTCGATCCCGGAGGGGATTGCCCTGGGCGATGATCCCTTCATGTTCGTCAAGCGTCACGGCATGTTCCTGGTGATGGCGCTCGGTATCTCCTGGTTTGTGTTGCAGGTGCCCATGGCGCGCTGGCAACAGCACAACGGTCCCATGCTGTTGCTGGCCATCCTGTTGCTGGTGCTGGTGCTGCTGGTGGGGCGCAACGTCAACGGTGCGGTGCGCTGGCTGCCGCTCGGACCGTTCAACCTGCAGCCTGCCGAATTCGGCAAGCTGGCGCTGTTCGTCTATCTGGCGGGCTACCTGGTGCGTCGCCAGAACGAAGTGCGCGAGGCCTGGCTCGGCTTCTTGAAACCGCTGGCGGTGTTCGGGGTGCTGGCCATCCTGTTGCTGTTGCAGCCGGATCTGGGCTCCACCGTGGTGATGTTCGTCACCTCGTTCGGCATGCTGTTTCTGGCCGGCGCCAAGCTGTGGCAGTTCATGATCCTGATTGGTGGCGGTTTGGGGGGCGTGATCCTGCTGATCATCGTCGAGCCCTACCGGATGCGCCGGGTGACCTCCTTCATGGATCCCTGGGCCGATCCGTTCGGCAGCGGCTACCAGCTGACCCAGTCTCTGATGGCGTTTGGCCGTGGCAGCTGGCTCGGCGAGGGGCTTGGCAACTCCATCCAGAAGATGGAGTACCTGCCGGAGGCCCACACCGACTTTGTGTTTGCGATTCTGGGTGAAGAGCTGGGCTATATCGGCGTGCTGGGCGCCCTGTTCCTCATCTTTGCCCTGGCGGTCAAGGCGCTCAAGCTGGGTCATCGCGCCCTGCAGGCCGACCGCCTCTATGACGGCTATCTGGCCATCGGCATCGGTATCTGGTTCAGCTTCCAGACCTTCGTCAACGTCGGCGCCGCCAGCGGCATGATGCCGACCAAGGGGTTAACCCTGCCGCTGGTCAGTTACGGCGGCTCCAGTCTCATCATCATGACGGTGGCGGTGAGCATGCTGATAAGAATCGATTTTGAATTGCGCCAGGCGACTGCCCAGGCGCGCGTGCGGGAGGTTTAGTGAGCAAGACGCTGTTGGTGATGGCAGGTGGTACCGGGGGCCATGTGTTCCCCGGTCTGGCCGTGGCCGATCGATTGAAGGAACAGGGCTGGACCATCCACTGGCTCGGTACCGCCGACCGGATGGAGGCCGAGCTGGTGCCCGCCCATGGCTACCCCATCTCCTTCATCGATATTCAGGGGGTACGTGGCAACGGCATCAAGCGGCTGCTGGTGGCGCCCTATCGCATCATCAAATCCATCCTGCAGGCGCGCCGGGTGCTCAAGACGGTGCGCCCTGACGTGGTGCTCGGCATGGGCGGTTTTGCCTCCGGCCCGGGTGGTGTGGCGGCCTGGCTCGCCGGCATTCCGCTGCTGCTGCACGAACAGAACGCCGCTGCCGGCATGACCAACAAGCTGCTTGCCCGCATCGCCAGACGCGTCTTGATGGCCTTCCCCGGGGCTTTTGCACCGAACCGGCGCACCGCCGTGGTCGGCAATCCGGTGCGCCCCGAAGTAGTGGCGCTGCCGGATCCCGAACTGCGCAGTGACAGCGAACCGCTGCACCTGCTGGTGGTTGGCGGCAGCCTGGGGGCCCGGGTGCTGAACGAGCAGGTGCCCGCCGCGGTGGCAGCTGCCGGCATCCCCATTGCGGTGCGCCATCAGTGTGGCAAGGGCAATGGCGAGGCGGTGAGCGCGGCCTACGCCAAAGAGGGCCTGACCGCCGACGTGAGTGAATTTATCAAGGACATGGCGGGTGCCTATGCCTGGGCCGACCTGGTGGTCTGCCGGGCGGGGGCCCTGACCGTCTCCGAAGTGGCTGCTGCCGGTGTAGCCGCCATTTTCGTGCCGCTGCCCCATGCGGTGGACGATCACCAGACCCGCAACGCCCTGACCCTGGTCGACGGCGGTGCGGCTGAATTCCTGCCCCAGTCCGAGCTGACCACGGCCTCGCTGGCTGCGCGCCTCTCCTGGCTGGCAGGGCGCAGGGAAACCCTGTTTAACATGGCCCAGGCCGCCCGTCGCGTCGCCATTACCGATGCGGCAGAGCGGGTTGCGGATGAATGCAAACGGCTCGCCACCAAACAGGGCGAGCACGCGTGATGAACAAGATTGCACGGACCGAGTCGTGCCGTGCGATCCCCGAATATAGCGATGCCGCCGGGCGGGTTGCCGGTGAATGCAAGTGGCTTGCGGCAGAATAAAGAGACGATTATGACCAAGGTTGAACTGGCAAAACTGCGTACCGTTATCCCCGAAATGCGCCGCGTGCGTCGCATCCACTTCATCGGCATCGGTGGTGCCGGCATGGGGGGGATTGCCGAGGTGCTGGCCAATGAGGGCTATCAGGTCACGGGTTCCGACCTGGCACGCAATGCAGTGACCGAGCGGCTGGCGTCGCTGGGTGCCCACATCTTCGTCGGCCACAGCGCCGAGCACGTCGCCGGAGCGAGCGTGGTGGTGGTCTCCACCGCCATCAAGCAGGACAACCCCGAGCTCCTGGCGGCCCGCGAGCTGCGCATCCCCGTCGTGCGCCGTGCCGAGATGCTGGCCGAGCTGATGCGTTTCCGCCATGGCATCGCCATCGCCGGTACCCACGGCAAGACCACCACCACCAGCCTGGTGGCGAGCATTTATGCCGAGGCGGACCGGGATCCGACCTTCGTCATCGGCGGCCTGCTCAACAGCGCCGGCACCAATGCACGCCTGGGCAGCAGCCGTTACCTGATCGCCGAAGCGGACGAGAGCGACGCCTCCTTCCTGCATCTGCAACCCATGGTGTCCATCGTGACCAACATCGAAGCGGATCACATGGACACCTACGGCGGCGACTTCGCCAAGCTGAAGGCCACCTTCATCGAGTTTCTCCACAACCTGCCTTTCTACGGACTGGCGGTGGTTTGCATCGATGATCCGGTGATCCGCGGCCTGCTGCCGGAGATTGCCCGTCCGACCCTGACCTATGGCCTGTCGGACGATGCCGACGTCCAGGTGCTGGATTTTGTCCAGACCACCAATCACAGCTGCTTCCGGGTACGCCGCAAAGAGGCGGGTGAGCTGCATGTCACCCTCAATCTGCCGGGGATCCACAACGCCCTGAACGCTGCGGCGGCGATAGCTGTCGCGACCGAGGACGGGGTGAGCGACGAGGCCATCATCCGGGCGCTGGCCAAATTCGAGGGGGTGGGCCGCCGCTTCCAGCAATATGGCGAGTTCGAGACCGGTCGTGGCAAGGCGATGTTGGTGGACGATTACGGTCACCATCCGAGCGAAGTGAAGGTGACCATTAACGCGGCTCGTGCCGGCTGGCCCGAGAAGCGACTGGTGATGGTGTTCCAGCCACACCGCTATACCCGCACCCGCGATCTCTACGAAGACTTTGCCGATGTGCTCTCCAAGGTCGATGTGCTGGTGATGCTGGAGGTTTATGCTGCCGGCGAGGAGCCGATCCCCGGCGCCGATGGCCGAGCCCTGTGCCGTTCCATCCGCTCTCGTGGCAACCTGGAACCCATCTTTGTGGCCACGCCGGATGACGTGCCGGCGGTGCTGGCCGACCTGGTTGGCGAGGGGGATCTGGTGCTGACCCAGGGGGCCGGCAACGTCGGTGCCCTGGCACGTCGTCTCGGTGAGATGAAATTGAGCATAGAGAGCATGAAATCTGGTGCTTGAGGGCCCAATGAGTATTTTGACCGCCAAGCCGGGGCCTATATAATGGCGAACCGGTCTGCCAAAAGGCCGGTTTAGCGCGTTACACGGGGATCGATCGGGTGGAGTCAAGGGCACAGGGGCGCACCAAGGGTGGCTTCATCGCAGGAGTGGCGTTTTTCCTGCTGGTGATATGGGGCTGCTACCGGACGGCGCTGGATGTTAAAGGTTGGCTGACTGACGCCAATCGGTTGCCCATGAGCGAGTTGTTGCTGCAGGGGCAACATCAGTATTTGCAGACAGAGGAGTTGCGGCAGGCCGTGCTGGATGGTGCCGAGTCGCGCAACTTCTTCGAGCTGGATGTGAACGAATTGCAGGGGCGGTTGAATGCCCTGCCGTGGGTGGCCTCGGTGTCGGTCCGCAAGAAGTGGCCGAACAAGATCAAGGTCTACCTCACCGAACAGGATGTGGCGGCGCGCTGGAATGGCAACCGCTTCGTCAATATCCAAGGCAAGGTGTTCAGTGCTCCGGATCGGGTCAAGGTAGCGCTGATGCAGCTGTCAGGACCGGATGACCAGGCGGCCCGGGTATTGAAAGAGAGCCGGCAGTACGAGTCGCAACTGGCTGCCAAAGGATACAAGTTGCTGGGAGTGAATCTGACTCCCCGCCATGCCTGGGAACTGACCCTGGATGGCAATATCAAGCTGTTCCTCGGACGCAACGACATCGCGCTCCGGTTGCAGCGGTTTATCGATGCCTTCCCGGTGATCGAACCCCGTTCGCAGGTTGCGTACGTGGATCTTCGATACGACACCGGAATGGCGGTTGGCTGGAAGAAGAGCGAAGAGAAAGTGCATGACCAACACCGCAGATAGGAATTTGATTGTCGGACTGGATATCGGCACTACCAAGGTGGCGGTTCTGGTCGGGGAAGTATTGCCGGACGGCGAACTGAACGTCATCGGCATGGGCAGTCACGCATCCCGCGGCATGGAGAAGGGCGGGGTCAACGATCTCGACTCCGTGGTCAAGTCTCTGCGTCGTGCCGTGGAAGAGGCCGAGATGATGGCCGACTGCCAGATCAGCTCGGTTTACCTCGGTCTGTCCGGCAAGCATATCGATTGTCGCAACGAGACCGGCATGGTGCCCATCTCCGACGAGGAGGTGACCCAGGAGGATGTGGACAACGTGATCCACACCGCCAAATCGGTGCGTCTGTCTGACGAGCTGCGGGTGCTGCACGTGCTGCCCCAGGAGTTCGCCATCGATTACCAGGAAGGGATCAAGAACCCGGTCGGCCTCTCCGGCGTGCGGATGGCGGCCAAGGTTCATCTGGTGACCTGCCACAACGACATGGCTCGCAACATCGAAAAATGCGTGGAGAAGGTAGGTCTGCGGGTAGATCAGCTGATCTTCTCCGCCCTGGCCTCCAGCTATGCGGTGCTGACCGAAGACGAGAAGGAGCTTGGTGTCTGCGTGGTGGACATCGGCGGTGGCACCATGGACATGTCGCTGTTTACCGGCGGTGCCCTGCGTCACACCAAGGTGATCCCGTATGCCGGCAGCACTGTCACCAGCGACATCGCTTACGCCTTCGGCACACCGCCGCTGGACGCCGAGGCGATCAAGGTGCGCTACGGCTGCGCCCTCGGCCGACTGGTCAGCAAGGAAGACAATATTGAAGTACCCAGTGTCGGCGGCCGTCCGGCGCGCAGCCTGCAGCGGCAGACACTGGCTGAAGTGATCGAACCCCGTTACACCGAGTTGCTCTCCATGGTGAATGACGAGCTGGTGCGGGTACAAAGCGAATTGAAAGCGCAAGGGGTCAAGCATCAGCTGGCTGCCGGTGTGGTTCTGACCGGTGGTGCGGCCCAGATCGAAGGCGTGGTGGAGTGCGCAGAGCAGATCTTCCAGTGCCAGGTCCGGGTGGGTGAGCCCATGAATATACGTGGTTTGAGCGATTACGTGCAGGCGCCTGTCTACTCGACTGCGGTCGGGTTGTTGCAGTACGGCCGTACTCATCAGGCGACAGGTAGCAACAAAGAATATGCCGCCAAGGCAAGTGTCGGTGGTCTGGTCAAACGGGTCAGCAACTGGCTGCGTGGCGAGTTCTAAGAATTTTGCTGAAGTCAGCAAATAAAGCGGAGAGACGATATGTTTGAATTCATGGATAGCCATACTGACGAAGCCGTCATCAAGGTGATCGGTGTCGGTGGCGGCGGTGGCAACGCCGTCGAGCACATGGTGCGTCAGAACATCGAGGGCGTAGAGTTCATCACGGTGAACACCGACGCCCAGGCACTGCGCAACTCCAGTGCCAACACCACCCTGCAGATCGGCGGTGGCATCACCAAGGGTCTGGGCGCTGGCGCCAACCCGGAAGTGGGTCGTGACGCCGCCATGGAAGACAGGGAAGCGCTGCGTGAGCTGCTGACCGGTTCCGACATGGTCTTCATCGCGGCCGGCATGGGCGGCGGTACCGGTACCGGTGCTGCGCCGATCGTGGCCGAAGTGGCTCGCGAGATGGGCATCCTGACCGTGGCGGTGGTTACCAAGCCGTTCTCCTTCGAAGGGAAGAAGCGGATGGGCTTTGCCCAGCATGGTATCGAAGAGCTGTCCAAGAATGTCGACTCCCTGATCACCATCCCCAACGACAAGTTGCTGAAGGTGCTGGGCCGCGGTATCTCCCTGCTGGACGCCTTCAAGGCTGCCAACGACGTGCTGCTGGGCGCGGTACAGGGCATCGCCGAGCTGATCACCCGTCCGGGCCTGATCAACGTCGACTTCGCGGACGTCCGTACCGTCATGCGCGAAATGGGTACCGCCATGATGGGTACCGGTTCCGCCTCCGGTGACGATCGTGCCGAAGAAGCGGCAGAGAAAGCCATCTCCAGCCCGCTGCTGGAAGACGTGGATCTGGCCGGTGCCCGTGGCATCCTGGTCAACATCACCGCCGGCATGGACATGACCATCGAAGAGTTCGAGACCGTGGGTAATGCGGTCAAGGCCTTCGCCTCCGAGAACGCCACCGTGGTGGTGGGTACCGTAATCGACCCGGAAATGCACGACGAGCTGCGTGTGACCGTGGTGGCCACCGGTATCGGTGCCGAGCGCAAGCCGGACATCACCCTGGTCAAGAGCAGCCAGGTGCAAGAGCGCCCGGTGCGCCAGCCGTTGGTCAGCGACATGATGCAGGGCCGCGTGATGGAAGAGGCGCCGGCCAAGGTGGTCAACGCCGAGCCGCAGGCTCGTCGCGAACCGGATTATCTGGATATTCCGGCGTTCCTGCGCAAGCAGGCTGACTAAGCCTCTTATGGGGCTGGTTTGTTTGTTGCTTAAGGAATGTGCTAAGATGGCCTGCCAACGACCATCTGGTCCGGATTTTAAGCTGTTTAGGGTACACCCATGATTAGACAAAGAACCTTGAAAACGAGTGTACAGGCGACTGGCGTCGGCCTGCATTCGGGCCGGAAAGTCACCATGACATTCCGTCCGGCTCCTGTGAACACAGGGATCGTTTACTTGCGTACCGACCTGAATCCTGTGGTGGAGCTGCCAGCCAATGCCGATCAGGTGCGCGATACCGTACTCTGTACCGCACTGGTCAACGAAGCCGGTGTCCGTGTCTCTACTATTGAGCACCTCTCCGCAGCCCTTGCCGGGATGGGGATCGACAACCTCTACGTCGAAGTTGACGCACCCGAGATCCCGGTGATGGACGGCAGTGCACACCCCTTTATCTACCTGTTGCAGGAAGTCGGGGTCCGTGAACAGAATGCGGCCAAGCAGTTTGTGCGGATCAAGAAGAGCATCCGGGTTGAAGACGGCGACAAGTGGGCGGAATTCCACCCCTATCGCAACGGCTTCAAGATGGATCTCGAGATCGATTTCCAGCACCCGGTGTTTGAAGGGCGCAACCAGCGTTGCGTACTGGACTTCTCCGGAGCCTCCTTCGTGAAAGAGATCAGCCGTGCCCGTACTTTCGGGTTCATGCGTGATATCGAGTACCTGCGTTCCCAGAACCTGGCGCTGGGCGGAAGCTTGGAAAACGCCGTGGTACTGGATGACTACCGGGTGCTGAACGAAGATGGTCTGCGCTACGAGGACGAGTTCGTGAAGCACAAGATGCTGGATGCGATCGGTGACCTCTACATGTGCAACCGCAGCATCATCGGCGAATTCCGTGCCTACAAGACCGGCCATGCCCTGAACAACAAGCTGCTGCGCGCCTTGCTGGCCGAGCAGGAGGCGTGGGAACTGGTGACCTTCGAAGGCGAGGGCGACAAAGCGCCTATCGCTTACTACGACAACGGTCTGGTTCTGGCCTGATAGCTGTGCAACGGAACGTCGGTCCTCTCTCCGCACCGACGTTCCGTCATTTGTTTACTCCATCCTTCAATACCGATTATCTCCCGGTTTTATTTCCCGTGCAGTCCCTGGACCGTACCTGACCGAGCAGACAGATTTCTATGAGCATTACCCTGATCCTCCACGGCAAGCAGCGACGCAAGTTGCACGTACCCAAACAGCGTCTGGCCTGGGTCGGCGGTATCATTTTCTCCCTGTTGGCCCTTGGTGGCGGCTGGCTCTGGCAGAGCTGGCAGCAGAAAATGGACGCGCTGGAACTGGCGCTGGCCATGGCCGAGCAGCAATCCGCCAAACAGAGTGGCGACGAAGCCCGTGAACAACTTGCCATGCTGGCGGCCCAAGTGGGCACCATGCAGGGGCAGCTGGGGCGCCTCAATGCCCTCGGTGAACGTCTGACCGAGCAGGCAGACCTCGATCCCGAGGAGTTCAATTTCAAGGAACTGCCCCCCATGGGCGGTCCTTCCTACGATGAAGATCTGGAAGTCAGCCTCAATGAGCTGCAGGACTCCATGAAACACCTCAGCCAGCAGCTCAGCAGTCGTGAAGAGCAGCTGTCGGTACTTGAATCTTTCATCATGAATCACCATATAACCGATGCCGGTTTCATCTCCGGCACGCCGGTCCAGCAGGAGCGGGTCTGGGTGTCGTCCGGCTTCGGGGGACGGGTCGACCCGTTCAACGGTCGGGCCAAGATGCACAAAGGGGTGGATTATCGTGGCAAGGTGGGCACCCCCATCCTGGCCACGGGCCCGGGTGTGGTGAGATGGGCCGGTCGTCATCCGGAGTTTGGCAACATGGTGGAGATCAACCACGGCAATGGCCTGGTGACCCGCTATGCCCACAACTCCAAGTTGCTGGTCGAAGTTGGTACCCTGGTCGATCAGGGTCAGAAGATTGCCTTGATGGGGCGTACCGGTCGCGCGACCGGCGTCCATCTGCATTACGAAGTGTTGAAAGACGGTCGTCAGGTCAACCCCGCACGCTTTCTGAGTGCCAGCCGGGGTTAGGTTTTTTTCTTCAGGTTCCAGTGACGGAACGCTTTTATAACCAGAAATAGTTGGTACCCATGATTAGCACACTGCTTACCAAGATTATCGGCAGCCGGAACGACAGAACGCTCAAGGCTTTGCGCAAAATTGTAAAACAGATCAATGCGATGGAGCCGCAGTTCGAGGCGCTGTCCGACGCCGAACTGCAGGCAAAGACCGCCGAGTACCGTCAGCGTCTGGAGCAGGGCGAGACCCTGGAGCAGCTGTTGCCGGAAGCGTTTGCCACCGTGCGCGAAGCCTCCAAGCGGGTATTTGGCATGCGCCACTTCGACGTACAGCTGATCGGCGGCATGGTGCTGAACTCCAACCGCATCGCCGAAATGAAGACGGGTGAAGGTAAAACCCTGACCGCCACCCTGCCGGCTTATCTGAACGCACTCTCCGGTCGCGGCGTGCACGTGGTGACGGTGAACGACTATCTGGCCAAGCGTGACGCGGAGGCGAACCGCCCGCTGTTCACCTTCCTCGGCATGACGGTGGATTGCAACGTGCCGGGCATGGATGCATCCCAGAAGCGCGATGCCTACGCTGCCGACATCACCTACGGTACCAACAATGAATTCGGTTTCGACTACCTGCGCGACAACATGGCCTTCTCGCCGGAACAGCGCGTGCAGCGTCCGCTCAACTACGCCCTGGTGGACGAAGTGGACTCCGTGCTCATTGATGAAGCCCGCACCCCGCTGATCATCTCCGGCCCGGCCGAAGACAGCTCCGAACTCTACATCCGCGTCAACAAGCTGATCCCGCTGCTGGTCAAGCAGGACAAGGAAGACACCGAAGAGTACACAGGCGACGGCCACTATACGGTGGACGAGAAGAACCGCCAGGCGCTGCTGACCGAGAACGGCCAGATCTTCGTGGAAGAGCTGCTCAAGAAAGAGGGGCTGCTCGACGAAAACGACTCCCTGTTCTCCGCCTCCAACATCAGCCTGCTGCACCACGTCAACGCCGGTCTGCGTGCCCATACCCTGTTTGAGCGCAACGTGGATTACATCGTCCAGAAGGACGAGATCGTCATCGTCGACGAGCATACCGGCCGTACCATGCCGGGTCGTCGCTGGTCCGATGGCCTGCACCAGGCCGTCGAGGCGAAGGAAGGGGTCAAGATCCAGAACGAGAACCAGACCCTGGCCTCCATCACCTTCCAGAACTACTTCCGCCTCTACAACAAGCTGGCGGGCATGACGGGTACCGCCGATACCGAAGCCTTTGAATTCCAGCAGATTTATGGCCTGGATACCGTGGTAATCCCGACCAACAAGCCGATGGTGCGCAAGGACATGGGCGATCTGGTCTACCTGACCGCCAATGAGAAATACGCTGCCATCATCGACGACATCCGTGGCTGTGTCGAACGGGGTCAACCGGTACTGGTGGGTACCGTCTCCATCGAGAACTCCGAGCTGCTCTCCGGTATCCTGACCAAGGAGAAGATCCCGCACAAGGTGCTGAACGCCAAGTTCCACGCCATGGAGGCGGAGATCGTTGCCCAGGCTGGCCAGTCCGGCGCCGTGACTATCGCCACCAACATGGCCGGTCGTGGTACCGACATCGTGCTGGGTGGCAACTGGCAGGCTGAGATCGCCGCGCTGGAGAACCCGACCGACGAACAGATCCGTGAGATCAAGGCAGCCTGGCAGGCGCGTCACGACGCGGTACTGGCCGCTGGTGGTCTGCACATCATCGGCACCGAGCGCCACGAGTCCCGCCGTATCGACAACCAGCTGCGCGGCCGTTCCGGTCGTCAGGGTGACCCGGGCTCCTCCCGCTTCTATCTCTCCATGGAAGATACCCTGATGCGGATCTTCGCCTCCGATCGCGTGACCGGCATGATGAAGAAGCTGGGTATGGAGCAGGGCGAAGCCATCGAGCACCCCTGGGTGACCAAGGCCATCGAGAACGCCCAGCGCAAGGTGGAAGGTCGCAACTTTGACATCCGCAAGAGCCTGCTCGAGTTTGACGATGTGGCCAACGACCAGCGCAAGGTGGTCTACGAGCAGCGCAACGAGCTGCTGGATACCGATGACATCTCCGAGACCATCCACGTGATCCGCGATGACGTCTACAACAACGTGATCGACGAATATATTCCGCCCCAATCTCTGGAGGAGATGTGGGACGTGGCCGGCCTGGAAGCGCGCCTCAAGGGGGACTTCTCCCTCGACTTGCCGCTGGTCAAGTGGCTGGAAGAGGACGACAAGCTCTACGAAGAGAAGCTGCGCGAGCGCATTCTGGACGAGGCCCGCAAGCTCTACGCCCACAAGGAAGAGCTGGTCGGCACCGCCGTGCTGCGCAACTTCGAGAAGGCCGTGATGCTGCAGACCCTGGATGGCCTGTGGAAGGAGCACCTGGCGGCCATGGATCACCTGCGTCAGGGCATCCATCTGCGCGGCTACGCCCAGAAGAACCCCAAGCAGGAGTACAAGCGCGAATCTTTCGATTTGTTCACCCAGATGCTGGAAACCCTCAAGCGCGACGTGGTCAGCATCCTGAGCCGAGTTCAGGTGCAGGAACGCGACGTGGAGGCGATGGAGGCCCAGCAGCGCCAGCAGGCTGAAGCTGCTCCCCGCACCTACACCCATGCCAGTGCCGAGAACCAGCTGGCGGGTGAAGAGGTGGCCTCCGACGAGGGTCACACCACCTTCGTGCGGGACGAGCAGAAAGTAGGTCGCAACGATCCCTGCCCCTGTGGCTCCGGCAAGAAGTACAAGCACTGTCACGGTCAGTTGACCTGATAACGCGCGATGCCATCACAAGGCGGGCCCAGTGCCCGCCTTGTTATTGATGAGGAACGCGCAGTGGCCGTATCTGACGAGGTAACCGAGATGGAACAGAAAAAACGGATCTGGGTGGCGGTGGGCGTCATCGAGAACGAGCGGGGCGAGATCTTCATCGCCAAGCGATCTTCCGACCGCCATCAGGGGGATCGCTGGGAGTTCCCCGGTGGCAAGGTGGAGTCGGGTGAAGACTTGCTCACCGCTCTGGACAGGGAGCTGTGGGAGGAGATCGGCATCCGGGTACAGGATTGCTCCCCCTTCATGGAGCTGCACCACGACTATCCCGAGAAGCAGGTGTTGCTGGATATCTGGAAGGTGACGCGCTTTAGCGGTGAGCCGTTCGGCAAAGAGGGGCAGGAGTGTCTCTGGGTGCCGGTGGCCGAGCTGCACAACTATCACTTCCCCGATGCCAATGGCCCCATAGTGGCGCGCCTGCAGGGCTGATCCCCTGATCCGGAAATGAAAAAGGGCCTTCAGGCCCTTTTTTGTATCTTGGCGGATGCTGCTTACAGCCAGCGGTCGCCCTCTTCCGGCTCCGGCAACAGGTCCGGGTTTGTCTCCCCCGGAATGCGCTTCTCTTCATCGGCCCATTCGCCGAGATCGATCAGCTGGCAGCGCTTGCTGCAGAAGGGGCGAAAGGGGCTCTGCGGGCCCCATTCCACTTCACTGTTGCAGGTAGGGCACTTGACCTTGGTGACCATGAGAACTCCTTAGCAGCAGGCTAGTTGGAACGGTACATCGCCAATCTGCTGCTCTGTGGTGGGCAGAAAACGTAGGGCGAAGCGATTCTTGTGACCGCTCAGGGTCGGGTAGCAGAGCAGATTGTCCGCCAGGCGGATGCGGATAAGCTCGGCGCTCTCGGCGGTGTCCTGGAAGAAGCCGTTGGTGGCCACCTGATCGCTGAAGCAGCCTGACTCGCGCCACAGGCGCAGCAGCAGGGAGATGGCATTCATCATCAGGGTGATGTCGCTGAGCCAGCCCTGCATCTGTTGATGGCGGCTGATGGCCGGGGTGGCGAGCCAGTGGTGCAGCTGCGGCACGTCGAAGGCGCACAAGCCACCCGGAATGGAGAAACGCTGGCGGATGGAGCCGAGCAAGCGATCTTCTTTCAGGCGGGCACCGGGGCGGGGGGCGTTCAGCAGGCTGCGGGAGAGCTGGCTGCACTCTTGCTGCATCAGCTTGACCTGCTCCAGATCCACGTCAGGCAAGTTGGCCCAGTGGCTCAGACGCTGGCTGAGGCGCTCCAGATCCTTGATAAGATCGGCCCGCAGATCGCCGCGCTCAAGCAACTCCTGCAGATCGAACAGCCCCTTGAAAAAGGCGATATGTGCCCAGGACTGGTCACTCTCCAGATTGTCGTGGATCTGGGAAAACAGGGATTCCAGACGCAGATAAGTCCGGCTTTTTTCATTGAGGGGGAAATCGTAAATCATGCCTAATCCTGGCCAGCCATAAACCGGCCTAGTGTACTCACTGTTGCCGGGCTTGTTGAGAGGCAAACGCCAGATATGTTTGGTGCAGGGCCAAAATTTGCGTTCTGATTGCCATTTTGTCCTCTGCCCGGTTGTCGAGTATGTCGTCGGCGACCGCGAGACGCTCATCCCGGCTGGCCTGAGCGGCCAGAATGGCCTGGGCCTGCTCCCGATTCACCCCATCCCGGCGACAAGTGCGTGCGATCTGGGTCGCTTCGTCCACGTCGATCACCAGCACCCGGTCTGCGAGCCCGGTGAGTCTGTTCTCCACCAGCAGGGGAACCACCAGCAGGCAATAGGGGGAACGGGCGGCGGCGCACTGGCGCTGCATCTCGCTGCGGATGAGGGGGTGAAGCAGGGCATTGAGCCAGGCCTTGGCATCGGGTTCGCTGAAGACCCGCTCGCGCAGCTGGCGGCGATCGAGCCGGCCATCGGAGGCGATGACATCCGGGCCAAAGTGGGCGGCGATGGCGGCAAGGGCCGGGGTGCCCGGTTCCACCACCTCGCGGGCGATGACGTCAGCGTCGATCACATCGATGCCGAGCTCGGCGAACTGGTTGGCCACCGTGGTCTTGCCGCTGCCAATTCCGCCGGTGATTGCGACTACATACATGGGTCAGAGCACCATTTCGAGATACCAGCGGGTGATGGTATCGCCCCACAGCAGGGCGATCCAGCCCGCGATGGCCAGATAGGGGCCAAAGGGAATGGGCTTGCCCTGATGGTGCTTGCGCAGCGCGATCAGCGTGAGGCCGATGATGGCGCCTACCAGGGAGGAGAGCAGCAGTATGATGGGCAGGGACTGCCAGCCCAGCCAGGCACCGAGCGCCGCCAGCAGCTTGAAGTCGCCATATCCCATCCCCTCCTTGCCGGTCAGCAGCTTGAATGCCCAGTAGAGGCTCCACAG
The DNA here is from genome assembly GCF_041403185.1 of Aeromonas sp. S9(2024). Lineage (NCBI taxonomy): Bacteria > Pseudomonadati > Pseudomonadota > Gammaproteobacteria > Aeromonadales > Aeromonadaceae > Aeromonas > Aeromonas sp. S9(2024). Next base: position 171,083 of record NZ_JBGLRE010000007.1, read on the forward strand.
CACCAGATAGCCGGCCATGGCCCCGATCACCGCGTCGGCCAGCGGTACAAAGCCACCCAGCAAATTGAACAGCAATCCGCCCCACAGCAATGGCAGGGTAAGCTGGTCGGGCAGCAGCATCTTGTCCAGATCGATAAAGGTGAGCGCCACCAGCACCCAGGTCAGCAGCAGGGCTGCCAGCACACCCCAGCCCGGCGTCAGGATCGTGGCTACCGCTACCGAGAGCAGGGCTGTCAGCAATTCCACCAAGGGATAACGGGCCGAGATGGGGGCCCGACACTCCCGGCAACGGCCCCTGAGCCAGAGCCAGCTCAGGAGCGGGATATTCTCGACGGCCGTGATGGCATGGCCGCAGTGGGGGCAGGCGGAACGCGGCACCATCAGGTTGTAGCGTTCAGCCGGATCGCTGTTTGGCGTTTGTGTCTCGAAGTAGCCGTGATATTCGGCCTGCCACTCCCGCTCCAGCATGATGGGGAGGCGGTGGATCACCACGTTGAGGAAGCTGCCGATCATCAGAGAGAAGAGAAAAACCAGGGAGAGATAGAGCCAGGGCAAGCCGTGCGCCAGCTCGATAAGAAGTGTCATAACCAACCGTCAGTCATCAAATGAAGGGAAGGGCATGAGCGGCCTTGGCCTGCATGCCCTCATGAATCAACCCACGACATCGCCAAGCTTGAAGATGGGCAGGTACATGGCGATCACCATGCCGCCGACCAGCACCCCGAGCACCACCATGATGAGGGGTTCCAGCAGGCTGGTGAGGCCATCCACCAGATCATCCACCTCCTGTTCGAAGATGGTGGCGACCTTGGAGAGCATATCATCGATGGCGCCGGACTCCTCGCCGATCATCACCATCTGGATCACCATGTCGGGGAAGAGATCCACGGTGCGCATCGCCACGTTGATTTGCATGCCCGCTACCACCTCGTTGCGAATGGCCATGACGGCAGTGCGATAGACATAGTTGCCGGAGGCCCCCGCCGCCGAGATGAGGGCATCCACCAATGGGATACCGGCCGAGAAGGTGGTCGAGAGGGTGCGGGCAAAGCGGGCCATGGCCGCCTTGTGCAGTATCATGCCGACCACCGGGATGGTCAGCACAAACTTGTCGGTGTTGTCTCTTACCTTTTGAGAAGCGCGCCAGGCGCGGACGTAGAGGAAGATGGCGAGCGCCGCCCCGCCGAAGAAGACATACCACCAGTTCTGCATGAAGCGGGAGATGCCGATGACGAACTGGGTGAAGATGGGCAGCTCGGCGCCGAAGCTCTTGAAGATGTCCTCGAACTGGGGAATGACGAACAGCAGCAGGATGGAGGTGACGACGATGGCCACCAGAATGACCATGGTGGGGTAGAACATCGCCTTCTTGATCTTGGACTTGAGCGCTTCCGACTTTTCCCGATAGGTGGCGATGCGATCATAGATGGTCTCCAGCGCGCCGGACTGCTCGCCCGCCTCCACCAGATCGCAGTAGAGGGCATCAAAGTAGCGGGGATGGCGGCGCAGCGCTTCCGACATGGGGGTGCCGGTCTCCACATCGGCGGCGACGATCCCCATCAGCTCGCGCATTGAGGCTTTTTCATGGCTGCGGGCGATGATCTGCAGGCTCTGCACCAGCGGTACGCCAGCGGAGAGCATGGTGGTGATCTGGCGCGAGACGATGGCGATATCCATCGGCTTGATCTTGGCGCCGCCTTTGGAGAACAGCCCCTGGGATTTCTTGGCCACTTTGGTGACGTTGACCCCCTGCTTGCGCAGCTCAGCCTTGACGGTGTTGATGCTGTCGGCCTGGAGTTCACCAGAGACTTTCTGGCCCTTGCGGTTGACCCCGCTCCAGCGAAACGCGAAGACTTTTTTGGGGGCATTATTCTTGTTGGTTAGCGTTGCCATCACTGCATCCTGCAATTGGGTCGGGCGTATGGTGTCTCACACCTCTTCGCCATTGACCTGGTCAAGGTCCCCGGTTGGCACTTGCCAGCGGGATACTGATTCGATGGGGGGCCATCTTGGCGCCTGTCCGATTTGCTCTCTGGCATCCTGTATTTATGACGCCTGCTTCCAGAAGGCGTTACGGCACGATCCGACATTGTCCGTAGAGGGGCACTCCTTAGTCAGTTGGTGGTGACCCGGTTCACTTCCGCCAGACTGGTAACGCCCAAACGAGCCTTCTCCAGCCCAGAGGTGCGCAGGGTCCGCATCCCCTCCTTCTGGGCGATGGCGGCGATCTGCAGCGAGTTGGCTCCCTGCATGATCAATTTTGCGATATTTTCCGACATCAACATGATTTCGTAGATGCCGACCCGTCCCTTGTAGCCGCCCGAGCACTCCTTGCAACCTACCGGTTTGAACAGCCGCAGCCCCGCCGCCAGTTGCTGCGGGGTAAAGCCCAGCTCCAGCAATTCGGCTTCCGGCACCACTTCAGGCGCCTTGCAGTGATCGCACAGCTTACGGGCCAGCCGCTGGGCCATGATCAGGGTCACCGAGGAGGCGATGTTGAAGGCCGGCACGCCCATGTTCATCATCCGGGTCAGGGTCTCGGCAGCCGAGTTGGTGTGCAGAGTGGAGAGCACCAGGTGGCCGGTTTGCGCCGCCTTGATGGCGATCTCTGCGGTCTCCAGATCCCGAATTTCCCCCACCATCACCACGTCCGGATCCTGGCGCAGGAAGGAGCGCAGGGCGCTGGCGAAGGTGAGTCCCGCCTTGGGATTGACCTGCACCTGATTGACGCCGGGCAGGTTGATCTCCACCGGATCCTCGGCGGTGGAGATATTCACCTCTGTGGTGTTGAGAATGTTGAGGCCGGTGTAAAGCGAGACCGTTTTGCCCGAGCCGGTGGGGCCGGTCACCAGAATCATCCCCTGGGGCTTGGAGAGGGCGCGCAGGTATTGCGCCTTCTGCCTGTCGTCAAAGCCGAGCTGCTCGATATTGAGCCGTGCTGCCGAGGAGTCCAGCAGACGGATAACGATCTTCTCCCCCCACATGGTGGGCAGGGTGTTGACCCGCATGTCCATCGACTTGTTGCGCGACAGCTTCAGCTTGATCCGCCCATCCTGGGGCAGGCGCCGCTCGGCAATATCGAGGCGCGCCATCACCTTGAGGCGGGCCGAGAAGCGGTTGGCCAGATTGACCGGAGGCGTGGCGATTTCGTGCAGGATGCCGTCGATGCGAAAGCGGATGCGGTACTTCTGCTCATAGGGCTCGAAGTGCAGGTCGGAGGCGCCGCGCTTGATGGCATCCATCAGGATCTTGTTGATGTACTTGACGATGGGGGCGTCATCGTCCGTGGTGTTGACACTCTCGTCGAGGCGGCTGCCTTCATCGGAGACCTCAAGATCCGAGATTTCGGACTCGTCGATCTCCTCCATGCCGAGTACGTCAGTCTCGTTTTCCAGTAGCTTGCCGATGGCGGTGGTGAGCTTGTTCTCTTCCACCAGCAGCGCCTCGGTATGAAGCCCGAAGCTGAAGCCGAAATCTTCCAGTGCCGACACATTGGTCGGATCCGACATGGCGATATAGAGGGTGTGGCCCTGGGTGTAGATGGGCAGCACATGGTGTTTCTCAATCAGCTTCTGATTGAGGTACTTCTGCGGGATCTCGGCCAGATCGAAGGCGGCAAGATCCAGTAGAGGTACCCCATACTCCAGCTCGCAGAAATCGGCCAACGCCTTGCTGTCGAGGATCTGGTTCTCCACCAGAAATGCCACGAAGGGTTTGCGCTGGGCCTTGGCCTGACTCAGGTAGCGCTGGGAATCCTCTTCACTGATCAACGAAGAGGCGGCCAGGCTTATCGCCAGGCCGCTATGGGGGCTAGAGGTCATGCGTTAGCATTTACCATCGGTCTTGCAAGAACCAGAAATGGTCCACAATACTTGCTGTCCTTCAGTCGCCAAGGTATTCGTGACCAAAGAATAAGTGGAACTATCTAAGTCAGTGCTGGCAGTAGCAAGTATAGTGACAACATTGCCTGTTGCAGTAACGCCTACACTCGCCAAATTTCCAGTGAGATCGGAAGCACCTGAAACCGCAGCTAAACCAGAAGCTGCACAGTCTGATGCGAGAGTACTTGTCCCCCCCGTGTGACCTTGTACGCATACTTCAACAGCAGTTTTAGCTGGTCCAGTCGCAGAGATTACTTCAGTGAATTTTGCGCGTTTTGTATAGCTTTGATATGCCGGCAATGCGATAGCAGCCAAGATGGCAACGATCGCGACCACGATCATCAATTCGATAAGGGTAAAGCCTGACTGTTTCTTCATTTTAAATATCCTTTTATCCATTGTTCCTGGGAAGTGACGGTGGAAAACTAACCACACGTCAATATCTTATCTGAGCGGATGGCGTTGGCAACAAGTGCGCAGGCCCGTCATTAAAGTTTTTGATCCAATCCTCTATTTGGGTGAAAAAAGAGCGAAAACTGACCTGTTTCTGCTTAATTGCCTCCCCCTTCTCTTGTTGCTGGTACGACATATAAAGAAAAGGCGCCGAGGGCGCCTTTTGCAAGTCGAGGGGCCGGTTATGTTGACGGGCCTCTCAATGAGTCTGTTTTAGCAGCCTTATCAAGTCATTACCTATAGAGGTGATGGCATCTGCCGGATATTCGGCTGGCGTAGCCGGAACGGTCACAATCCGTTCAGATAAAGCGCATGGAGAGATCCAGCGCCCGCACATGCTTGGTCAGCGCGCCCACCGAGATATAGTCCACTCCGGTCGCGGCAAACTCGGCCAGGGTCTCAAGGGTGACGTTGCCGGAGACCTCCAGCTTGGCGCGTCCCTGATTGATGGCGACCGCTTCGCGCATCATGGCCAAGTCGAAGTTGTCCAGCATCACGATATCGGCACCGGCGGTCAGTGCCTGCTCCAGTTCAGTCAGGGATTCGACCTCGACCTCCACCGGTTTGTCCGGATTGAGGCGACGAGCCTCCTGGATGGCGCCGGCGATGCCGCCACAGGCAAGGATATGGTTCTCCTTGATGAGGTAGGCGTCGAAGAGGCCGATGCGGTGGTTCTTGCCGCCGCCGCAAGTGACGGCGTACTTCTGGGCACTGCGCAAGCCGGGAATGGTCTTGCGAGTGTCGAGCAGGCGGCAGCCGGTCTCTTCCAGCTCGGCCACATAACGGGCTGTGAGGGTGGCGACGCCGGAGAGGGTCTGCACAAAGTTGAGGGCATTGCGCTCGCCGGTCAGCAGCAGACGGGCCGGACCATGGAGGCGGAACAGCTCCTGATTGGGGGAGAGGCGCTCGCCATCTTGCACCAGCCACTCCACCTTCACCTCGCCGCCGAGCTGGGTAAAGACTTCATCCACCCAGGGCTGGCCGCAGAAGACGCCGGCCTCGCGGGTGATAACCCGGGCGCTGGAGATGCGATCGGCGGGGATTAGCTGGGCCGTGATATCGGCGCTGGTATCCGGCTGGTCCAGCGTGGTGAGGGCATCGCCCAGATCTTCGAGTAGTGCGGCGCGCACGGCGCGGCTGACATCCTGTTGAAACATGCCTTATTCCTGCAAGGGTCTGAGCAGCACCTGCCGCTCCTTTTGAACCAGCTCCAGCCGACCGAGAGCATTCATGCCTACCAGCACCTCGTCTCCCTCTGCCGCCGGATTGATGAAGATGGCCAGATCGTACAAGGTCAAAGGGCCCATCGCCAGCGTTTCGATGGTGCCGTTGCCGACCCGGATCATCCCGGCAGCCGTATTTACCAGGCTGCTGCCATGGGCGGGCAGCCCCAGCCGTTTGGCGACCGGCAGCGGCACGGTTATGCGGGTGGCGCCGGTGTCGAGCAGCAGTTGCACCGGCTGACCGTTGATGGCACCCTCCAGACGATAGTGGCCGCTCTGGTCGGCCCTTAGCAGCAGTTCGCCGCTGGCGGTGACGCTTGGCTGGGAGCGGGAGTGGAAGTAGAGGGTCAGCAGACCCATCAGAGAGAGCCAGGCCAGTAACCAGAACCAGCGCGCCGTTTGCTGCATACCTCATCCATATCGAGCCAAAGATGACCCAGCCTAACACACATTTTTCCATCGATGCCGCCGGCTGGTGCCGGGAGGCACGCCGGGTTCCGTCCCCCCATCACAACGAGCGCCCCGTACAGGATGATATCTCCCTGCTGGTGGTGCACGGCATCAGCCTGCCCCCCGGCGAGTTTGGCGGCCCCTTTATCGACGATCTCTTTATGGGCAGGCTGGATCCCGGGGCGCATCCCTATTTTGCCGACATCCATCAGCTGCGGGTCTCGGCCCACTGCCTGATCCGCCGCGATGGCGAACTGGTGCAGTATGTACCGTTTGGCGCCCGCGCCTGGCATGCGGGAGTATCCAGCTGGCAGGGGAGGGAGGCGTGCAACGACTTCTCCATCGGTATCGAACTGGAAGGGACGGATGATATTCCCTACACGGAGGCGCAATATGCTGTGCTGAGTGGGCTCGCTCGGGCCATCTGTGACCATTATCCGGCCATCACTCTGGAAAAAATTGTGGGTCATTGCGATATCGCACCGGGGCGCAAGACGGATCCGGGGGACAGCTTCCAATGGCAGGATTTTCGCCAGAAACTCAACGTTTCCTGTAAAAATTAAAATTCACTTTGCCTTTTTAAATCAATGGCTTGCCAATGTGGCAGGCCATTTTTATTGCTGGTTATTCAAATGTTATTTGTGAGCTATCTCAAGAATATTGGTAAGACCATTTTCTATGAGCTAAATCATGTTTGCGCCAATTTACCCCTTAAGTGGTGCCTTTCATTCTTGATTCAGATCATCTTTTGGGTGGACTTTTCAATGCCCCTCTGCTAATTTTCGCCCCATCCATAAAATTGGTAATACCAATTTAACAAAGTAGCCTCATGCCCTATCGCAAGATCACGCAACCCAAGTTAGCTGACGCCATCGTCGCCGAACTGGAACAGATGATTCTGGAAGGCAGCCTGCAGCCGGGACAGAAACTGCCTCCCGAGCGCGAGCTGGCCATCCAGTTTCAGGTTTCGCGCCCCTCCCTGCGCGAAGCCATCCAGCGGCTGGAGGCGCGCGGGTTGCTCTATCGCCGTCAGGGCGGTGGCACTTATGTGCAGAATGCCCTGAGCAAGGGGATCGCCGATCCCCTGTTCGAGCTGCTCAGCACCCACCCCGAGGCCCGCTACGATTTGCTGGAGTTCCGTCATGCGCTGGAAGGCATCTGTGCCTACTACGCCGCATTGCGGGGCACAGAGTCAGATTTCGAGCGGATCCGCAAAGTGCAGATCTCCATCGAGGAGGCTGGGCAGCTGGGGTCGCTGGTGGCGGAATCCGCTGCCGTGACCCAGTTTTATCTGGCGGTGGCCGAGGCCTCCCACAACGTGGTGCTGCTGCACCTGTTGCGGGCCATGAGCCCCATGCTGGAGCAGAACATTCTGCAAAATAACGAGATTTTGAATCGCCGCCCGGGAGTGGTAGCCAAGATCCGTCGCCATCGTGCGAGTCTGATCGAGGCTATTCTTTCGGGGGCTCCGGAGCGGGCCAGAGCTGCTTGTCATGAGCACCTGGCCTTTATCGAGGACACCTTGTTGGATATGCAGAGGGAAGACAGCCGGATCCAGCGATCCATGCGTCGGATCCGTCAGCAGGAAAACTAATCCCACAAGGCTTTCTTTTATTGTCGAATGCTTGCGCCCTTCGCCGTGCAATGCCGTGCAATCACAACAAAATAGGAACCAGCCATGTCTGATATCCTGAAGAACGATGTGGACCCGATAGAAACGCTGGAGTGGCTTGCCTCTCTGGAATCCCTGCTGCGTGAAGAGGGTCCCCAACGCGCTCAGTTCATCCTTGAACAGTTGGCCGAGAAAGCCCGCGCAAGCGGTGTGGACGTGGCTGCCAAGGCAAACCGCGATTACATCAACACCATTCCGTCCAGCGAAGAGCCTGACTACCCGGGCGACCTGGAGATGGAGCGCCGCATTCGCGCCATCATCCGCTGGAACGCCATGATGATCGTGCTGCGCGCCTCCAAGAAAGACCTGGACCTGGGTGGTCACATGTCTTCCTTCGCTTCCTCTGCAACCATCTACGAAGTCTGCTTCAACCACTTCTTCCGTGCCCGCAACGAGAAGGATGGTGGCGACCTGGTTTACTTCCAGGGTCACATCTCCCCGGGCATCTACGCCCGTGCGTTCGCTGAAGGTCGTCTGACCGAAGAGCAGCTGGACAACTTCCGTCAGGAAGTGGATGGCAAGGGTATCCCCTCCTACCCGCACCCGAAACTGATGCCGGACTTCTGGCAGTTCCCGACCGTCTCCATGGGTCTGGGCCCCATCGCCGCCATCTATCAGGCCCGCTTCCTGAAGTACCTGACTGACCGTGGCATCAAGGATTGCTCCGAGCAGACCGTTTACGCCTTCCTGGGTGACGGCGAGATGGACGAGCCGGAAGCCAAGGGCGCCCTGACCGTTGCCGTGCGTGAAAAGCTCGACAACCTGGTGTTCGTGGTCAACTGCAACCTGCAGCGTCTGGATGGCCCGGTTGTCGGCAACGGCAAGGTCATCAACGAGCTGGAAGGCCTGTTCGCCGGCGCCGGCTGGGACGTCACCAAGGTTATCTGGGGTCGCAAGTGGGATGAGCTGCTGAAGAAAGACACTTCCGGCAAGCTGATCCAGTTGATGAACGAGACAGTGGACGGTGACTACCAGACCATGAAGTCCCGCGACGGCGCCTACGTTCGCGAGCACTTCTTCAACCGTTATCCGGAAACTGCCGCCCTGGTCAAAGACATGACCGACGAGGAGATCTTCGCCCTGAACCGCGGTGGTCACGATCCTCGCAAACTGTTTGCCGCTTTCTCCAAAGCCGCAGCAACCAAGGGCAAGCCGACCGTTATCCTGGCCAAGACCATCAAGGGCTATGGCATGGGCGAAGCGGCCGAAGGCAAGAACATCGCTCACCAGGTCAAGAAGATGGAGCTGGACTCCGTGCGTCACCTGCGTGATCGCTTCAGCCTGCCGGTATCCGACGAGCAGCTGGCCGACCTGCCGTACCTGAAGATCGAAGAAGGTACCGAAGAGCACAAGTACCTGCACGCCCGCCGTGCCGCACTGAAGGGCTATGTACCGACCCGTCTGCGCGAGAGCACCACCAAGCTGGAAATCCCGGCACTGGATGCTTTCGGCCCGCTGCTGGGCGAACAGGCGCGCGAAATCTCCACCACCATGGCGTTCGTGCGTTCCCTGAACGTGATGCTGAAAGACAAGTCCATCGGCAAGCGCATCGTCCCGATCCTGGCTGACGAAGCCCGTACCTTCGGTATGGAAGGTCTGTTCCGCCAGATCGGTATCTACAGCCCGCACGGTCAGCAGTACACCCCGCAAGACCGTGACATCGTCTCCTACTACAAGGAAGACAAGCAGGGTCAGGTTCTGCAAGACGGTATCAACGAGCTGGGCGCCATGTCCTCCTGGCTGGCTGCTGCGACCTCTTACAGCACCAACGACTGCCCGATGATCCCGTTCTACATCTACTACTCCATGTTCGGCTTCCAGCGGATCGGCGACATGGCGTGGGCAGCCGGTGACCAGCAAGCCCGTGGCTTCTTGCTGGGTGCGACCTCCGGTCGTACTACCCTGAACGGCGAAGGTCTGCAGCACGAAGATGGTCACAGCCACATCCTGGCCAACACCATCCCGAACTGCGTCTCCTACGACCCGTCCTACGCCTATGAAGTAGCGGTGATCGTACAGGACGGCCTGCGTCGCATGTACGGTGAGAACCCGGAGAACGTGTTCTACTACATCACCACCCTGAACGAGAACTACGCCATGCCGGCCATGCCGGAAGGCGCCGAGGAAGGCATCCGCAAGGGTATCTACAAGCTGGAATCCGTGGCCGGCGACAAGGCCAAGGTTCAGCTGCTGGGCTGTGGCTCCATCCTGGGTCACGTGCGCAAGGCCGCCCAGATCCTGGCTACCGAATACGGTGTCGGCTCCGACGTGTTCAGCGTCACCTCCTTCAACGAGCTGGCTCGTGACGGTCAGGACGCGGATCGCTGGAACATGCTGCACCCGACCAGCGAAGCCCGCGTACCGTACATTGCTCAGGTGCTGGGCACCGAGGCCACCATCGCCGCGACCGACTACATGAAGTCCTTCGCCGATCAGGTCCGTGCCTTCGTTCCGACCGAGAACTACCGTGTGCTGGGTACCGACGGTTACGGCCGTTCCGACAGCCGTGCCAACCTGCGTCGTCACTTTGAAGTGAACGAGTTCTACGTGGTGGTTGCTGCCCTGACCGAGCTGGCCCAGCGCGGCGAGATCGACAAGCAGGTTGTGGCCGAGGCCATCACCAAGTACGGCATCGACGCCGACAAGGTGAACCCGCTGTACGCGTAAGAGGATCAAGTGCCGTGCCGGGACAAGCTGTCCGGCACGGTCTTGCAAAGGTTAACGCGAGATGCGCGTGAGGCTGCCAGCCAGCAACGCGGATGCACGCAAGAGGATAAAGCACAATGTCCAAACAGATTATGGTGCCGGATATCGGCGCCGATGAGGTTGAAGTTACCGAGATCATGGTAGCCGTGGGTGACAAGGTCGAGCTCGACCAGTCCATCATCGCGGTAGAAGGCGACAAAGCCTCCATGGAAGTCCCGGCTCCGGCCGCCGGCATCGTTAAAGAGATCTTGATCAAGGTGGGCGACAAGGTCGCCACCGGTTCCCAGATCATGATCTTCGAAGCCGAAGGCGCTGCCGCCGCACCTGCAGAAGTTGCTGCACCGGTTGCTGCTGCCCCTGCTGCCCCTGCTGCCGCTCCGGCCGCTGCCGCCCGTCAGGACGTGCACGTACCGGATATCGGTGGTGACGAAGTCGAAGTCACCGAGATCATGGTTGCCGTGGGCGACATGGTCGAGGCCGACCAGTCCATCATCGCCGTGGAAGGTGACAAGGCCTCCATGGAAGTGCCGGCACCGTTCGCTGGCCGCGTGGTCGAGATCAAGGTTGCCGCCGGCGCCAAGGTTTCCACCGGTTCCCTGGTGATGGTATTCGAAGTGGCTGGCGCCGCGCCGGTTGCTGCCGCTGCACCGGCTCAGGCTGCCGCCCCCGTGGCTGCTGCCCCTGCTGTTGCCGCCGCCAAGGATGTCAACGTACCGGACATCGGCGGTGACGAAGTGGAAGTCACCGAGATCATGGTGGCAGTGGGTGACAAGGTCGAAGCCGACCAGTCCCTGATCGCCGTGGAAGGTGACAAGGCCTCCATGGAAGTGCCGGCTCCGTTCGCCGGTGTGGTCAAGGAGATCAAGGTGAAGGCGGGTGACAAGGTCTCCACCGGTTCCCTGATCATGGTGTTCGAAGTGGCTGGCGCCGCTCCGGCTGCCGTGGCTGCTCCGGCCCCTGCCGCAGCCCCGGCTCCGGTCGCTGCTGCTCCGGTTGCTGCCCCTGCGCCGGTCGCCCAAGCTGCTGCCTCTGACTTCGTCGCCAACGATGCCTACGTCCACGCCTCTCCGGCGGTGCGCCGTCTGGCTCGCGAGTTCGGCGTCAACCTGGCCAAGGTGAAGGCCTCCGGTCGCAAGGGCCGCATCGTCAAAGAAGACGTGCAGGCTTATGTGAAGGATGCGGTCAAGCGCGCCGAGTCCGCACCGGCTGCAGGTCAAGGCTCTGGCAACGGCATGAGCGTACTGCCGTGGCCGAAGGTCGACTTCAGCAAGTTCGGTGACGTGGAAGAGGTCGAACTGACCCGCATCCAGAAGATCTCCGGTCCGAACCTGCACCGCAACTGGGCCATGATCCCTCATGTCACTCAGTTCGACGAAGCCGATACCACCGAGCTGGAAGCGTTCCGCAAAGAGCAGAACGTGCTGGCCGAGAAGCAGAAGCTGGACGTGAAGATCACCCCGCTGGTGTTCATCCTGAAAGCCGCCGCCAAGGCCCTGGAAGCCCATCCGCGCTTCTGCAGCTCCCTGTCCGAAGACGGCAGCAAGCTGATCATGAAGAAGTACATCCACATCGGTGTGGCGGTGGATACCCCCAACGGTCTGGTTGTGCCGGTTGTGCGCGACGTCAACAAGAAGGGCATCATCGAGCTGTCCCGCGATCTGGCCGAGATCTCCAAGAAGGCTCGTGCCGGCAAGCTGACCGCGTCCGACATGCAGGGCGGCTGCTTCACCATCTCCAGCCTGGGTGGCATCGGTGGTACCAGCTTTACCCCGATTGTCAACGCGCCGGAAGTGGCCATCCTGGGCGTCTCCAAGTCCGAGATGAAGCCGAAGTGGAACGGCAAAGAGTTCGTGCCGCGTCTGATGCTGCCGCTGGCTCTGAGCTACGACCACCGCGTTATCGATGGTGCCGATGGAGCCCGCTTCATCACCACCATGAATGGCGTACTGTCCGACATTCGTCGACTGGTCCTGTAAGTGAGAGGGCGGGCCCAGAGCCTGCCCTTTTTACTTCTCATTTCGTTAACAGGATTGTAAACTTGCCCCGTTTTTTTCACGGCTGCAGCCGCCTTGTTTTGCAACAAAAAGAAGGTTTAAGACTGCGCTGTCCGGGGATATAAGAACGACAAAGAGGTCATGATGAGTAAAGAAATCAAAACCCAGGTCGTAGTACTGGGTGCTGGCCCTGCCGGTTATTCCGCTGCTTTCCGCGCCGCCGATCTGGGCCTGGATACCATTATCGTTGAGCGTTACTCCACCCTGGGTGGCGTCTGCCTGAACGTGGGTTGCATTCCCTCCAAGGCCCTGCTGCACGTCGCCAAAGTCATTGAAGAAGCCAAGGCGCTGGCCGAGCACGGCATCGTCTTCGGTGCCCCGCAGACCGACATCGACAAGGTGCGTCTGTGGAAAGAGAAGGTCATCACCCAGCTGACCGGCGGTCTGGCCGGTATGGCCAAGATGCGTAAGGTTCAGGTTGTGAATGGCTTCGGCAAGTTCACCGGTCCGAACACGCTGGAAGTGGAAGGCGCTGATGGCAAGACCACCATCACCTTCGACAACGCCATCATCGCGGCCGGTTCCCGTCCGGTGAAACTGCCGTTCATCCCCCATGACGATCCCCGCGTATGGGACTCTACCGACGCGCTGGAGCTGAAAACCGTTCCCGGCAAACTGCTGGTCATCGGTGGCGGTATCATCGGTCTGGAGATGGGTACCGTGTACTCCTCCCTGGGCTCCGAGATCGACGTGGTGGAATTTGCCGATCAGCTGGTACCGGCTGCCGACAAAGACATCGTCAAGATCTACACCAAGCGCGTTGCCAAGAAGTTCAACATCATGCTGGAGACCAAGGTCACCGCAGTTGAAGCCCGTGAAGATGGCCTGTACGTCTCCTACGAAGGCAAGCACGCCCCGGCCGAGCCGGTTCGCTACGACAACGTGCTGGTTGCCGTAGGTCGCGTGCCGAATGGCAAGATGCTGGACGCCGAGAAGGCGGGCGTTGCCGTCAACGAGCGCGGTTTCATTGAGGTGGACAAGCAGCTGCGTACCAACGTGGCGCACATCCACGCCATCGGTGACATCGTCGGTCAGCCCATGCTGGCTCACAAGGGTGTTCACGAAGGTCACGTGGCTGCCGAAGTCATCGCCGGCAAGAAGCACTACTTCGACCCGAAAGTGATCCCGTCCATCGCCTACACCGAGCCGGAGATGGCCTGGGTTGGTCTGACCGAGAAGGAAGCCAAGCAACAGGGTCTGAACTTCGAAGTTGCCACCTTCCCGTGGGCAGCTTCCGGTCGCGCCATCGCCTCCGATTGCTCAGACGGCATGACCAAGTTGATCTTCGACAAGGAGAGCGGCCGCGTCATCGGTGGTGCCATCGTGGGTACCAACGGTGGTGAACTGCTGGGTGAAATCGGTCTGGCCATCGAAATGGGTGCCGACGCCGAAGATATCGCCCTGACCATCCACGCTCACCCGACTCTGCACGAGTCCGTGGGTCTGGCTGCCGAAGTGTTCGAAGGCTCCATCACTGACCTGCCGAACGCCAAGGCCAAGAAGAAAAAGTAATTTTCTTCAATTGGTTGCACAAGAAAGCCGCTCAATCGAGCGGCTTTTTTTGTTGCTGCACTTTTTATTGATGCCTGTTGCTGCACTTCCCGTTGCAGCTCATGTGGCCTGGTCGGGAGTCACTGCCTTTAGCAGCGTCCCTTCTTCGCCTGGCCCGGCGGGCAGAAGGTGCCGTAGCCGTCCCTGCTACCATCACTGATGCGGATGCGGGCGTCATCGACGCTCACATCTGCACTGTGTACCCGTACCGGTCCACTGCTGCAGGCACTGAGCAGTCCCCCCAGCAACATCACGACAACCAGCTTGCTCATACTGCCTCCTGTTTTTCCCTGATTATGAGGCATTTCCGGCCTTTGGAGCAGAGAGGGCGAGGGGGCTGCGTCATGGTATGGCGCGACCATGAAAAAGGGCGCCAGGGTGCCCCCGAATAATCCTGCAATGCTCATCACAGGCGGAAGCTGCCGACCAGTTTGTCGAGCTGGCCGGAGAGCTGCTGCAGGCTGCGACTCGATTCGGTCAGCTGATGAGCGATGTCGGCGGTCTCCATGGTGAGCTGGTTGATGTCCTCCACGTTGCGGTTGATCTCGCCCACCACGCTGGACTGCTCCTCGGTGGCGGTGGCCACCTGGATGTTCATGTCGCTGATCTGGGTGATGTGGGCGGTGATCTGGCCGAGCGCCCCGTTGGCCTCATCTGCCTGGTTCACCACTTCCAGACTCTGGTTGCGGCCCCGGGCCATGGCGCTGACCGCACGGGCACTCTGCTCCTGCAGCCGGTTGATCATCTCCTGGATCTCCGCGGTGGAGGCGGCGGATCGGCTGGCGAGGTTGCGCACCTCGTCGGCTACCACGGCGAAGCCGCGGCCCTGTTCCCCGGCCCGGGCCGCCTCGATGGCGGCGTTGAGAGCCAGCAGGTTGGTCTGCTCCGAGATGCTGCGGATGGTGTCGAGGATGCTGCCGATGGAATCGGTCTGGCTGGCCAGGGATTCAATGACGCCAGCCACCTGCTCGATCTCGCCGGAGAGATCGACGATGCCGTGGCGGGCCTGGGCGACTACCTGGGCCCCCGCATCCGCCTGATCGTTGGCCTGTTTCGCCACGTCTGCCGCCAGCGACGCATTGCCGGCGATCTCGCTCACCGTTGCCCCCATCTCGTGGATGGCGGTGGCCACCTGCACGGTGCGGTCGCGCTGGGCGGTGCAGTTGTGCTGGGTCAGTTGCGCCTTGCCGGCCACCTCGTTGGCAGTAGCGGCCAGTTGGCGGGAGTTGTCGGCCACCTGCTCGATGGAGGCGTGGATCTTGGCCACGAAGTTGTTGAAACCGCTGGCCACCTGGGCCAGCTCGTCACGCCCTTCCACCTTGAGGCGGCGGGTCAGATCGCCATCGCCGCTGCCAAGCTCCTTGAACAACCCGGCCAGGTCATTGAGCGGGCGGCTCACCGAGCCCGCCAGCAGCATGCCCATGGCGCCCATGGCCAGCGCGATGACGAGAGAGATCATCAGGATCTCGTTGCGGGTCTGGGCCAGCCCGGCATAGATCTCGGCCTGGGGCACCTGGGTGACCAGATACCAGTCCAGCATGGGGATATAGCTGCTGGCCAGCACCATGGGTTGGCCGTCCACCTCGGCGTTGATGACGGCGAAGGGACGCTTGGCGAGCAGGCTGGCACTGTCACCGCTGACCAGCGCGCCCAGGGTATCACGATCGATATGACTGGCGTTGGGGTGCAGCTTCACCTTGCCGCTGCCATCGACCATGAAGACGATGCCGCTTTGCTCAAGCCGGAAGCTGGAGACCATGGCGACCATGGCATCAAGGGATTTGGCAAATCCGGCCAGGCCGCGGCCATCGAGTTGCTGGAAGTTGACGAACAGCTTCATCTCGCCGTTGCTTTCGCGAAAGATGCTGAGAGTCATCTCCTTCTGGCTCTTGGTGTAGTCGTAGAACCAGGCATCCTGGCTTGGCGTCAGGTTGCGCAGGAAGCCGTCCTGGTTGTAGTAGGCCGCGCTCTGGCGATCGGCGAAGGAGGCGGTCACCAGACCATACTGGCTGGCCACGTCCTTGAGCTGGTTGATCAGGATGGGTTCCTGCTCTTTGGGCATCCCCCTGTCCACCCAGTCGAGGATGAAGCGATCGGTGGCCAGCTGCCGTGCCGCCTGGGCGATCCCCTTGAGATCCTGTTCGATCTCCTTGCTGATCCGCTGGGTCAGGTTGGGTAGCTCCTGCTCGAACATCCGCTTCTCGATCAGCTGCTGGGCCGAGCGCTGGCTGAAGTAACCCACCAGCAGGCAGGAGAGCACGACGGCCAGAGTGATGGTGGCCAGGATTTTCTGTTTGAGTGTCAGGCTTGCAAGCATAAGAGTGACTCGGGTGGAGGAACACGGGATGAGTTGATATTAGCGGCCAGGGGGCCATGCCCTTGAGTCAAGGGACACCTTTATTCGCAGATTACGTTTGCGCTCACAGGAGGCGAATCCCGTATGGCACCAAGGATGCGTACTGGTGACCACCTGACACGCGGATGCAGTTTGCGATCATCGGAGCGGCCCTTATAGTAGGGGCCAATCCTGGTGAGTAATCCCCCCTGAATGATATGGAAAATATGATGCGCTGCTTCCGTGCGGGATGGACCCGTTTGTTTCTGCTTCTCCTGGCTCTCTGCCCCCTGCTGGTGCAGGCAAGCGAAGGGAGCCGCCCCAAGGTCGCTCTGGTACTGAGTGGGGGCGGGGCCAAGGGCTCGGCCCATATCGGTATCCTCAAGGTGCTGGAGGAGAAGCGGATCCCGGTCGACATCATAGTGGGTACCAGCATGGGCTCCTATGTGGCGGGGATGTATGCCATGGGGCTCAGCGCCGAGGAGGTGGAGCGCACCACCCTCGCCATCGACTGGAACAAAGGCTATCAGGACAAGGTCGGCCGCAACGAGCTCTCCCTGCGCAAGAAGCAGCAGAGCGAGCAGTACCAGCTGCGCACCGATATCGGGGTCAACGGCGATACCACCCAGCTGCCGGACGGTTTCTTCCAGGGGCAGTCCATGGCCAGCCTGCTGCGCCACGCCACCTCCAACCTGCCGGTGCAGAAGAGCTTCGACGATCTGCCCATCCCTTATCGCGCCATGGCGACCGACATGGAGACGGTGACCCCCTTCGTGCTGGATCATGGCAGCCTTGCCAAGGCGATGCAGGCCTCCATGTCCATTCCCGGCGCGCTCAAGCCGGTGGAGTGGGAGGGGCATATCCTGGCGGACGGGGGAAGCGTCAACAACATGCCGGTGGATGTGGCCAAGGCGATGGGGGCCGACGTGGTGATCGCGGTGGATATCGGCGCCAAGCTGCGCACCAAGGAATCCCTCAAGTCGGGGCTCGCCATGATCGATCAGCTCACCACCTACATGACCCAGGTAGGCACAGAGAAGCAGAAGGCGTTGCTGGGGCCCGGAGACATACTGCTCGTGCCCGAGTTCGGCGACATGGGGATCGCCGATTTCAGCCGCATGCCGGAGGGGATCAAGATAGGAGAGGCGACGGCCGGCAAGGCGTCGGCGCAGCTTGAACGCCTCTCCCTGAGCAAGGCCGAGTACAACGACTACCGCAATCTCAAGCTGAGCCGGCGCGCCGAGCGCAGCGGCCAGCCCGCCTACTTCATCGACAAGGTGGAGATCCTCAACAAGTCGCGACTCTCCGACGATACGGTACGCGCCATGCTGAAGGTGCGGCCTGACAAGATCCAGACCAACGAGAGCCTGGAAGCGGGGATCCGCCGCCTCTATGCCCTGGAGTCGTTCGATCGCATCACCTACGAGGTGGAGGAGCGGGACGGGGAGAACGTGCTGGTGGTGGATGCCAGCGAGAAGAACTGGGGCCCGGGTTACCTCAACTTCCAGTTCGGCTTCACTGATGACTTTGAAAACACCTCCAACTACAACGTGGGCATGTCCTACACCCTGACCAACGTCAACGACTGGGGGGCCGAGTGGCTGACCGAGGCGTCGCTCGGCACGGCCAAGCACATCAAGACCGATTTTTATACGCCGCTGGAGCCCTCCCAGACCTTCTATGGTGAGGCCAGCCTGGCCTATGACCAGACCGACCGACGCCTGTTCAATCCGGTGCCGGACGAGATCGACCTGAACTACCTCGATACCGACTACTCCTTCTTCAGCGCGGATCTGGCCATCGGCTGGAATCGCCAACCCTGGAGCCGCCTCTCCATGGGCCTGGAGGGACAGACCGGCAAGGTGGATCTGCAAAACTTCAGGAATTACAGCGTGGATGCGACGGCTTGGGGCCCTTATGTGCGTTTCGAGCACGATAACCTCGACAGCCTCTATTTCCCCTATGAAGGGGTCAAGTGGGACATCAAGCTGGGCCACTCTCACGTCAACTTCGAGGGGCCGGAGGATCTGAATGATCGCAGCGAGGGGTGGAACTACCACCTTTCCATGATCAAACCCTGGTCCTGGGATCGCCACAGCCTCAACCTGATACTGGAAGGGGGGGGCTCCGGCAGCGAGGAGGCGGTCCCCCTGCACATCCAGGATCTGGGGGGCCTGTTCCGCCTCTCCGGTTTCCAGCGTTACCAGCTGAGCGGCCGCTACAGCCTGTTTGGCGGGCTGCGCTACATCTATCGGGTGGCCGATAACGACTTCGGCGCATTCAGGATGCCGCTCTACCTGGGGGGCTCCCTGGAGCAGGGCGGGGTCTGGAACAAGGGCAAGGACATCGGTATGGGGAGCTCCTTCACCGCGGGTTCCGTCTATGTGGGGGTGGAGAGCTTCCTCGGCCCCGTCTTCCTCGGCTATGGCATGGCGGAGGGGGGCAATGATGTCTTCTATCTGCAATTGGGCAGTACGTTCGAATAATGCGAAAATGATGCTGATTTGTTAAGTATGGTTATGGCGGATTTTTAAATTTCCAAAAAAATAGATAGCGATTAATTGGTTATGAGTTTGTGGTGAATAAGTAAACAGCGTTTGGATTTTAATTAGTCGTTAAAACTTATATAGTGGGGAGCACACCTACAGGGTGTCCCGCAAGGACGATCGCCGCGAGCGTGGGCGAACCCCAAAAAAAGACCAAAGAGGAATTAGTCGTGCTTGAAACTTACCGTAAACACGTCGCAGAACGTGCCGCCGAGGGCATAGTTGCCAAACCTCTGGATGCTGAGCAAGTCGCCGCCCTGGTCGAGTTGCTCAAGAATCCGCCCGCCGGCGAAGAAGACTTTCTGAAAGAGCTGTTGTCCTCCCGAATTCCCCCTGGCGTTGACGAAGCGGCTTACGTGAAGGCCGGTTTCCTCACCGCCGTCGCCAAGGGCGAGGCCCATTCCCCCATCCTGACTGCCGCGCAAGCCGTCGAGCTGCTCGGTACCATGCAGGGGGGTTACAACATCCAGCCGCTGATCGACCTGCTGGATGACGCGACGCTGGCCCCTCTTGCTGCCAAGGGCCTCTCCCACACCCTGCTGATGTTCGACTCCTTCCACGACGTGGAAGAGAAGGCCAAGGCGGGCAACGCCCACGCCAAGCAGGTGATGCAATCCTGGGCCGATGCCGAGTGGTTCCTCTCCCGTCCCGAGCTGGCCGGCAAGATCACCGTCACCGTCTTCAAGGTGACCGGCGAGACCAACACCGACGACCTGTCTCCGGCGCCGGACGCCTGGTCCCGTCCGGACATTCCGCTGCACGCCCTGGCCATGCTGAAAAATGCCCGTCCCGGCATCACCCCGGACAAGGATGGCGTGGTCGGCCCCGTCAAGACCATTGATGCGCTGAAAGAGAAAGGTTTCCCGCTCGCCTATGTGGGTGACGTGGTCGGTACCGGCTCTTCCCGCAAATCCGCCACCAACTCCGTGCTCTGGTTCATGGGCGACGACATTCCGTTCGTGCCGAACAAGCGTGCCGGCGGTGTTTGCCTTGGCGGCAAGATTGCTCCTATCTTCTTCAACACCATGGAAGATGCCGGCGCCCTGCCCATCGAGGTAGACGTCTCCAAACTGGAGATGGGCGAGGTGATCGACATCTACCCCTACCAGGGCAAGATCTGCAAACACGGCACCGAAGAGGTGCTGGCCCAGTTTGAACTGAAAACCGACGTGCTGATCGACGAAGTGCGCGCCGGTGGCCGTATTCCGCTGATCATCGGTCGCGGCCTGACCGACAAGGCACGCGAAGCGCTGGGTCTGCCGTTTTCCACCGTGTTCCGTCGTCCGCAGCCTGTCGCCGACACCGGCAAGGGCTTCACCCTGGCCCAGAAGATGGTAGGCAAGGCGTGCGGCGTGAAGGGCATTCGTCCGGGTACCTACTGCGAACCCAAGATGACCACGGTCGGCTCCCAGGACACCACGGGCCCGATGACCCGCGACGAGTTGAAGGATCTGGCCTGCCTCGGCTTCTCCGCCGACCTGACCATGCAGTCCTTCTGCCACACCGCGGCTTATCCCAAGCCCATCGACGTGCAGACTCACCACACCCTGCCGGACTTCATCATGAACCGCGGCGGTGTCTCTCTGCGTCCGGGTGACGGCGTCATCCACTCCTGGCTGAACCGCATGCTGCTGCCGGATACCGTGGGTACCGGTGGTGACTCCCACACCCGTTTCCCCATCGGCATCTCCTTCCCGGCGGGCTCAGGTCTGGTGGCCTTCGCCGCCGCCACCGGCGTGATGCCGCTGGACATGCCGGAATCCGTGCTGGTGCGCTTCAAGGGCGAGCTGCAGCCAGGCATCACCTTGCGTGACCTGGTCCATGCCATCCCCTACGCCGCCATCCAGAAAGGGCTGCTGACCGTCGAGAAAGCGGGCAAGAAGAACATCTTCTCCGGCCGTATCCTCGAGATCGAAGGTCTGCCGACCCTGAAGGTGGAGCAGGCGTTCGAGCTGGCCGACGCCAGCGCCGAGCGTTCCGCCGCCGGTTGCACCATCAAGCTGGATAAAGAGCCGATCATCGAGTATCTGAAGTCCAACATCGTGATGCTCAAATGGATGCTCTCCGAAGGCTACGGCGATGTACGCACCATTACCCGCCGTATCAAGGGGATGGAAGAGTGGCTGGCCAACCCGACCCTGATGGAAGCGGACAAGGACGCCGAGTACGCCGAGATCATCGAGATCGATCTGGCCACCATCAAGGAGCCCATCCTGTGTGCGCCGAACGATCCGGACGACGCCCGCCTGCTGAGCAGCGTGGCCGGCGACCAGATCGACGAGGTGTTCATCGGCTCCTGCATGACCAACATCGGCCACTTCCGCGCCGCCGGCAAACTGCTCGAGAAGTACCAGGGCGAGCTGCCGACCCGCATGTGGATCGCCCCGCCCACCAAGATGGACAAGGATCAGCTGACCGAAGAGGGCTACTACGGCATCTTCGGCCGCGTCGGTGCCCGCATCGAGATCCCGGGCTGTTCCCTCTGCATGGGCAACCAGGCGCGGGTAGCGGAAGGGGCCTCCGTGGTCTCCACCTCCACCCGCAACTTCCCGAACCGTCTGGGCAAGGGTGCCAACGTCTATCTGGCTTCTGCCGAACTGGCTGCGGTTGCCGCCATCCTCGGCAAGATCCCGACCGTGGCGGAGTACCTGCAGTATGCCAAGTCGCTGGATGCCACTGCCGCCGACACCTATCGCTACCTCAACTTCAACGAGATCGCCTCCTACACCAAGAAGGCCGATGCGGTGATCCTGCAGCAAGCGGTATAACCGCTCTTCACCGGAGTCCGTATCGGAAATAAACCATAATGCCGCGTCCCGACGCGGCATTATTCGTTTCTATGGGGGCCTCTTGCTGCGGGAGCGGCTGGTACAAGTGTGATCTGGTCACAGTTTCATCGGTTCGTTTTATAAACGCTTTGCGTTATGTTATTCGGTTATGAGCGGTAGCGATGTGTCATCGTTACCTGTGTAACCCGACTCTTGGTCTAGTGCAGCGTCTGCCTGGGCAGGCCTGACAGCTTGTGGCGTGGTTTTTTATGTTTCTTTTCCGGTTGGATCTCTCCCGTACTAGATTGCGCATCGGCAGCACGCTGCTGGCGTTCTCCCTCCCTCTGTTGGTCGGTGGCTGGATCGTTCACAGCAACTATCTGTATGATCTTAAAGCCGATTCCCGAGCTTCGGCACACAAGGCCATTACCTTGATGGAAGAGGTGCTGGATCGTGCGGAACAGGTCAACCGGGAAGTGCTGCCGTTTGTAGCGGCCCCCTGTGAACGTAATTTGCTGATCTTGCGCAAGAAAGTAGCTGTGGAGCCCTTCCTGCGCTCGGTCAACCTGGTCAATGATGGAGTGATCAGCTGTACCTCGTTGTTCGGGGCTGTCAGCGAAGTCGATGATGGCTCCCGTTATCTCGATAGCAAGTTGCTGCTGATGCGCGGCAACAAGGTAAGGCAGAACCACCCCCTGCTGGTGGTGCGCACCGAACAGGGCAGGGATGCCGCTCTCAGCGCCGTCGACAGCTCATTGCTCAGTTTCATGCTCTCCCTTGGAGACAAGCCCGACGTCCTGTTTCTGCAGGTGGGCTCGGCCAGCATCGACGAGTCTGGCCGCTATCTGGACCATGCCCCCAGGCTGGAGCGCAGTACCAGCCTCAGGCTCTCCTCCGACCGCTACCCCTTTGCCATCTACGCAGGCTACAGCATTCCCCACTACTGGCAGTCACTCTGGGAGGCGCGTCAGCTGGCGTTGTTGTCACTGGCCGCCAGCGCCTTGTTGCTTGCCTGGCTGGTATGGTGGGTGCTGGGCCGCCCGGGTTCCCCCAATGACGAGCTGAAACGGGCCCTGCGTGCCAGGGAATTCGTCCCCTATCTGCAACTGCAGGTGGCCAGTGACGACGGCAGCATGATGGGAGGGGAGGTGCTGATGCGCTGGCACCATGCCACCGAGGGAGTGATCAGGCCCGATCTCTTCATTCCCCAGGCGGAGGAATCCGGCCTTATCGTGCCCATGACCAGCCAGATGATGAGAAGCGTGGCGAACCAGTTGGGGCGGATACAGACGCAGCTGCCGGATGGTTTTCATATCAGTTTCAACATCAGTGCGGCCCACTGCCACGACTTTTCCCTGCTCAGCGAATGCCGCACTTTTCTCGATCACTTTGCCCCCGGCAAGGTGGTGATGGTGCTGGAGCTGACCGAGCGGGAGCTGCTGGTGGCGGATAACCAGACGCTCTCCCTGTTCCAGCAGCTGGATCAGATGGGGGTCAGGCTGGCGATCGACGACTTTGGCACAGGCCACTCCAGCCTGCGTTACCTGCAGCAGTTTCATGTGGATTATCTCAAGATAGATCAGTCATTTATCCGCAGGATAGGCACAGAATCCCTCTCCCAGCACATAGTCGACAACGTGATCGATCTGGCGAGCCGTCTAGGCCTCGCCCTGGTGGCGGAAGGGGTCGAGACAGAGCAGCAGGCCGCCTATCTCAGGAGCAAGGGAGTCCAGTTTCTGCAGGGATTCCTCTACTCCCACCCCATGCCGTTGCCGCAATTTTGCGAAGAGCTGCAGTCAGGGGATATCCCCGCCAGCTCGCCTGTTCCTGCACGGGAAAAGCGCAGCGTGAACGCCAGTTAAAGGGCTCTGGCAAGCGGAGAGTGGGCTGGCTGTTTTGGCTCCGCTCTGGTCAAACTTTGTTCGCGTTAGGCCTGAGTTCAGCATCGCCTGTTATGTTGGGTCGCCATGTTCGCTGTATGGTGCCCTTATGTCGATGACGTTGCCCAACCTGGATTTCTCCCGTCCCTGGCTACGCCTTGGTTGTACCCTGCTGCTGTTCGGACTGCCTTTCTCCCTGGGTCTCTGGATGTTGTACAACAGCCATATACAGACCCTGGAACGCCAGTCCGAGGAGTCCGCCAAACAGGCGGTCTCCCTGATGGAAACCATGCTGTCCCATGCGGAAGAAGCCAATCAGGCTATCCTGCCCTTCCTCGGCAAGTCGTGCGAACGGGCCCTGTTTGCCCTGCGCCAACAGGTAGCGCTGGTACCCTTCGTGCGCACCGTCAATCTGGCGGGGGAGGAGGAGGCCTACTGCAACTCCCTGTTTGGCCCCATCCGCTGGCCCGATCGGCAGGAAAATTACATCGACGGGCGCCTGCGTCTGGTGTCGGGGAGCCAGGTGCGTGCCGATCACCCCTTGCTGATCCTGCGGGACAACAAGGAGCAAGGGGCGGCGGTCAGCACCATAGATGGCGACTACCTGCGCTTCATGCTGGTGATCAGCGGTCGCCCCTGCAAGTTGCTCCTTCACGTGGGGAGCCAGTGGCTGGATGACGAGGGGGTGCTGAGCGACAAGGAGGTGGCCCTGCCCACCCTGGCCAGTCACGAGACCCCTTCCGCCCGCTATCCGCTCTCCATCTATGCGGGACATGAAATCTCATCGCTCTGGCTCTCCCTGTGGCAGGAGAAGCGCTGGGGGGCCCTGCTGCTGGCAGGCATCTCCCTGACTTTTGCCCTGCTGATCTGGTGGTTGCTGGGACGGCCCCGCTCACCCGTCAGCGAGCTGGAACGCGCCCTGCGCAACAAGGAGTTCGTGCCCTACCTGCAACCCCTGGTGGCGTCGGATGGCGAGCGGGTGATGGGGGCCGAGGTACTGATGCGCTGGCAGCATCCGACGGCCGGGCTGATCCGCCCCGATCTCTTCATCCCCCAGGCGGAGGCGAGTGGCCTCATAGTGCCGATGACAACCCTGATCATGGAAGAGGTGGCCCGGGAGCTGGGCATGGAGCGCCAGCAGGTGCCCCACGGATTTCACATCAGCTTCAACATCAGTGCGGCCCACTGCCGCGAGGCCGGGTTGCTCGCCGAGTGTCGCCGCTTCCTCGCTCATTTCGCGCCGGGCCAGGTGGTGCTGGTGCTGGAGCTGACCGAGCGGGAGCTGCTGGTGGCCGATCCCCAGACCCTGTCGCTGTTCAGACGGCTCAACGAGCTGGGGGTCAGGCTGGCCATCGATGACTTCGGCACCGGCCACTCCAGCCTGCGTTATCTGCAGCAGTTCCAGGTGGACTACCTCAAGATCGACAAGTCCTTTATCAGCCGGATCGGGACCGAGTCCCTCTCCGAGCACATAGTCGACAACGTGATCGACCTGGGTTCCCGCCTCGGCCTCTCCCTGGTGGCCGAGGGGGTAGAACATCCGGCGCAGGCGCAATACCTCAAGACCAAAGGGGTGACCTATCAGCAGGGATACCTGTTTGGCCGGCCGATCCCCCTTGGGCAGTTCAGGGCGGAGCTGAACCAGAACGCTGCCAATCCCCGGTCGGTACCGGCCGTCGCTTGTTGAGGGCATCGGCAATTCGCGCCCAAATAAAAATCCGGCCCCGTAGAGGGGCCGGATTTTTTTATCAGCGTGCCAGTGGGTCGCAAAACCCGGCGGCAGGCGGCAATCAGTAGTCGCCGCTTGCCCGCTTGGCTGCGGTGATCATCGGGGTGATGGTCATGCCCTGCACCACGATGGAGAACATCACCACCGAGTAGGTCATCACCAGGATGACCTGGCGCAGGTCGACGCCGTGCTCCGGGAGCATCATGACGCCGGACGGCAGTGCCAGGGCCATCGCCATGGCCAGACCGCCGCGCAGGCCGCCCCAGGTGAGGATCCGCACCGAGAAGGTGTTATAGGTACGGAAACGGCGGAAGGCCACATAGGGCAGGGAGACGCTGATGAAGCGGGCAGCCAGGCAGAGCGGCACCGCGATGACCAGCAGGATCCAGTCACGCCAGGCGAGATCCAGCAGCACCAGCGCCAGACCGATCAGCAGGAACAGCAGGGCGTTGAGGAACTGGTCCATCAACTCCCAGAAGTGATCCAGGTGATGGCGGCTCTGCTCGGAGAAGCCGGAGTGGCGGGTCCAGTTGCCGATCATGATGCCGGTCACCACCATGGCCAGAGCGCCGGAGACACCGATCATGTTGGCAAAGGCGAAGCCGGCGGTCGGGATGCAGAGGGTCAGCAGCAGCTCCAGAGAGCCGTCATCGGTGGCGCTGATCATCACGTGGGCGATGACCCCCAGCACGGCACCGAACAGGATGCCACCCAGGGCTTCATGCAGGAACAGACCCGCCACGCTGCCGAAGGTGGGCTCGACGCCGCCAAATGCCACGGCAAACACGGTGGCGAAGATGACGAGGCCGACACCGTCATTGAACAGGGACTCCCCCTCGATCTGGATGGAGATCTGGGGCGGCGCCTTCATCTTCTTGACGATGGCCAGCACGGCGATGGGGTCGGTGGGGGAGATCAGGGCACCGAACAGCATGCAGTAGACCAGTGGCACATCCCAGCCCAGCAGCTTGGCGATGAACCAGAAGCCGTAGCCGATGAGGAAGGTGGAGAGCAGGGTCGCGACTATGGCCAGAATGGTGATCTCCCACTTCTGGCTGCGCAGCGCCTTGAGGTTGATGCCAAGACCTCCGGCGAACAGCAGGAAGCCCAGGATCCCCTTGAGCAGGAAATTCTGGAAGTCGATGCTTTTCATGGTCTCGACGGCAAGGGGTTCCAGGTTGAACCAACCCAGTTTACCGAACAGCACCATCAGCGCGGAGATCAGCATGGAGCCGGCGGTGATGGCGATGGTGGTCTGGATCTTCACGACATACTGGTTGGCAAAGGCGATAAATATCGCCAACGCTGCCAGGAAGCAGAGTGTGTAGTAGACGCTCATAGTTATTTTTTCTCGTTTGTAAACAGCAAGCACGTATCCCTGTCGGGACGCCCATAGGGTACTCCCGGGTCATATGTTACTCATTACCCACAAGTGAGTATATGAAGGCCATTTTGGACTGATAGACGGCTAGATTTCCATTTTCCAGGTTTACTGTTAGGATGCTGCTTACGCAGTTGCATGGATGTAAGAGGAAAGCGCCGTGGCGAAGAGTGGGCAAAGTAGGGATCCGAACCAGAAGTCGGACATAACAAAGAAACTGGAAACCTGCCTCAAGGAGCGGATCCTGATCATCGACGGGGCCATGGGCACCATGATCCAGGGGTACAAGCTCGGCGAGGCGGACTATAGAGGTGAGCGTTTCGCCGACTGGCACACCGACATCAAGGGCAACAACGACCTGCTGGTGCTGACCCGTCCCGCCGTCATTCGCGAGATACACGAGCAGTATTGCGCCGCCGGGGCCGATATCCTCGAAACCAATACCTTCAACGCCACCCGTATCGCCATGGCCGACTACGAGATGGAAGATCTCTCGGGCGAGATCAACCGGGAGGCGGCCCGGCTGGCCCGCGCCGTAGCCGACGAGTGGACCACCAAAGAGCCCCACAAGCCGCGCTTCGTGGCAGGCGTCCTGGGGCCGACCAACCGCACCGCCTCCATTTCGCCGGACGTGAACGACCCCGGCAAGCGCAATGTCACCTATGACCAGCTGGTGGCCGCCTATACCGAATCGACCCACGCCCTCATTGAGGGCGGCGCCGACATCATCCTCATCGAGACCATCTTCGATACCCTCAACGCCAAGGCGGCCGCCTTCGCGGTGGACCTGGTGTTCGAGGAGCTGGGCTACAGCCTGCCGGTGATGATCTCCGGCACCATCACGGACGCCTCCGGCCGCACCCTCTCCGGCCAGACTACCGAAGCCTTCTACCACTCGCTGCGTCACGTCAAACCTGTCTCCTTCGGTCTCAACTGTGCGCTGGGCCCGGACGAGCTGCGCCAGTACGTGGAGGAGCTCTCCCGCATCAGCGAAACCTTCGTGAGCGCCCACCCCAACGCCGGTCTGCCGAACGCCTTCGGTGAGTACGACCTCGACGCCGCCGAGATGGCGGGCCATATCCGCGAGTGGGCCCAAAGCGGTTTTCTCAACCTGGTGGGCGGCTGCTGCGGCACTACTCCGGCCCATATCCGTGCCATGAGCGACGCCGTGGCGGGCATCAAGCCGCGGGTCCTGCCGGATCTGCCGGTGGCCTGCCGGTTGTCGGGCCTCGAGCCCCTCATCATCACCCCCGAATCCATGTTCGTGAACGTGGGTGAGCGCACCAACGTCACCGGCTCGGCCAAGTTCAAGCGCTTGATAAAAGAGGGGCTCTACGACGAGGCCCTGGACGTCGCCAAGCAGCAGGTGGAGAACGGCGCCCAGATCATCGACATCAACATGGACGAGGGGATGCTGGACGCCGAGGCGGCCATGGTGCGCTTCTTGAACCTGATCGCCGGTGAACCGGACATCGCCCGGGTGCCCGTGATGATCGACTCCTCCAAGTGGGAGGTGCTGGAGGCCGGCCTCAAGTGCGTGCAGGGCAAGCCGGTGGTCAACTCCATCTCCATGAAGGAGGGGGTGGACAAGTTCATCGAGCAGGCGAAGCTGCTGCGCCGCTATGGCGCCGCCGTCATCGTGATGGCGTTCGACGAGGTGGGGCAGGCCGATACCCGCGCCCGCAAGTTCGAGATCTGCCAGCGCGCCTACCGCATCCTGGTGGATCAGGTGGGCTTCCCGCCGGAAGACATCATCTTCGACCCCAACATCTTCGCGGTGGCGACCGGCATCGACGAGCACAACAACTACGCGGTGGACTTCATCGACGCGGTGAAGGACATCAAGGAGAACCTGCCTCACGCCATGATCTCCGGCGGCGTCTCCAACGTCTCCTTCTCGTTTAGGGGCAACGAGCCGGTGCGCGAGGCCATCCACGCCGTCTTCCTCTACCACGCCATCAGGAACGGCATGGACATGGGGATCGTCAACGCCGGCCAGCTCGCCATCTATGAAGACATCCCGGCCGAGCTCAAAGAGAAGGTCGAGGCGGTGGTGCTGAACCTCAACGACAACGCGACCGAAGAGCTGCTGGCCATCGCCGAGAAGTACCGCGGCGCCGGCGCCCAGGCGGAAGATCCGCGGGAGCAGGAGTGGCGCAGCTGGCCGGTGGGCAAGCGGCTGGAACACGCTTTGGTCAAGGGCATCACCGATTTCATCGAGGAGGATACCGAGGAGGCGCGCGCCGGGGCCGAGCGGCCGCTGCACGTCATCGAGGGGCCGCTGATGGACGGCATGAACGTAGTCGGCGATCTGTTCGGCGCCGGCAAGATGTTCCTGCCCCAGGTGGTGAAGTCGGCCCGGGTGATGAAGCGGGCGGTGGCCTACCTGCAGCCCTATATCGAGGCTGAAAAATCGGGCGGCTCCAGCAACGGCAAAATCGTGCTGGCCACCGTGAAGGGGGACGTGCACGACATCGGCAAGAACATCGTCGGCGTGGTGCTGCAGTGCAACAACTTCGAGATAGTTGACCTCGGGGTCATGGTGCCTTGCGAGACCATCCTCAAGACGGCCCGGGAAGTGAACGCCGACATTATCGGATTGTCGGGCCTCATCACCCCGTCCCTAGACGAGATGGTGCACGTGGCGAAGGAGATGGAGCGCCAGGGCTTCAAGCTGCCGCTGCTCATCGGTGGCGCCACCACCTCCAAGGCCCACACCGCGGTGAAGATAGAACAGAACTACTCCGAGCCCGTGGTCTATGTCTCCAACGCCTCCCGCGCGGTAGGGGTGGCCCAGAGCCTGTTGAGCGAGGATCTCAAGCCCGCCTTCGTGGCTCGCATCGACAAGGAGTACGAGATCGCCCGCGAGCAGCACGCCCGCAAGCAGCCGCGCTCGCGCCCCATCACGCTGGCGGAGGCTCGCGCCAACCGTCATCAGCTGGACTGGGTGGGGTATGAGCCGCCGGCGCCCCGGGAGCCTGGCGTGCAGAAGTTCGAAAACGTGCCCATTTCGGTGCTGCGCCCCTACATCGACTGGACGCCGTTCTTCCTGAGCTGGGAGCTGGCGGGCAAGTTCCCCCGCATCCTGGAAGACGAGGTAGTGGGGGAGGAGGCAACGCGCCTCTTTGCCGACGCCAACGCCATGCTGGATCAGCTGGAGAAGGAGCAGAGCGTGCGCTGTGCCGGCATCGTCGGCCTGTTCCCGGCCAACGCCGTGGGGGACAGCATTGAGGTCTACACCGACGAGTCGCGCACTGAAGTGAAAAAAGTGCTGCACCACCTGCGCCAGCAGAGCGAGAAGCAGGGTTTCCCCAACTACTGTCTGGCGGACTATGTGGCCCCGAAAGAGAGCGGCAAGCCGGACTGGATCGGCGCCTTCGCGGTGACCGGCGGCATCGGCGAGGAGGCCATCGCCAAGGCCTACAAGGCGGAGCACGACGACTACAACGCCATCCTCATTCAGGCGGTGTGCGACCGTCTGGCCGAAGCCTTTGCCGAATACCTGCACGAGCAGGTGCGCAAGCGGCACTGGGGCTATGCCCCGGACGAGGCGCTCTCCAACGAGGAGCTGATCCGCGAGAACTACCGCGGCATCCGCCCGGCGCCCGGTTACCCGGCCTGCCCGGAGCACACCGAGAAGGGGAGCATCTGGGAGCTGCTGGACGTGGAGCAGGCCATCGGCATGCAGCTCACCGAGTCCTACGCCATGTGGCCGGGGGCGGCGGTGTCGGGCTGGTACTTCTCCCACCCCGACAGCAAATACTTCGCGGTGGCCCAGATCCAGCGGGATCAGGTGGAGGACTACGCCGTGCGCAAGGGGATGACACTGGAGGAGGCCCAGCGCTGGCTGGCCCCCAATATCGGCTAAGAGTGAAAGGCCGGATGAAATCCGGCTGATCGTCAGGCAAAAAACGGCGGCATGCTCGGGCTGGTGGACCAGCCAGCCCGAAGCCGTCGTTTTCCATGGTCGCGGCGAGGAGCTCTGTGTGCGGTTTGTCTTGTTGTCAGGAGAAACAATTGGCGTTGTCTTGGCGCTGTGGCACCTTATACTCTCCCGCCCCATCCTGCCCAGGCACTGCCTTCTAGCGGAATTGTCATGAAGATCGCCATTTTATCCCGTGAGCCGAAAAACTACTCCACCCGCCGTCTGGTCGAGGTGGCACAGGCCCGTGGTCACCAGGTCGAGGTGCTCGACACCCTGCGTTGTTACATGAACATCGCCTCCCACAACCCCTCCATTCACTACGAGGGGGGTGAGCTGGAGAGTTATGACGCCGTGATCCCGCGGATTGGGGCCAGCATCACCGCCTATGGCACCGCCGTGCTGCGCCAGTTCGAGATGATGAACACTCTGGCCCTCAACAGTTCGGTGGCCATCAGCCGCTCCCGCGACAAGCTGCGTGCCATGCAACTGCTGTCGCGCCACGGGGTCGGCCTGCCGGTAACCGGCTATGCCCACAGTACCCATGACGTGCCGGACCTCATCACCATGGTGGGCGGTGCCCCCCTGGTGGTGAAGCTGCTGGAGGGCACCCAGGGGATCGGCGTGGTGCTGTGCGAGACCCAGAAGGCCGCCGAGAGCGTGATCGAGGCCTTTATCCAGACCAACAACAACATCCTGGTGCAGGAGTATATCCGCGAGGCCAACGGCGCCGACATCCGCTGCCTGGTGGTCAACGGCAAGGTGGTGGCGGCCATGCGCCGTCAGGCCCAGCCCGGGGAGTTTCGCTCCAACCTGCACCGGGGCGGCACCGCAGAGGCGATCAAGATCACCCCGGAGGAGCGGGCTACCGCGGTGCAGGCCGCCAAGATCATGGGGCTGGATGTGGCTGGCGTAGACATACTGCGCTCTGCCCGCGGGCCGCTGGTGCTGGAGGTGAACTCTTCCCCCGGTTTGCAAGGGGTGGAGGCCGCCTCCGGCAAGGATGTGGCAGGCAAGATCATCGAGTTTCTCGAGCTCAAGGGTAGCCGCAAGCACAAGCCTGCCGAGTAAGGGGCGGTGAGTGACAAGCTGCATCAGGCAGCATAAAGAGAAGGCGCCCTCGGGCGCCTTCTTGTTTCATGGGCTCATCGCCAGCCGGGCGCTGAAGATACCCTCTGCCAGCCGGGTCTCTATCTGCCAGCCCAGCTTCTCGCAGATGCGCTGGATGATGGTGAGGCCGCAGCCGTAGCCGAGGATCTGATCCGGCGCCGCCGCCGTCGGGTTGCTGATGGTGAGCACCTGCCCGCGCAGCTCGATCTCGATATGGCCTTCGGCGTAGCTGAGGGCGTTTTTCAAGAGGTTGCCAAGTGCAATAGCGAGCAGGGAGAGGGGAGCGTTTACTTCGCTTGCCTCGTCCAGTTCAAGCCGGATATCGAGGGACTCCCGCTGCAGCAAGGGGGCAAGGCGGGCCAGCTCCCGGCGGATCAGCGGTGCCACCTGCTGTGGCGGCCGCTCCACCTCTTCTTTGCGCCCCAGCAGCAGGAAGGTTTCGGTGAGCAGGGCCATCTCGTCGGCGGCGGCACGAATGCGGACGGTGGCGCGGGCCGCCGGGGCTGGCAGATCGGTCACCTTGCCGAGCAGGGCGGCGGAACCCTGGATCACCATGTTAGGGGTGCGCAGCTCGTGGCTGGCGAAGCGGCTGAACTCCTGCTCGCGGGCAAATACGGCGCTTACCTCCTGCTTGCCGGTCAGCAGGGCCCGTTCTATGTCCCGCAGCTCCTGCCAGGGTGCATCGGGCACGAAGTCCGCCTGATCCGGGGTGAGGTGGGCGACCCGCTGCTGCAACCGCTGCAACGGTCCAGTAATGTGGCGTACCAGCCAGATGCCAAACCCGATGAAGGCGAGCAGAAGCGCCAGCCCGATCAGCCGGGTGGCAAGATGCAGTTTGTCTTCGTAAGGATCCAGATAGTCGTCGGCGTCGTCGTTGAACACCAGATAGAGGAGCCCCTTGCCAGAGGGGTGGCGCGCCACCAGAAAGTGCTTGTCCTCCTCGCCCAGCTGATGCTCGAAAAAGCCGGGGGTCTGGTAGGGCCTGAGCCAGACCGGCAGGCGGCCAGCCTCGGTCCAGTAGCTGGAGAACTGGCGCGGGCTCGGCGCCGGCGCCGCCATGCCGAGGCGCAGCCAGTCATCGCCGTAGCGGGTTACCTCAGCCTCCAGCCAGTGGCGCAGGCTCAGCTCCTCCATCTTGTCCTCGGCCACCAGCATCAGGCCCGAGATCAGCATCAGCAGCACCAGGCCGGCGCCGCCAAGGGCCACCACCAGGCGACGGCGCAGGCTCGGCAGGCTCATGGGGTCACCAGCCGGTAGCCCTGGCCGTGCAGGGTCTCCAGCATGGGGGTGGGAAAGGGCTTGTCGAGGGCGTTGCGCAGGGCATAGATGTGGCTGCGCAGGGCGTCGGAGTCCGGCTCCTCATCCCCCCAGACGGTGTCCAGCACCTCCTGGCGGCTGACGATGGCAGGGGCGCGGCGAGCCAGCAGGGTGAGGATCCGGAACGGGATCTTGCCCAGCTTGAGTTCGACCCCGGCCCGGGTGGCGCGGCCGCTGGCGGCATCGACGGTCAGCTCGCCCACGCTGATGGCTCCCACGTCTCCGCGCGGCCCCCGCAGGCTGAGGGCCTGCAGGCGCACCTCCAGCTCCTCCATGGCGAACGGCTTGACCAGATAGTCATCACCCCCCGCCTTGAAGCCGGCCAGCTTGTCCTCCAGGCTGTCGCGGGCGGTGAGAAACAGCACCGGGGTGGCAATGCCCTGCTCGCGCAGGCGGGCCACTGCGCTCAGGCCGTCCAGGCGCGGCATCATGACATCCATGATGATGACGTCGAAGCGCTGCTCCGCCAGCAACTGCAGGGCGGCCTGGCCGTGATAGGCGCAATCCAGCCGGTGGCCCGCCAGCTCCAGATAATCCATGATGGTTTCCGCTACCTGAGGATTGTCTTCCACAACCAAAATCTTCATGCTTTGCTCTCCTGGTCAGCGACCTTTTCACGGTCTTTTCACACCGGATACGGCATCCTGTGTGCCAGTGTAACCCCGAGGATCCCCGATGAAGAAACCTATCTGTGCCCTGCTGTTGTTGCTCATGCTGCCATTTGGCATGGCACATGCCGCCGATTTCAAGCTGACCGGCCGCACCACCTGGCAGCTGGGGCAGCTGATGGTCAATGGTCTGCCGTTTGTGATCGACGATCAGACCCGCTTCAAGGATTGGCTCAACGAAGACGATCTGGGGGGCACTTGGGTCGATCTGGAAGGGGTGGTGCTGGACGGCGTGCGCTACGTGCGGGAAGTGGAAGCTATCGACGAAGCGGACGAGATGGAGCTGGAAGGGCCGGTCGAGCGGGGGCGGATCTGGGGTTACACCACCTCGGACAACAGCCTGGCTCCGTTCGAAGGGCGCTGGCTTGAGCTGGAGTGCAAATTCGACGGCATGCGCCTGAGCCGCTGCCGCCAGGACGACTGACTCGCCAGCGGAAAATCTCCCCATCCCGGCCCATAGTTAAGGCTCCTCCTGCACTTGACCATGGGCCGCCACATGAAACCCGCCATCCTTCTTCTCCTCTCTCTGCCCTTTTATACCCAGGCTACCGAGCGCGAACTCTGGCTGGTAGAACTGGAACACAATGACGGCCTGCGCCTGCAGTTTCAGGGGGCGGAGCTCGAGCTGGGCAGCGCCCGGCTGGAGGGTATTCGGCAGTTATCTGATTTGAGGCCCGGTATGCGTCTCGCCATCTGGAGCCGTGATGGGGTGGCCGAGCAGATTGCTCTGGTGCCGCCCCGGCAGCCAGATGGCTGGCGACGGGCGCAGGCACCCCTGATCGCACAAGGTGCCGGAACGCTCTCGATGGCGGGGCTGGGGGAGGTGGCGTTTGACCATCATACCCGCTGGCTCAACGGGGGGCCCGGTGACCTGCAACCCGGACGCGAGCTGGTGCTGACCCGGGATGAGGCGGGGCGATTACAGGAGATCCTGGTCGTCAATCCGGAAGATGAAATCACGGAATAAAACCGGGAAATATCTGTTCTCTGTTTTATCCAATAAGTCAGGATATTTAAGAATATATAAAATTGTTAGATTTTATTTCATTTAAAGAGGATTGCTTATAAGTATTTGATCATTAAAGTGATAGCTCTAATTTAAACGTTTTCGCCACATTGAAATCATGAAATTAAATATTCCTGCTTGAGTCTAAATAACCTCGGCTGATATGGTGGCCTGGCGTGCTGCTTATTAATAAAAATAACCCTATCATTCGTGTGTTCTCAAAAAATAAGGGGTTGCTATGAAAGCACTCAAAATAACAGGCTTGTCATTAATCATTTCCGCCACGCTGGCCGCCCAGGCCAATGCTGCAGAGCCCATCTATCCTGACCAGCTGCGGTTATTCTCTCTTGGGGAAGATGTCTGCGGTACTGATTATCGTCCAATTAACCGGGAAGAAGCACAGAGTATCCGGAATAATATTGTGGCCATGATGGGGCAGTGGCAAATCAGTGGGTTGGCCAATAACTGGGTTATTCTTGGGCCAGGTTATAACGGTGAAATAAAACCGGGTAAAGCATCGACAACCTGGTGTTATCCCACTCGTCCCGCCACGGCAGAAATACCTGTATTGCCCGCCTTCAATATTCCTGACGGCGATGCGGTGGATGTGCAATGGCGTATGGTTCACGACAGCGCCAATTTCATCAAGCCGGTGAGTTATCTGGCCCACTATCTGGGCTATGCCTGGGTCGGAGGCGATCACAGCCAGTTTGTCGGGGATGACATGGACGTGATCCAGGAGGGGGACGACTGGGTGCTGCGTGGCAACGACGGCGGGAAATGCGACGGCTATCGCTGCAACGAGAAGAGCAGCATCCGGGTCAGCAACTTCGCCTATACCCTGGATCCGGGCAGCTTCAGCCACGGCGACGTGACCCAGTCAGAGCGTACCCTGGTCCACACAGTGGTGGGTTGGGCGACCAACATCAGCGACACGCCTCAGTCCGGTTACGACGTGACCCTGAACTACACCACCATGAGCAACTGGTCCAAGACCAACACCTATGGCCTGAGCGAGAAGGTCTCGACCAAGAACAAGTTCAAGTGGCCGCTGGTGGGGGAAACCGAGGTCTCCATCGAGATTGCCGCGAACCAGTCCTGGGCCTCCCAGAACGGAGGGGCCGTCACCACGGCGTTGTCCCAGTCGGTACGTCCGGTCGTGCCCGCCCGCTCCCGGGTACCGGTGAAGATCGAGCTCTACAAGGCGAACATCTCCTATCCCTATGAGTTCAAAGCGGATATGAGCTATGACCTGACCTTCAACGGCTTTCTGCGCTGGGGTGGCAATGCCTGGCATACCCATCCCGAGGATCGTCCGACCCTGAGTCACACCTTCGCCATCGGTCCGTTCAAGGACAAGGCGAGCAGCATCCGTTACCAGTGGGACAAGCGCTACCTCCCTGGCGAGATGAAGTGGTGGGACTGGAACTGGGCCATCCAGCAAAACGGCCTCGCCACCATGCAGGACAGCCTGGCCAGGGTACTGCGCCCGGTTCGCGCCAGCATCACGGGTGACTTCCGCGCCGAGAGCCAGTTCGCCGGCAATATCGAGATCGGCACCCCGGTGCCGCTTGGCAGCGACTGCAAGGTACGCCGTACCCGCAGCGTGGACGGTGCCAATACCGGGCTCAAGCTGGACATCCCGCTGGATGCCCAGGAGCTTGCCGAGCTGGGCTTCGAGAATGTCACGCTCTCGGTGACTCCGGCTCGCAATTAAACAAGCACACGCAACGTAACGACCAGACCGGGCCCAGTGCCCGGTCTTTCTTTTGCACTGGTCGGGCGTGTTAATGGGTTGTACTTTGCAAAACCCCACTTATACTGGCGCCATCTTGTCGGAGTGCTGACCGTCGAACGACGCTAAGCTGAGACCGTTAATTCGGGATCCGTGGAACCTGATCAGGTTAAGACCTGCGAAGGGAAACAAGGGTAACTTGCGGGTTACCGCGCCGGGGAAGGAGCATCTTCCCGCCAGCCAGAGGCAGACCGCCTCTGGCCGCTACAGGCGCACAGGGGTAGGCTGTCCCGCCGGGCCGTCAGGGCCACGGATCTGCTGCACAGGGCAGAGGGATGACAGGGCTGGACTGGGAAGAAAAACCCCATCGCCCACTCCCCCGCTAGAGCACCCCGCCGCAAGTTCATCTTCTCCTCGAACTCCAGACAAGCAAACACCCATAACTTCAACCAGTTAATGTGAGTTTTGCTATGTCTACCAATGTATCTGATACCGCCAAATCCAGCCGCCGCGAGCAGCGCTCCAGCGCCCAGACCTTTATCGACAACCTCAAGGGGATGGCTCACCCCAATTCCCGCCGCATCTTTATTGAAGGTTCCCGCCCCGACATCCGGGTGCCCCTGCGGGAGATCCAGCTGGCCGACACCTTCGTCGGCGGCACCAAGGAGGATCCCCGGTTCGAGCCCAACGAGCCGGTGCCGGTTTACGACACCTCGGGCCTCTATGGGGAAGAGGCTGCCCCCATCGACGTGCGCCGTGGCTTGCCGCGCCTGCGTGAAAACTGGGTGCTGGAGCGCGCTGACACCGAGGCGCTGGAGGGCCTGAGCTCCGTCTTCACCCAGGAGCGCCTGGCCGACGAAGGGCTGGATCACCTGCGCTTCGAGCATTTGCCCAGCGCTCGCCGCGCCAAGCTGGGCCGCCGGGTGACCCAGCTGCACTATGCCCGCGCCGGCATCGTCACCCCCGAGATGGAATTTATCGCCCTGCGCGAGAACATGGGCCGCGAGCGGGTGCGCTCCGAGCTGCTGCGCACCCAGCACCCGGGCCAGGGCTTTGGCGCCAAGCTGCCCGAGAACATCACCCCCGAGTTCGTGCGCGATGAGGTGGCTGCCGGCCGCGCCATCATCCCCTGCAACATCAACCACCCGGAAGCCGAGCCCATGATCATCGGCCGCAACTTCCTGGTGAAGATCAACGCCAACATCGGTAACTCGGCGGTCACTTCCAGCATCGAAGAGGAAGTGGAGAAGCTGGTGTGGTCCACCCGCTGGGGCGCTGACACCGTGATGGATCTCTCCACCGGTCGCTATATCCACGAGACCCGCGAGTGGATCCTGCGCAACAGCCCTGTGCCCATCGGGACAGTGCCCATCTACCAGGCGCTGGAGAAGACGGGCGGCATCGCCGAGGATCTCACCTGGGAGTTGTTCCGTGACACCCTGCTGGAGCAGGCCGAGCAGGGGGTGGACTACTTCACCATCCACGCCGGCGTCTTGCTGCGCTTCGTGCCCATGACCGCCAAGCGCCTCACCGGCATCGTCTCCCGTGGCGGCAGCATCATGGCCAAATGGTGCCTCTCCCATCACAAGGAGAACTTCCTCTACGAGCACTTCCGCGAGATCTGCGAGATCTGCGCCGCCTACGACGTCAGTCTGTCGCTGGGTGACGGCCTGCGTCCGGGCTCCGTCTATGACGCCAACGACGAGGCCCAGTTCGCCGAGCTGCGCACCCTGGGCGAGCTCACCAGGATCGCCTGGGAGTACGACGTGCAGGTGATGATCGAGGGCCCCGGCCACGTGCCCATGCACATGATCGAGCGCAACATGACCGAGCAGCTGGAACACTGCCACGAAGCGCCCTTCTACACCCTGGGCCCGCTCACCACCGACATTGCGCCGGGTTACGATCACTTCACCTCCGGCATAGGTGCGGCGCTCATCGGCTGGTACGGTTGCGCCATGCTCTGCTACGTGACTCCCAAGGAGCACCTGGGCCTGCCGAACAAGGAAGACGTCAAGCAGGGGCTGATCACCTACAAGATCGCCGCCCACGCTGCGGATCTGGCCAAGGGCCACCCGGGCGCCCAGATCCGCGACAACGCCATGTCCAAGGCTCGTTTCGAGTTTCGCTGGGAGGATCAGTTCAACCTGGCCCTGGATCCCGACACCGCCCGCGCCTATCACGACGAGACCCTGCCCCAGGAGTCCGGCAAGGTGGCCCACTTCTGCTCCATGTGCGGGCCCAAGTTCTGCTCCATGAAGATCACCCAGGACGTGCGCGACTACGCCGCCAAGCTGGAAGCCGTAGAGATCAAGATGGTCGGCATGGATGGCCAGCAGGAGCGGGTCGTGGCCGAGGTGGAGAGCGGCATGGCCCGCATGGCCGAGACCTTCAAGGAGACCGGCGGCGAGATCTACCACCAGGCGGCGACCCTGAGGCAGGCCGCAGGGGAGGAGGCGTGAGCAGCGAGCGCGGGGCTGTCAGCCCCGCCGACCTGTCCGCGGTGACGCAGGCCCGTCCCGTGGTCTGGACCATAGCGGGATCCGACTCCGGCGGCGGGGCCGGCATTCAGGCCGACTTGCACACGATGCACGACCTCGGCGTGCACGGCTGCTCCGTCATCTCCGCCATCACCGCCCAGAACTCGGTGGCGGTGAAGATGGTCGACCCCGTGCTGATGCAGACCTTCACCGCCCAGATCGATGCCCTGGGGCTGGATCTGCCACCGGCTGCCATCAAGATAGGTCTGCTGCCGACCCGGCTGCACGTGGAGGTGCTGGCCCGCAGGTTGTCGACCGTCGATGCTCCCTTCGTGGTCTACGACCCGGTGGCTATCGCCAGCACTGGCACCCCCATGGCAGAGCCCGGCATGCTGGCGGCGGTGCGCGAGCACCTGCTGCCGCGCCTCTCCTTGATTACCCCCAACGGCCCCGAGCTGGAAGCCCTGACCGGTCTGCCAGTCAGCAGCCCCGAGCTGGTGCGCCTCGCAGCACGGCGACTGCGCGAACTCGGCGCCCGCGCCGTGCTGGTCAAGGGGGGCCACCTTGAGTGGAGCGGGGATCTCTGCCTCGACTACTACCAGGATGAGACCCGCGAATTCTGGCTGGCAGCGCCGCGCCTCGATACCCGCCACGGCCACGGCACCGGCTGCTGCTACGCCAGCGCCATCGCCGCCGTGGTGGCGCAGGACTACCCGGTGGAAGACGCCATCACCCTGGCGCGCGCCTACCTGCAACAAGGCTTGGCGGCGGCGCAGGGGGTGGGGGCAGGCCCCGGCCCCATCGCCCATCTGGGCTGGCCGACCAGCCTCGCCCACTTCCCCCGCGCCGTGCTGGCGGGGTCAGCCCTGGATCGCCGCTTCGGCCTGTATGAAGCAAGCAGCGCTCGCCTGCCGCAGGGCCCCTTCGCCGCGACCGAACATAGCCTCGGCCTCTATCCGGTGGTGGATTCGGTCAAGTGGCTCAAGCGCCTGCTGGGGGCCGGGGTCAAGACGATCCAGCTGCGCATCAAGGACCTGCCCGCCGCCCAGGTGGCGCCGGCCATTGCTGAGGCGGTCGCGCTCGGTCGCCGCCATGGGGCGCGGCTCTTTATCAACGACTACTGGCAGCAGGCCATCGAGGCGGGCGCCTGGGGCGTGCACCTGGGGCAGGAGGACATGGAGACTGCGGATCTCGCCGCCATTCAGGCCGCCGGGCTGCGCCTTGGCATCTCCACCCACGGTTACTTCGAGCTGATGCGTGCCCGCGAGCTGGCCCCCTCCTATATCGCACTCGGCCATATCTTCCCGACCAACACCAAGGCGATGCCTTCGCGCCCGCAGGGGCTGGCGCGGCTGCACCGCTACCGCGCCCTGATGGCGGAGTGGCCCACGGTGGCCATCGGCGGCATCAGCGAGGAGCGGGTGGCGGCGGTCAAGGCGAGCGGGGTCGGCAGCATTGCGCTGGTCTCGGCCATCACGGCGAGCGACGACTGGCAGGGGGCGACCGAGCGGCTGCTGGCTGCCGTGGGGGCGGGGGATGAGCCACGCTCGGTCAGCGTGATACGGGAGGCAGAACATGCTCTCTGATGCCGTGTCTCTCAGTGACGAAGAGTATTTGCGCTACGGTCGCCAGCTGATGCTGGGGGAGATCGGCGAAGCCGGTCAGGCGCAGCTGAAAGGCAAATCTGTGTTGATCGTGGGCCTCGGTGGGCTCGGCTCGCCGCTCGCCCTCTATCTGGCCGGTGCCGGGGTTGGCACCCTCTGGCTCGCCGATGGCGATACGGTGGATTCCAGCAACCTGCCGCGCCAGATCCTGTTCGATAGCGGGGCGGTCAACCACTCCAAGGCGGAGCTGGCCCGCGAGCGCTTGGCCGCCCACAACCCGCTGGTGGAGCTGATCGCCATCAACCAGCGGCTCGATGTTGCCAGCCTGCCGGAGTTTGTGGCCGAGGTAGATCTGGTGATCGACTGCTGCGACAACCTGGCCACCCGCCAGGCCATCAACGCCGCCTGCGTGGCCCAGGGCAAGCCCTGGATCTGTGCCGCCGCTGTGGGCTGGCAGGGGCAGCTGATGGCGCGCACCAGCAGCGATCACGCCTGCTACGCCTGCCTCTATCCGCAGGATACCAAGGTGAGTCAGAGCTGCGAGACCAGCGGCGTCACCGGCCCGCTGGTGGGGGTGATGGGCTCTTTGCAGGCGCTGGAAGCACTGAAACTGCTGCTCGGGATGCCGAGCCCGGTGGTGGGCACATTGCGCCGTTTCGATGCGCTGACCCATCGGTGGCAGACCCTCACCCTGACCCCCGATCCCGATTGCCCGGTTTGCGGGCAGCGCCGATGCCCGACACACGATAAGGAGATCACCCCATGACCCTCACCATTCGACTCAACGATAAAGCCCAGCCGCTGGCGGCAGGGCAGAGCGTGGCCGACCTGCTGGCCGCCCAGGGCGTCCATCCCCAGGGGGTGGCGGTGGCCCTTAACGGCGCCGTGCTGCCCCGTGGCCGCTGGGCCGAAACCCGTCTCAACGACGGGGACGAACTCCACCTCTTTACTGCCATTGCAGGGGGCTGACATGCTGACCATTGCCGATCACACCTTCTCTTCGCGCCTTTTCACCGGCACCGGCAAGTTTGCCCGCCCGGATCTGATGGCTGCCGCCATCGAGGCGAGTGGCTCCCAGCTGGTCACCATGGCCATCAAGCGCCTCGAACCGGGCAAGACCCACGACGATATCCTCAGCCCCT
Organism: Aeromonas sp. S9(2024); assembly: GCF_041403185.1. Taxonomy (NCBI): domain Bacteria; kingdom Pseudomonadati; phylum Pseudomonadota; class Gammaproteobacteria; order Aeromonadales; family Aeromonadaceae; genus Aeromonas; species Aeromonas sp. S9(2024). The sequence continues at coordinate 212,696 of NZ_JBGLRE010000007.1, forward strand.
TGCTGCAACTCGGGGTCAAGCTCTTGCCCAACACCTCCGGCGCCAAGACCGCCGCCGAGGCGGTGTTTGCCGCCCACCTGGCCCGTGAGGCGCTGGGGACGCACTGGCTCAAGCTCGAGATCCACCCCGATCCGCGCTATCTGCTGCCCGATCCCATCGAGACGCTCAAAGCCGCCGAGCAGCTGGTCAAAGAGGGCTTTGTGGTGCTGCCCTATTGCGGTGCCGATCCCGTGCTCTGCAAACGGCTGGAAGAGGTGGGCTGCGCCGCCGTGATGCCGCTGGGCGCGCCCATCGGCTCCAATCAGGGGCTGGTGACCCGGGAGTTTCTCTCCATCATCGTCGAGCAGGCCAATGTGCCCGTGGTGGTGGATGCGGGGATCGGTGCGCCGAGCCACGCGGCCGCCGCCTTTGAGCTCGGCGCCGACGCCGTGCTGGTCAACACCGCCATCGCGGTGAGCGGCGACCCGGTCGCCATGGGCCGCGCCTTTGCTTTGGCCTGTGAGGCAGGACGTAGCGCCTATAAGGCGGGTCTGGGGGCGCGCGGCGTGCAGGCCCAGGCCTCCAGCCCGCTCACCGATTTTCTGGGGGCCCTATGAGCGTGCACTTCGACCCCATCGAGGGCGTGAGTTTTCTCGATAGATGGCAGGCGCTGGAGTGGGACGACGTGGGGATGCAGGTACGCGCCAAGACCGCCGCAGACGTGGAGCGCGCCCTGAGCGCCCCGCGCCGCACCCTGAGCGATTTTATGGCGCTGATCTCGCCAGCCGCCGAGGCGTTTTTGCCGCAGATGGCGGCCGAAGCCGAGCGGCTGACCCGCCAGCGCTTTGGCAACACTATCGGCTTCTATGTGCCGCTGTATCTGTCGAACCTGTGCGCCAACGACTGCACCTACTGCGGCTTCTCCATGAGCAACCGCCTGAAGCGCAAGACCCTGAGCCTGGAGGAGATCGAGCGCGAGTGCCTCGCCATCAAGGCGCGTGGCTTCGACAGCGTGCTGCTGGTGACCGGCGAGCACGAGACCAAGGTGGGGCTCGGCTATTTCCGCGAGGTGATGCCCATCATCCGCCGCCACTTCAGCACGGTGGGGATGGAGGTGCAGCCCCTCTCGCAAGCCGAATACGCCGAGCTCAAGACCCTCGGCCTCGATTCGGTCATGGTCTATCAGGAGACCTACCACGCCCCCACCTACGCCCGCCACCACCTGCGCGGCAACAAGCAGGACATCGCATGGCGACTCGCCACGCCGGACCGACTGGGCCGTGCCGGCATCGACAAGATAGGGCTGGGGGCGCTGATCGGCCTCTCCTCGGACTGGCGTGCCGACAGCTATTTTGTCGCCGAGCATCTTGCCTGGCTTGAGCGCCACCACTGGCAGAGCCGCTATTCGCTTTCGTTCCCGCGCCTGCGTCCCTGCACCGGGGGGTTGGAGCCGGAGGTTGTGATGTCGGATCGCCAGCTGGCGCAGCTTGTCTGCGCCTGGCGCCTCTTCTCGCCGACCCTGGACTTGTCCCTCTCGACCCGCGAATCACCGGCGTTTCGCAACGGCGCGGTGCGCCTTGGCATCACCCAGATGTCGGCCGAGTCGCGCACCCAGCCGGGGGGCTATGCGGACGGCGGTGAGGAGGAGTTGGAGCAGTTCGCCATCCACGACGACAGGCCGGTGGGGGAAGTGGCCGCCGCCGTGCGCCAGGCGGGGTTGCAGCCGGTGTTCAAGGACTGGGAACCCTTTCTGGGCCGATAGGGGCGGAGTTCAGCCAAACTCCGTGCCTGTGGCGAGCAGGCACGGCTGCGCCGTGCAATCGTAGGGTCGATTAGCCGTCAGGCGTAATCGTCCGTTCTGTGTTGGGGTGAGAGTGGGAACGCAAACAATTTTACGCTGTGTTGCCGCTAGGTGAGGTCACGCAGCTTTTCTCCCAATGACTGCATCTCTTCTCGGGATAAACCGATAAGTGTTGGCATTTCCCAATCGTAAAAATTGGCATCTTGCGTTGCATGGAATGCCAAGTTGCTCAGCGCGGACAATTCATGAGTTGTAAACATTCCCGCATATACAGTCTTGATTGCTTCAGCCATGGGGACGGTAATGCCGTCGATTACACTTGTTGTAATGACAAGGTCACCTTTTTCTTCGGCATGTATCAGTGCCTCTGCGAGCGCTTCTCTGATGTCTTTAGTCTTGTCGGACATGGCAACCTCAAATGTGTAATAACGGAAATCCTACTGTAACTATTTTTCAGAATCTTCTGCATTTCAGCCAATTCGATGGTGTTGTGCAAGTCGTGAGGTTGTTGCTTCGAAACGGTGCCGTGCGCCTTGGCATCACCCAGATGTCGGCCGAGTCGCGCACCCAGCCGGGTGGCTATGCCGAGGGAGATAAAGAGGAGCTGGAGCAGTTCGCCATCCACGACGACAGGCCGGTGGGGGAAGTGGCCGCCGCCGTGCGCCAGGCGGGGTTGCAGCCGGTGTTCAAGGATTGGGAACCCTTTCTGGGCCGATAGGGGCGGTCAGGTCCCTTTGCCGGTGGCATCCGGGCGTTCAGCCAAACTCCGTGCCTGTGGCGGGCACCTGGCTCCCTCCCCTGCGAAGGGGAGGGCTGGGGAGGGGTCTTGATGCGGCTATGCCGCATGGGATGCGAGGCCGCTGGCCTCGAAGGGATTTCGCCCGCCCTTCGGGCTTGGGCGAGTGACTTTGGAAAGACCCAAAGTCACCAAAGGTCTTCTCCCCCGCCAATCCGACCGCTACGCGGTTGCCCTCGGGTCAGGTACAAGGTCGGACGGACCGCCGCAGACGGCACATCCCTGTGCCGGCTGCGTCTGCGCCATCATCCCTGATGGCGCTCCTGACCTTGCCCCTTCCCCTTGGCGGATTGGAGGGGGAGCCAATACCGTGCCTGCCATCACCTCAGGGGGATCGTAGGGTGCAATAAGCTGAGCGCATTGCTTTGCTGTGGTGCTGTGGTGAAGATAAAGGTGCTAACGTATGCTTCTTTTCAGTCTTGCAACTCTATTTACTTTTGACAAAAGGCTGACATTATTTTTTCTTATATCTTTTTGCATTGACTTATCCTCTATGAATTCATAGATGGTTTGTATTGTGCGAAAATTTTTTCTGGCTGTGTTTATTCCACCTAATAACAATTTCTTTCCTGTGCCTAAAAATGGTAAAAATAGACCTACACTATCTTCACACAAGTCAAGCGCATGGGTTATTATTTTCTTTCTTCTCGAAAAAACATCCAGTTCAGCATTGTATTGTTGTATACGAACACTTCTATCTAGATTATTCAGTGAGTTTAGCTCTGAAAAGAGAGAATTCATACCTCTTCGTACAATACAACTAGATAGATCTGCCTCAAAATCAGATATTGGAATGTAGTCATTGATATCAAAGGTAGAAATCAAAGATAAGGTTCTGTTTTCTTCTATATTCGCTTTGGGGATTTCAAAAATAGTATGTAAAGTTTGAAGTGTGGATTTTTTGTAGAAATTCAATAGACTGCCCATTATAGAGGCATACGGATGATCAGTATATTTCCCCTCATCGGTATAGAATGGGAAGTATGTTGCATCTAATGCGTGAGCCAAATGAATTCTATCGCTATTCACAGTAAATTCAAATTCGTAAACTTCTTTTCTATCAAGGTGCCAAGAACTCATGATGGTATTATTGACACCATAGCGTGCGATTCCCATAGGTCCTGCTTGATCCAGTGTCTCTAGACTGCTTCGTAGAGCTTTCCTTGGCCATAGGAGATAGTTGCTAATTATGTCATGGTGAACATCTAATGATTCAGATATATCCATTATTAATGGATGTATATAAGGTTCTAATTCTGAATTATTAAATATATAGTTCTTGTTTATTTCTACAAGATCAATTGCCGATAGAGCTGAAATTGCACGCCTGCTTATGACTGAGGCTGAATCCACTTGAAACGCTTCATTAAGAAATCCATAGTCTAGACGACTCTCTGGTTGTAGGTTTATTATTCTTACTCGCCCACGAGAAATGAGGTGTAGAATATCATCTCGACTTATTTTTTGTTCTTCCAGAAATTGTTGCATATTTTCAGCAAGAGGAAGAATACAATAAATAATATCATATAACAGTAGATGATTTCTAAGGTTTGCATTCTTAAATAGTGAGAAGTTTACTAAGCAACAGCTTTTGTTTTTATCTATGAAATATAAATCTGATTTATTAAAAGAACCATCATAGAATTTGTCAATGTTTTCATACCATAGGGACTCATCCCGTTCAATAAATTCACAGGAAAGACTTTTCTTAGCTTGAGATGGAGCAATAATGAAAACTTCGTCACCAACATCCATGTGCAGTGCGTTTTTTGTGCTTAAAGTGACTTTAGTCTCAAAAGGCAACTTCAATTTATTAGCTGTCTCTTGAACGGATGTAATATCTGAAGGTGCACTACACGCATCTAATTCAATAACAATGATATGTTCTTGATGATTTGTTGTTATGGCAGATACTTTTATCCCTCTATGAATGGATGCAATGTGTATATGCAATTGATTTAGTGTATATGGAAAACCTTCGAAGTTTGATGGTATCTCTTCATCAGATATGCAATTCAATTCAAAATCATATTTTTCAGGTTGTTTGTTTGTTATTTCTATGGGGGCGGTTATATATCTTATCTCCCTGTCAAAAATTTGCTTTACTGTATCTAAGTTGTCTATTTCTTGCTCAATAAACAAAGCATAATCGTACTTGTTTAATTTAAATATCCGAGTAGTTAAATATGGGTATCGTGCGCGAAATGCCAAGTCAATTCTGCGACACCATCCATCATAGTTTATTGTCAATTTCAGCACTCCAATGTCTAATATTAAAATAATTTAAGTCTGTAAATTAGGTTGGGTTTTACCATGGACTGATTTTTTCTAGCCCTGTGCGGCTCCTGCAAGTAAACCGCTTAAAATCCCAGCTAATCTGCTCCACAGGCATGTCCTCTTGTTGGGGATTACTACCATGGTGGGGTGTTCTCACGAATATATACTTACAGCTCTCTAATGGAATAGAGAGGAGATGTGTCATTTTTTTATAGCCTGTTATAGGCCGCATATCAGTTGACCTCTATTTTCCTCTTGTCAGGGTACTGCGCCAGCCAACTGGGTGAGGTAACCGGTTAGTGAGAAGGGAAGAGCAAATTCCTTCATGCCTGCCAGCCTGTCCAACTCTGCTTGACCAATCTGCTGTAACTGAGTTTTCTGGGCTGTCGTCAGGGTGGTGGCTCTCGCCTTGATCAGGGTGTCGAGAAAGGTGCGGTCTCCCTCTACTGCTTGATGAAATGCCTTGAGCGCCAGCGCATCGATCTCTGCTGCGGTGCAATGTTCCATGCTCTTCTCGTGCAGATAGATAAGCACGGTGACCTGTTGCTCCCTCTCTAGAGTCCAGAAGGGATCCCCCTTGGGTGGCAAGCTGGGTTTGTGCTGCGACTTGATGGCTTCGCACCGCTCAAACGCCGGATCCAGATCGTGCAGTGACAGGGCAAGGGGGCTGGAACTGAGCGCAAGCAGTGGGAAGAGCAAAACAAGGCGTAGATGGAGAGGACAACACCAGTCATTCGGCGTCTTGTCTGTTGCTGGGAGGTTCAACTTTCTCATCGGCTTATACCTGCTCCTGCTTTTTCAGAAAGTAACTCACATGCCCCGGCGGCATATCGGGCAGCTGGCCAAAGACCTCGTAGCCCTGCTGCTGGTAGAAGGGCAGCGCCTGGAAGCTGGTGGTTTCAAGATGAAAATTGGTGATGCCTTGGCTTCTGGCGTACTGCTCCATGGCGGAGAGCAGGCGGGCACCCCAGCCAGCTTGGCGGATGGCGTCATCGACCCAGAGCCCCTCGATATGGAGCCAGCCCCATTTTATCTCCCCCAGAATGCCGCCCAGCACCACCTCTGCTTCATCCTTGATAAAGCTGGCGATCCGCTCGCGATGGAGGGGGCCGGTAACGGCCTCGTTGAAACCGTTAAGGCCACGACGCAGGGCCTCGAATTCATGGGCCTGAGGCGGTTGGGGTGGGGTTAGTTGCATGGTGCTTCCTGCTTGATGGTGGTCGTCTCTATCGGGTTGCCGCTTCCAGCTCGGCTATTTCCCCGCTGCTAATCAGCGCCACGTGCTGGCTGATCTGCTCCACCGGCCAGTCCCACCAGGCGATGGCGTTGAGACGGGCGATGGTGTCGTCGTCGAAGCGGTAGCGGATCACCTTGGCGGGGTTGCCGCCGACCACGGCGTAGGCGGGCACGTCACCGGTGACCACGGCGCGGGCGGCGATGATGGCGCCGTTACCGACCTTCACCCCCGGCATGATCAGGGCCTCGAAGCCGATCCAGACGTCGTTGCCGATGACAGTATCCCCCTTGTAGGGGAGGCTGCCCGGGGCGGGGGCGGCACTCTCCCAGCCGTTGCCGAAGATAAAGAAGGGGTAGGTGGAGGGGCCCGAGCTCTGGTGGTTGGCGCCGTTCATGATGAACTTCACTCCGCGGGCGATGGCGCAGAACTTGCCGATGATGAGCTTGTCGCCGATGAAGGGGAAGTGGTAGAGGACGTTGCGCTCAAAGTCTGCCGAATCCTCGGGGTCATCGTAGTAGGTGTAGTCACCCACCTCGATATTGGGCCCCTTGATGGTGTTCTTGATAAAGCACACCTGGGGGAAGCTCGCCATGGGGTGCGGGTTGGCGGGGTCGGGTCCGTGCATGGGGTGCTCCTTTCGAATCTGGGCTCGGGTTACCGTAACGGAATCGAGAGGATCGGCGCCACCTTTTTGTGGCATGGCGCAGGCTGCCACTCTGAGAGCCGCCCGATGAGGATATAGAAACAGGCAAAAGTGCTGCCATTGGAGCCCTGTTTGGCGTGGGGCCGGGGGAAAAAGCCCCCACTGCCGCCGATTCTTTTACTGACTGACCCCAGTTGTTATACTCCCGCCCCTCAATGCTGGCCGGCCGGGGGGTGAGCACCGCCCGGTGCGATGGCGGGCTGGCCGTTCTGGTTTGCCCATTACTCAACGTATTTTTCCTCCTCGGCTCAGCCGTTCAGCCAATTGTGCCGAGCCAGTCGCGCCGTCGGGTGTGACGGTGGCCGCGCATAGGCCGCAGGCGCAAGGCCGGCGGGAGGAGCCAGTTCAGCGAGCCCTTGTCGCAAGACGGGGGCTTGTCATTTGGCGTGGGCCCTGACGCCACCATAACAACACACGCACAGACACAACGCAGGATAGATATGGAAAATCATGTAGTTATCGAATCCAAGGGGCGGCTAGGTGCCCTTCGTGGCTGGCTGGAACCCGTGCTGGTTCTGCTGATCCTGGGGGGACTGTTTGGCTATCTGGGTAGCGAGATGGGCCTTTCCGCCATGGTGAACACCCTGTTCAACACGGCGCACCAGCTGCTGCTCAATACCGTGCTCTTTATCATGGGGATCACAGTGCTCTCCGGTGCCCTGAGCCAGCTGTTGAGCGAGTTCGGGGTGATCCGCCTGCTGGAGGTGCTGCTGGCGCCCCTGATGAAGCCGGTGTTTCGCCTGCCGGGTCGCACCGCCCTGGCGGCCCTGATGACCTTTTTCTCCGACAACCCGGCGGTGATCAGCCTCGCTAGGGACAGCCGCTTTCGCAAGGGCTTCACTCCCTGGCAGCTGGTATCGCTGACCAACTTCGGCACCGCCTTCGGCATGGGGCTGATCGTGGTGACCTTTATGGCCACCCTGCAGCTGCCGGGCGGCGAATCCACCGCCACGGCGGCGCTGATCGGCCTGCTCGGGGCCCTGGTGGGTTCTGTGGTGTCCACCCGACTGATGCAGCGGATGATCCGCCCGCTGGTTGGCGAGGTGCTGCCCGAGAGTCTGGATAGCGCCCATGGTCCCAAGCCGGGCCTTCGCAAAGAGGCGGCGCCTGGCTGGCTGCGGGTGCTCAACTCCCTGCTCGATGGCGGCAAATCCGGCGTCGAGCTCGGGATGGCGGTGATCCCCGGGGTGCTGATCATCAGCACCTTCGTGATGCTGCTAACCTTCGGCCCGGGGGAGCAGGGTTATACCGGCGAGGCTTTCCAGGGGGTGGCGCTGCTGCCTGTGCTGGCAGCCAAGGCGGGATGGCTGTTTGACCTGCTGTTCGGCTTCCAGCAGCCGGAGCTGGTCGCCTTCCCGGCCACCTCCCTCGGCGCGGTCGGCGCGGCCATGTCGCTGGTGCCCCCCTTTATCGCCAAGGGGTGGATCACCGGCAATGAGGTGGCCGTGTTCACCGCCATGGGGATGTGCTGGAGCGGCTTTTTGAGCACCCACACTGCCATGCTGGATGCCCTCGGCTATCGTCATCTCACCTCTCGCGCCATCGTGGCCCACACCGTCGGCGGCCTGTGCGCCGGGGTGGCGGCGCACCAGCTCTATCTGCTGCTCGGCTAAGTGGGCAAGGCATAAAAAAAGAGGCTCTTCGGAGCCTCTTTGCATTTCTGCCCCCAGTCTGTTTCGTCGGGGGGAAAGGGGCTAGCCCTGCTCGCCAATCAGGACCTGTTCGATCAGAGCCCCCGGCATCATCTGGCGAATGCCGGCCACCAGCTTCTCTCCGGCCTCATGGAGGGCCTCCAGCGGCATCTCGGGCAGGCTCTCCAGAATGAACCACATCTTGCTGGACTCCACGCTGAGGCGGGTGCGCACCCCCTGCCGCCAGTTCCAGCGCCGGCAGGTGACGCCCTTGTCATCCCGCCAGACCACCTCGCCCGGCTCGGGAGATTCGTGGGCGGTTTCACCCCCCTTGACGGTGTCGAACAGCTCGCTGCCATCGGCTACCACCAGACGGGGGATGCCCTGATAGGCGACCAGGTTCTCCCCGCCGACCGGAATGGCGTACTCGATGCTGATGGCATTGTAGAGATCGACGATGGGGTCGATGCTCGGCAGGCTGCCATCGCGGGCCACCCGCTTCCTCAGCGCCTCGGCGGAGCAGGGGGTGCGCTGCGGCTTGGCACCAAATTTTCTGAACACGTCCGCCCAGGCGCTAAGGTGCGCCTCGGCCCAGGGGGCATCCCCCCGCGCCATGGCGGCAAAGGCGCTGTCCAGCGCACGAGCGCCCACGTCGGGATCGCTGATGGCCGCCGCCTGCACCGTGATGCTGAGGGCTCTGAATCCGGGAGCGATGGGAGTGACTTCGGGGGCAATCAGGGGTGTTATCAACGACATAAGGACTCCGGGACAGGTGTTTGACTTAAGAGAGGCAGGGCCACCGAGAACAAGGGACACAAGATACCAAGATGAGCGGACCCGATCTGCGAGCCATCTTGCGGGAAGCGGGATGATAAGAAAATCGACATCATCTTAATGCCAATAAGATTCCCTAATAAATGCGCCGATAAAAGGGGACTATCTGCTGCCCCTTATGGTCGCAAGGGGCCAGAGAACAGGAGGCAAACGGTCTTGCCGCTGCCACTTGCCGCAGTCACTTGCCGCTTGGCGCGCAGGCGGCAGCCTCTGGCCGCCGGTGGCTTGCGGGGAGGGGGCGCTTCCCACTTTGCGAGTCGATGCTGCTCGGTAAATCAGATGGCGGCTCAAGGCGTTAGCCATGGTCGGCGTTTTTTTCGCCATGTTGGCCCCGCTTATGCACTTCTCTTGGCAACACCACCCAGGGCCATCGCCGCGGAGAGATATCATGATGATCAGTACCCTGCTTCCCATCGCCTCCATTGCCCTCAAGCTCGGCAGTCAGTTGCTGAGCAGCAGTGGCAAGACGCAAGCGGCGCCGCAGGCCGCACAGCCGGAGCGTCTGGCCCCGACGGTCCAGAGCCTGTTCCAGCGCCTCGGTATCAAGGATGCCAACAGCGAGCAAAATCGCCCCGCCATCAACCACTTTATGAGCGATCTGGTGCAGAGCCTGGGGCAGGAGTTTGGTGGCCAGTCCCTGCCGGATGCCATCGACGCAGCCCGCACCCAGCTCGCCAATGGCACCCAGGGCACCCGTCTCGATGCGCTGCGCAGCGAACTCGACACCCTCAAGGGCTCCCTGGGAGCAAGCAGTCTCAACCTCGATCAGCTGCTCGCCGCCTTTAAACAGACCCTGCCCAACGGCAAGGGGGAGGGGGTCGGCAGGCTGCTTAATGCCAGCGCGTGAGCCCGGCTGAATAAAAGGAAACGGCAACCTGATGGTTGCCGTTTTGGTTTTTGCTCAAAGGGTTATGCGCGAGGCGAGGGCGGGCTTGCCATGTCGCCGGCCAGCTCAGTCAGTCCCTTTGCCTGGAGGGCTTGGACTGCACCTAGGCGATCCCCCTCATCCTTGTTCTGGCTCAGCTTGAACTTGCCGACCAGCCGTACTACCTCGATCTCGATGCCAACCACGGCTTGCACCATGGCCTCGAGATAGTCTCGCGGGGCATCCGCCATCTTCCATGGCGCTGGCTCTTCGGCCTCGTGGCGGCGGGTCAGGTTTGCCAGCAGACGGCGTACGAAACGGGCATCGTCGCGCACCCGGATGCGGCCGTGAGCATGCACCACGCTGTAGTTCCAGGTCGGCACCTGTTTATGGTGCGCCTGCTTGCCCGGATACCAGTTGGGGGAGATATAGCCGTCGGCGGCCTTGAAGATCACCAGCACCTCGTCGCCGTCTTTCACCTCCTGCCAGAGCGGGTTGTTGCGGGCCACATGGGCGCGCAGGATGCCGTGCTTCCCCTCTTCACCGTCAAATTCGAAGGGCAGGTGGTTGGCATCGAGCCCCTGTTCGCCATGGGTGATCAGGGCGCCCAGCGGATGGGCCAGGATCAGTTGGTGCAGGGCCTTGGGGTCGGTGGCCGAGAAATGGGGTGGCAGATACATGCAGGTTCCTTCTGGTTGGCGCTGAGATCCATTCAGCCTGGTCAGGGATATATGCCCGCTTTGCCGCCCTCGGGGCAAGCGGAACGAGCTGATAACCCGACATAAAAAAGAGGGCTGACGCCCTCTCCTGATATCCCGGTGGGATTAACCGCGCTTGGCCAGCCAGGCTTCGGCGGCGGTGAGGGCCGCTTCTACTTGCTCGCGGGCGACGCCGCCCTTGGCAACCCGCTTGGCCAGGGTCGCCTCCAGCTCCAGATTGGGGTAGACGTCGAAGTCGATCACCGGGCTGAAGCGCTGGAACTCACCGATGGAGAGCTCCTCCAGCGGCTTGTGCACACTGATGGCGTAGACCACTGTTTCGCCGACGATATGATGCGCCTCGCGAAACGGGATCCCCTTGGCCACCAGGTAGTCCGCGAGCTCCGTGGCGTTGGCGTAGCCGCCCTGGGCCGCCGCCATGGTGCGCTCGCCATTCACTTTCAGGTCGATCAGTACTAGGGCCGCCATGTCGAGGCAGTCGTGCCAGGTATCGAGGGCATCGAACAGCCCCTCCTTGTCTTCCTGCATGTCCTTGTTGTAGGCCAGCGGCAGCGCCTTGAGGCTCATCAGCATGCCCAGCTGGGCGCCCACCACCCGACCCGTCTTGCCACGAATAAGCTCCAGCGCATCCGGGTTCTTCTTCTGCGGCATCAGGGAGGAGCCGGAGGTGACCGCGTCGGAGAGCTCGACAAAGCCCGCCTCGCCGGTGTTGTAGAAGATCAGATCTTCGGCAAAGCGCGACAGATGGGTCATGGAGAGCGACGCCACGTGCATCAGCTCCACCACGTGATCCCGATCCGACACCGAATCCAGGCTGTTGCGGGTGGCACCGGCAAAGCCCATATCCAGCGCCAGCGCCTCGCGGTCGATGGCATAGGCGGTGCCCGCCAGGGCGCCGCAGCCCAGCGGGCTGGTGTCGAGGCGCTTGAGGGCATCCTGCAGGCGGGAGTGATCCCGCTCCAGCATCTCCACATAGGCCAGCGCCCAGTGGGCGTAAGTGACCGGCTGGGCGCGCTGCAAATGGGTGTAACCGGGCAGCACGGCGGCCTGATTGGCCCGGGCGGAGGCCACCAGCCCCTGTTGCAGGGCGGTGATGGAGGCGGCCAGCAGCTCGCCCTGCGCCTTGCACCAGAGCTTGAGGTCGGTGGCGACCTGATCGTTGCGCGAGCGGCCGGTGTGCAGCTTCTTGCCAAGATCGCCGACGGCGGCGATGAGCTTGCCCTCGACCCAGGAGTGGATGTCTTCGGCATCCGAGCTCAGGATCTGCTGGGGATCCTGCTGCACCGAGGCGAGCAGCACTTCCATCGCCTGTTGCAGCTTTGCCTGCTCGCCCTCGGTCAACACGCCCACTTTTACCAGGGCGCGGGCCCAGGCCATGGAGCCCTGGATATCCTGCTCCGCCAGGCGGTAATCGAACCGCAGCGAATCGTTGAACTGCTTGAACCGGCTATCGGCTCCCTGACTGAAGCGTCCACCCCAAAGTGCCATACTGCTCTCCTTGAATGCGTTGTCGGCGGCGCCTGGCCCCCGAGCGTGAAATCGTGCCTTGTTTGTCTGTTCTCTGCTCTGACCGAGGGTTATCTCACAGACGCGGCCAGGGCGCTGCCGCGTTGGTCACATCCCGCCACTTATGGGTGAGGGGGCCATGCCCCCTCACCGGTATCAGCGGGTCACACCGGGTGATCAACCGTGGGTGTGGTCGCCACCGATGGCCAGATGCTGCTCCTTCATGGCGCGGATCCGGCTGGCCAGGGTGTAGAGACGGATAAAGCCGTCGGCATGGCTCTGGTCGTACACCTCGTCGGCGCCGAAGGTGGCGAAGTCTTCGGAGTAGAGGCTGTTGGGCGATTTCTTCTGGGTCGCGGTGACCTGGCCCTTGTACATCTTCAGTACCACTTCCCCGTCGAGATCCTCGGCGATGGCGTTGGCGGAGGCGAGGATCGCCTTGCACAGGGGGGTGAACCAGCGACCGTCATAGACCAGGTGGGAGAACTCGGCACCGAGTTTTTCCCGCCAGGCGCGGGTCGCTCTGTCCAGCACCAGCTCTTCCACGGCGCGCAGCGCGGCGACCATGACGGTACCACCCGGAGTCTCGTAGCAGCCACGGGACTTCATGCCCACCATCCGGTTCTCGGTGATGTCGATGCGGCCCACGCCGTGCTTGCCGGCACGCTCGTTCAGGGTCATCAGGATCTGGTGCGGGCTGAGCGGCTGGTCATCAAGGGCCACCACTTCGCCCTTGGCGACGGTCAGCTTGACGTATTCCGGCTGATCCGGGGCCTGCTCGGCAGAGACGGTCCACTGCCACACGGCTTCGGACGGCTCGTTCCAGGTACTCTCCAGCTCGCCACCCTCGGTGGAGATGTGCCAGGCGTTGGCGTCACGGCTGTAGATCTTCTTCAGGGTCGCCTTGCAGGGGATCTGACGGGCTTCCAGATAGGCCAGCAGATCTTCCCGGGAGCGCATGTCCCACAGACGCCAGGGGGCGATCACTTTCAGCTGGGGCGCCAGGGCGGCCACGGCCCCTTCGAAACGCACCTGGTCGTTGCCCTTGCCGGTGCAACCGTGGGAGATGGCGTCGGCACCCTCGGCCAGCGCGGCCTCGACCATGGCCTTGGCGATCACCGGACGGGCCATGGAGGTGCCCAGCAGGTAGGTGCCCTCATAGACGGCGCCGGTCTTCAGGGTCGGGTAGACGTACTCTTTGACGAACTCTTCGCGCAGATCCTTGATGATGCACTTGGTGGCGCCGGAGGCGATGGCCTTCTGCTCGATCCCTTCCAGATCGTCGCGCTCCTGACCCACGTCGGCGACGAAGGCGATGATCTCGGCGTCATAATGCTCCTTGAGCCAGGGAATGATGGCCGAGGTATCCAGTCCGCCCGAGTAAGCCAGTACTATCTTGTTGATTCCGCTCATTTTACTTCTCTCCGTGATGATTCGATAAAGGGTTGTGATTCGGGTTAAGGACCGTTATTTGCCGCACGCCTGGCCGCCCAGCAGGGTCAGCAGTACGGCGTTCTGGATATGCATCCGGTTTTCCGCCTCATCCATGATGAGGGAGGCCGGACCATCCATGACTTGCGAGGTGATCTCCAGCTCCCGGTGTGCCGGCTGGCAGTGCAGCACGTGCTGGATGCCGGTGCGATCGAGCAGGGCCTGGTTGATCTGGTAGGGCATGAAGAGATCGGTGACCTGCTCCATCGGGGTGCTGTCGCCCATCGACACCCAGGTGTCGGTGTAGGCCACGTCGAACCCTTCGATATCCGCCACGTCATCGCTGATGTGGATGGTTGCGCCTGACTGGGCCGCCAGTGCCTGGGCCTGCAGGAATATCTGGGTATCCGGGCCGTGGCCCTTGGGACAGATCAGGGTGACGTCGGTACCGAGCGTCGCCCCCAGCAGCAGCAGGGAGTGGCTGACGTTGTTGCCATCGCCGAGATACGCCAGCTTCACCTTGGACAGATCGTCGTAGTGTTCGGCGATGGTCATGAAGTCCGCCAGCCCCTGGCAGGGGTGGTAGAGGTTGCACAGGCTGTTCACCACCGGCACAGAGCCATGCTCGGCCAGCTCGACCAGGGTCTGGTGGTCGAACACCCGGGCGACGATGGCGTCACACCAGCGTGACAGGTTGGCGGCAAAATCCTTCACCGATTCCCGCTTGCCGAGCGCACCGTTCTGTTGGTCCAGATAGACGCTGTGGCCGCCCAGCTTGGCGATGCCGATGTCGAAGGTGACCCGGGTGCGCAGGGAGGGCTTCTCGAACAGGGTGACCACGCTCTTGCCCGCCAGTGCCTGGCCGTACTTTTTCGGATCGGCCTTGACCGATTTGCCCAGCGCGATCAGCGCCTCAATTTGCGATTTGTTCAGGTCGCTGTCTTTCAGAAGGTGTTTCATGGCAGTGTCCTTTTTCATTGATCTCAAATCGCAACCTGGGTGCCGACCGCACCGCCCGCCAGCAGCTTGAGCAGCTGATCCGGGTAGCGCCAGCTGGCGACACAGACCGGCTTGCCCAGGGTCTCGGCGGCGTGCAGGGCCGCCTTCACCTTGACCGCCATGCCGTCGGCGATGACGCCCTTCTCCATCAGATCGAGGGCGGTAGCCTTGTTCAGCTGGGGCACCAGCTTGCCCTTGCCATCCAGGATGCCGCTCACGTCGGAGAGCATCACCAGATCGGCGCCGAGTGCCTCGGCAATGGCGGTGGCCGCCTGATCCGCGTTGACGTTCATCAGCTGGCCGTCGGCGGTGATGCCGATGGAACTCACCACCGGCAGGAAGCCCTGACCCAGGATGCCGGCCACCAGCGCCGGGTTGCCCGGCTGGCAGTCACCGACCGCGCCGAGATCCGGGTCGAGCTGGGTCACCTGGCACAGACCACCATCGGCGAGGCAGAGCCCCACCGCCGGGATGCCGGTGGCGATGGCCTTGGCCATCATCATCTTGTTGGCGGTGCCCGCCAGCGCGCCGGCGATAAAGGGGATCTGATCGAACGGGGTCACCCGCAGGCCGTTCTTCTTGCTGGAGGTGAGCCCCAGCCCCTTGAGCAGGTCGTCCACCAGGCAGCCGCCGCCGTGCACCAGCACCAGGGGTCTGTGCTGCTCGTCCAGAAATGTCTTGAGGGTGGCGAACAGGGCGGTCAGCGCCTCGTCGTTCTCGATCAGGGCGCCGCCCAGCTTGATGACCAGAGTCTGTTTGTCCATCGTTGCGATCCTTCCTTGAGTCTTTAAATCAGGCCCTGGCCTGCGTCGAAACCGAATTTGATATTTATGCACTGCATCGCCTGGGAGGCGGCACCCTTGAGCAGGTTGTCGATGGCACAGACCACCACCAGCATGTTGCCCTGTTGTTGCCAGGCGATATCGCAGTAAGGGGTACCCGCCACCCCGCGGATGGAGGGCATCTGGCCGGTGAGGCGCACCAGCGGCTTGCCTTCGTAGGCTTTGAGGTAGGCCTGATCCACCTGGGCCGGAGTCACGCCGTCCGCCAGCTGCACATAGATGGTGGCCAGGATGCCGCGCACATAGTTGCCAAGGTGGGGCTGGAACAGCACCTCCTTGCCGAGGTGGTGGCTGATCTCCGGCTGGTGCCTGTGATTGAAGGTGCCGTAGGGATTGAGGCTCACCTCGCAGAAGCTGGTGTTGATGGCCGCCTTGCGACCGGCCCCGGAGACCCCGGAGACCGCATTGATGATGGGCTGCCACCCCTTGGCGATGAGGCCGGCCTGCTGCAGCGGCTTGAGGGCGCACAGGGAGGCAGTCGGGTAGCAACCGGGTACGGCGACAAGCTGGGCGGCCTGGATGGCCTGTGCATTCCACTCCGCCAGGCCGTAGGCGGCCTGATCCAGCCACTGTTCGCTGTCGTGGGTGAAGCCGTAGAAGGAGGCGTAGAAATCCTGATCCTTGACCCGGAAGGCGCCGGAGAGATCGAACACCGGCAGCCCCTTGGTCAGGAACTTGGGCGCCAGCTCGGCACTCACCTCATGGGCGGTGGCCAGCAGCACCAGGTCAGCCTGGGTCAGGATCCGGGTCATGCCATCCTCGTCCAGCGGCAGCAGCGGCTGATCCAGCTTGCCGACCCACTGGGGATGCAGGGAGGAGAAACGCTTGTGGGCGTCCTGGCTGCCGGCCGAGACATAGAGCCCGAACAGCTTGAGTTGTGGATGGTTCTGGACCAGTGCGGCCAGTTCGGCTCCCGCGTAGCCACTGGCACCGACGATAACGGTGTTAAGCATTGTTGAGTATTCCAAGTCAGAGTTCGAATTTCACAGCGTGGTGCTGCGAGGCAAGGGGTGGTCAATCGCCCCTTTGGTGCAACTGGTGCGGAGGGGCAATTCAGGCGGGGTTGTGTCGTCGGTTATAGATCAGGTGACAGAACATTAACTTTCCCTTACAACTAGTAGCCTTTGTCGGTGGGCTGCGTATCCTGTTAAGCTTGCAGCATATTCATGCATTCACATTGCATTTGTATTTTCTAACAGAAACGTTTCGGGGACGCAAGGAGGAGCGGGTGGCCAATCTGGATTTTTTTTCTCTCTACAAGAACATTATTGCGATTCCCTCCATTAGTAGCACGGATCCCAAGTGGGATCAGAGCAACGAGGCGGTGATCCGCCTGCTGGCGGACTGGTTCACCCAGCTCGGTTTTCGCTGCGAGGTCACCGCCCTGCCTGAGCTGCCGAGCAAGTTCAACCTGGTGGCGACTTATGGTCAGGGGGAAGGAGGGCTGCTGCTGGCGGGCCACACGGACACTGTGCCATTCGATGAGGGAGGCTGGCGCAAGGATCCCTTCAAGGTGACTGAAGAGGGCAACCGCCTCTATGGCCTTGGTACCATCGATATGAAGGGCTTCTTTGCCTTTATCGTGGAAGCGCTGAAAGAGATAGACCTCAAGACTCTCGACAAGCCACTGCGCATTCTGGCGACTGCCGATGAGGAGACCACCATGGCGGGGGCGCGCGCCATCGCGGCGGCGGCCGAGCTCAAGCCGGACTACGCGGTGATCGGTGAGCCCACCGGTCTGGTGCCCGTGGTGGCCCACAAGGGGCATATGTCGGAGGCGATCCGCATCACAGGCAAGAGCGGCCACAGCTCGGATCCCGCCAATGGCGTCAATGCGCTGGAGATCATGCATCAGGCCATGGGCCAGGTGCTCAAGCTGCAACACAGCCTGAAGGAGAAATACGCCGACCATCGCTTTGCGGTGCCCCAGCCGACCCTGAATCTCGGCTACATCCAGGGGGGCGATAGCCCGAATCGTATCTGCGGCTGCTGCGAGCTGCATATCGACATGCGACCCACCCCGCAGGTCGGCCCCGATGAGTTGATGGGGATGCTGAAAGAGGCGCTCTCTCCCATCGAGATCCACCAGCCGGGCTGCCTGCACCTGCAACACCTGCACGAGCCCATCCCCGCCTATGCTTGCGCAGATAACTCGGAGCTGGTGCGCGAAGCCGAGAAGGCGAGCGGCCGGGTCGCCGAATCCGTGAACTACTGCACCGAGGCCCCCTTCATCCAGCAACTGGGGTGTGAAACCATCGTTCTGGGCCCCGGTCATATCGCCCAGGCGCACCAGCCGGACGAGTATCTGGACCTCTCCTTCGTCAAGCCGACCACGGCGGTGCTACAGCACCTGATCCGCCGTTTTTGCCTGTGACGGGCACGGCGCAGAGAGCAGAACATTTGTAAGTAAGTTACATAACAAGCCGCGCCTGGAGAGGTGATGGAAATACATCTTCTGAATCGGCCTGTTATTTGACCTTGCGCAGACAATCTGGGTAGATTGTCACCCTAAGATGACGGAGCATATGTTGTAATCGCACAACAATAAGTGAGGCTGTCATGCACCCCGGGACGGGTGTCAGGCACCAACAAGATAAGGATGTGGAATGAACGAAAAGTACGCCGCACTACGCGCCAACGTAGGCATGCTGGGTCAACTGCTGGGCAAGTCCATCAAGGATCATCAGGGTCAGGCCTTCCTCGACAAGATCGAAACCATTCGCCAGCTGGCCAAGTCCTCCCGCAAGGGCAATGAGGCCGATCGGGAACGTCTGCTCGATACCCTGCGCACTCTCTCCGACGACGAGCTGCTACCGGTGGCCCGCGCCTTCAGCCAGTTCCTCAATCTGGCCAACGTGGCAGAACAGTTCCACACCATCTCCCGTCGCTGCGAAGAGCAGACCTGCACCCCGGATCCGCTGGAGTTGATGTTCGACAAGCTGAAAGCCTCCAACTTGTCGCAGGAGGCCATCATCCAGGCGGTGCGCGAGCTGGATATCGATCTGGTGCTGACTGCGCACCCCACCGAGGTAACCCGCCGCACCCTGATCCACAAGCATGTGCAGCTCAACGACTGCCTGGAGGCGCTGGAGCTCTCTGACTTGCTGCCACGCGAGCGGGACAAAATCCTCAATCGCATCGAACAGCTGATCAATCAGGCCTGGCACACCAACGAGATCCGCGAGCAGCGCCCGACCCCGGTGGACGAAGCCAAGTGGGGCTTTGCCGTGGTGGAAAACAGCCTGTGGCCGGCCATTCCCGAATTCATGCGCAATCTGGACGAGCGGCTGCAACATCACCTGGGTGTGCGGCTGCCGCTGGATGCCGCGCCGGTCAAGTTCACCTCCTGGATGGGCGGTGACCGCGACGGCAACCCCTTCGTCACCGCCAAGGTGACCGCCGAAGTGCTGGAGCTGGGCCGCTGGATGGCGGTGAGCCTGTTCTACAAGGACATCAAGGAGCTCACCTCCGAGCTCTCCATGTCCGACTGCACCGAGGCCGTGCGCGAGCGGGTAGGGGATCATCCCGAGCCCTACCGCGCCCTGGTGCGCGAGCTGCGCGAGGCGCTGCGCGAAACCAAGGAACACCTGACCGCCAAGGTGCAGGGTCAGGTGAGCGAGAGCCGCGACCTCATCAAAACTACCGCCCAGCTGCGCGAGCCGCTGGAGCTCTGCTACCACTCCCTGCACGCCTGCGGCATGGGCAACATCGCCGACGGCATGCTGCTGGATGTGCTGCGCAAGGTCGCCTGCTTCGGCATCCATCTGGTCAAGCTGGACATCCGTCAGGATGGCGAGCGCCACGGCCAGGTCTTCTCCGAACTGACCCGCTATCTGGGCATGGGTGACTACGCCGAGTGGAGCGAGGATGACAAGCAGGCCTTCCTGCTGAGCGAGCTCAACTCCCGCCGCCCGCTCATTCCCCACGATTGGGAGCCGAGTGCCGAGACCCGCGAGACCCTGGATACCTGCCAGGTGATCGCCGGCCACGACCCGGATGCGTTCGGTATCTACATCATCTCCATGGCGGGCGCTCCCTCCGACGTGCTGGCGGTGCAGCTGCTGCTCAAAGAAGCCGGCTGCAAGTTCCGCATGCCGGTCGCCCCGCTGTTCGAGACCCAGGATGACCTGATGGCGGGCACCGCCGTGATGGCGCGCCTGCTGTCGGTGGACTGGTATCGTGGCTATATCCAGGGTCGTCAGTACGTGATGATCGGCTACTCCGACTCTGCCAAGGATGCGGGCATGATGGCCGCGGGCTGGGCCCAGTACGCCGCCATGGAGTCTCTGGTGGGGCTGGCCGAGGCCAACAACATTCGCCTCACCCTGTTCCATGGCCGCGGCGGTACCGTCGGCCGTGGTGGCGCGCCGGCTCACCAGGCCATCCTCTCCCAGCCGCCGGGATCCCTGCGCGGGGGGCTGCGTACCACAGAGCAGGGGGAGATGATCCGCTTCAAGTTCGGCCTGCCCAAGGTGGCCATCAAGAGCCTGGAGCTCTACACCAGCGCCGTGCTGGAGGGGAACCTGCTGCCGCCGCCCAAGCCGAAGGAGTGCTGGCGCGAGGTGATGGAGCAGCTGGCCGCCGACTCCTGCGAACACTACCGCAGTATCGTGCGTGGTCATGCGGACTTCGTGCCCTACTTCCGTGCCGCCACCCCGGAGATGGAGCTCGGCAAGCTGCCGCTCGGTTCCCGCCCGGCCAAGCGCAAGCCCAACGGCGGCGTCGAGAGTCTGCGCGCCATTCCGTGGATCTTCGCCTGGACCCAGAACCGCCTGATGCTGCCGGCCTGGCTCGGTGCCCACAAGGGGCTGCAACAGGCCATCGATGGCGGCAAGCTCGAGGTGCTGGCGGAGATGAGCGCCCAGTGGCCCTTCTTCCGCACCCGTCTCGAGATGCTGGAGATGGTGTTCCTCAAGGCGGATGCCTGGCTCGCCGAGTATTATGACACCCGTCTGGTGCCCAAAGAGCTGTGGGGCCTTGGTCAGCAGCTGCGTCAGGAGCTCGCCGAATCCATCGAGGTGGTGCTGAAACTGAGCCCGCGCGGGGATCTGCTGGAGGATCAGCCCTGGATCAAGGAGTCCATCAAGCTGCGCAACCCCTATACCGACCCGCTCAACGTGCTGCAGGCCGAGCTGCTCAACCGCTCCCGCAACCACCCGGAGACCCTGCACCCCGAGCTGGACAAGGCGCTGATGGTCACCATCGCCGGTATCGCCGCAGGGATGCGCAACACCGGTTGATGACGCTGGCGACGCGAGCCGCGTTCAGCCAGTTCCCATAATGCCAAAGGGCGCCGACAAGGCGCCCTTTTCCATGTTCAGATGCTGATAAAGTCAGCCTGTTACGCAGGCTCAAGCACGGGCGTGCAGTCAACCCGGGTCATGCTTCCCGCTTCGATGATGAAGAAGGCATCCTGTGGCAGATCCTGCTGCCAGGTGGCCTCCTCATCGAGCCCGAGCAGCATACCGCGCAGCACTACGCCGGTCAGGCCGTGGCTCACCACCACCACGTCCTCATCCTCTGGCAAGCCGGCCAGCCAGTCGGCCAGGCGGGCCCGCACTCCGTCACACGGTTCGCAGCCGGGCGCCTGCAAGTACCAGTCACGGCGCTCAAGCAGATCGGGCTGGGCGGCCAGCAAGTCAGGAATGGTGCGCTGCTCCCACTCCCCGAGAGAGAACTCCCGCACCCTGGGCTCAGGTACTATCTGGTCGGCCGGATAGTCCAGCTCGCCGCAGACGATGGCGGCGGTCTGCATGGCCCGCCCCAGATCGCTGGCATAGACCCGGTAGGGGCGACCAGCCAGATGCTGTGCCAGACGTTGCCCGACGCCTCTGGCCTGCGCTTCACCGCGCCCGGTCAATGCCGAGTTGCAATGTCCTTGCAGCTTCTGCTGTGCATTGAACAGGGTCTCGCCGTGTCTCAGCACCATGATTCTTCTCGCCATTCACTCCTCCGGCAGTTTTCTTGGGGAGGGAAAAGCTACCCCAGGCGCGACGCGATGGCAAAAGCGGGATTTTGAGTCAAAACTGACCGCATTCGCCGGCCCGCTCCCGGGGGCACAATGGTGTGGCAGCCTGCCCCGGCTTGCATCCCCTGCCATGCAGGCGCAGACTGTCTGGTCTTGTTTTGACTCAAGGCATTTATCATGACTCCTGCCATCAACCTCTTGAAGAAGCTCAAGATCCCCCACAAGCTCTACCCCTACGAGTGCGAAGCCCACGACGATTTCGGCAAGCATGCCGCGACCCAGCTCGGCCTGCCGGAGGCCCAGGTGTTCAAGACCCTGATCGCCCACCACGACAGGCAGGCGGTGGTGGCCATCGTCCCCTCGTCCGGCATGTGCAGCCTGAAACAGCTGGCCAAGGCCACCGGCCTCAAGAAGGTGGAGATGATGAAGCCGGCGGAGGCGGAGAAGCTGACCGGCTACAAGGTGGGTGGTATCAGCCCGCTGGCCCAGAAGAAGCTGTTGCCCACCGTGCTTGACGAGTCGGCCATGCAGTTTGACGAGATCCTGGTGAGCGGCGGCAAGCGCGGCCTTTCGGTCGGCGTGGCACCCCAGGACATGCTGACCCTGATGAAGTGGATTGCCGCTCCCATCGGGGAAGAGCAGTAAGCGAGGCTTCTCACCCGGACCGGGTGGCGGTCTGCCGTGTGCTCAGGCCAACAGAGGCCCGGGTTGCCATGACGAGTGGGGCAGGGCGGCGATAGAGGGACACCAGTGGCTACACTTGTGGGTGTCTCTCTTGCCAAGGTCCGGTTTATGGTGTTGCCGCGTTTGATGTTTGCCTCCCTGCTCTGCCTGCTGCCGGTGATGGTACAGGCTGCCACCCTTTTCACCTATATAGGCCCGGAGAGCGAGCAGGACCCCCGCACCACCTATGACAGGGAGCTGCTGCGCCTCGCCCTCGACAAGACCCGCGACACCTTCGGCGACTACGAACTGGTTCCTGCGCCCACCATGACCAAGGCGCGAGCACGTCTGAGCATGGATCTCAATCTGCTGCCCAACCTGATGGTGATGGATAGCTACAGCAGTGCCCGCGAGGGAGAGGGGCTGGCCTATGTTCGTTTCCCCATTCACCTTGGCATCGTCAGCTACCGGATCTGCTTTGTCAGCCCGCAGCAACAGGCTGCCGTCACCCGGGTGACCAGTCTCAAGGGACTGCAGCCATTTACTTTCGGTCAGGGCAAGGGGTGGCTGGATATCGAGATTCTGCGCCGCTCGGGCTTGCAGGTGCTGGAGGTGGATGGTTACGAGAAGCTGTTCAAGATGGTGTCCCGCGGTCGTTTCGATCTGTTTTGCCGCGGGGTGAGCGAGCTTCGCAACGAGTTGCTGACCCATCAGGGGGTGACCGATCTTGCCGTCGATAGCAGCCTGTTACTCTACTACCCCCTGCCACGGGTCTTTTATACCAACGGGAAAAACAGTGAGGCCATCAAGCGGGTCGAGCTGGGGCTGAAACTGGCCTGGCAGGATGGCTCGCTGCAGGCGCTGTGGCGCGGCAGCTTCGGCCCGGCCATCGACTTTGCCAAGTTGCCGCAGCGCCACCTGATCCGGCTGGATAATCCTTTCCTCAAGGGGATTGGCTTCGATTACCGCCCCTACTTCTACAACCCGATGACGGATCGTTTCGGCGATCAGTGAGGCAGATCGCGCTCACGGCAGAGCGCCAGCCAGGCCTCTGCGGTGCGGGAGAGGTAACGCTCCTTCGGCCAGATCACCCCGAGCCGCCAGCTCAGTTCCGGCGCCAGCGGGCGCAGCACCAGCCCGTCCGGGGTCAGCCTGCGGCAGACTGGCTCGGGCAGGAAGGCCACCCCCATGCCGCTGCGCACCATGGCGATGAGAAAGTCCCACTGGCTGCTGCGGGCCGCTACCTGGGGCTCGAAGCCGGCCTGCTGACAGGCCTGCTCCAGCCGCTCGCTCAGGGTGAAGGCCCGGGTGTAGAGCAAAAAGGGCTCATCTTGCAGGGCATCGAGCCGAAGCGGAGCATCGCCGTGCCAGCGGGGCAAGTCCGGCAACACCACCCGGATCGGGTAGCAGTCCAGATCCAGGGTACTGAGGGCAGCTTCCTCCCTGGTCGGCAGCATGGTGATGGCCAGATCCAGCTCTCCCTCCAGCACCGCCTGTTCGATGCGGCGTCCACCATACTCCACCAGGCTCAGCTCCACGCCGGGATAACGGGTCCGATAGGCGCGGATCAGATCCGCATAGACATGGCCCACCATGGGGGGAATGCCGAGGGTGAGGCGGCCGTGCTTCAGGCTCTGCAGGTCGGCCAGCTCGTCTTCCAGCTGCTGCATCTCGGCGAGTATGGTCTGGGCGCGGTTGAACAGCACCCGGCCGCTGTCGGTCAGGGTGAAGCGGCGCCCTTCCCGGTTGAGCAGGGGCTGGCCCAGCTCCTCCTCCATGTTGCGGATCATCTTGCTGATGGTGGGCTGGGTGACGAACAGCTTTTCCGAGGCGCGGGTGAAACTCTGCTCCCGCACCAGTTCGACGAAGTAGCGCAGGGCCCGGATATCCATGGATTTCCCTCTGGTTGGCGTGTGTCTGACCGGGTTATCCTAACATGCCAATTTGGCATGATTTTGATAATTTAAATTCATTTTTTGCAGGTTTACCGTCTCTTTATACTGTGACCCAGTTCACAGAAAGACGACGATAATGAAAGCCCTCTGCATTCGCTGGTTCCAGACTCCCTTCCAAATCGCCCTGCTGGCCCTTGTCTGGCTGCTGGCCGATACTGCCGTGCGCACCCTGCACATTCCGCTCCCCGCCAACCTTACCGGTATGCTGTTGCTGCTGGCCTGCATCCTGCTCGGGGTGGTCAAGGCACAGTGGTTTGAGGCCGGTGCCCGCTGGCTGTTGGCGGAGATGCTGCTGTTCTTCGTGCCCGCCGTGGTGGCGGTGGTCAACTATCAGGAGCTGTTGCTGCAGGAGGGGTGGCGCATCATGGTGGTGCTGCTGGTCAGCACCACGCTGGTGCTTGGCACCACGGCCCTGGTGGTGGACCGGGTCTATCGCCTCGAGCTGAAACTGGCCCGCCGGAGTCGTCGCCATGTCTGATACCGTGCTCGGCTTCGTCTGTTTCGCCCTGACCCTGATCTTCTACTACGCCAGCAAGTGGCTCTATGGCAAAAAGCGCATCCTGCCCCTGATGCCCCTGCTGCTGGCGCCCACCCTGCTGGTGGCGGTGGTCTTGCTGTTCCACATTCCCTACCGGGACTACATGGCCGAATCCCACTGGCTGCTCTGGTTGCTGGGGCCGGCGACCGTGGCCTTTGCGGTGCCCGTCTACGAGAATCGCCGGCTCATTCGTCGGCACTGGCTCTCTCTTTCGGTGGGGGTAGTGGCCTCCGTCATCATGGCGGTGGGCAGCACCGTCTTGCTGGCCCGCTGGCTGGGTCTCTCCGACATGCTGCAGCGCAGCCTGGCGATGCGCTCCATCACCACTCCGTTTGCGGTGGAGGCGACCCGCGCCATCGGTGGCGAGAGCGATCTCACCGCCCTGTTCGTGGTGCTGACCGGCGTCATCGGCATGGCGGTCGGCGAGAGCGTGCTCACCGTGCTGGCCATTCGCAGCCGACTCGGCAAGGGGGCCGGGTTTGGTGCCTCGGCCCATGGCGCCGGCACCGCCAGGGCTTACCAGATGGGCAATGAGGAGGGGGTGGTCTCCAGCATGGTGATGATGATCGCTGGCATGGTCACCGTGCTGCTGGCGCCCCTGCTGGGGCGACTCTTCTGGTAGGGCTGGCCACCTTTCAGGACCGCCCGGCGGCGCTACACTCAAAGCAGTGCGCCCGGGACGAGCCATATGACCAACCATCGCCTTGCTCTCTGTTGTCTGCTCTTCTGCAGCCTGTTTCTCGCCAGCCCAACCCGGGCTGGCGATGTCTTTACCCATATCAGCCCGGAGAGTGAACGGGATATGCGGGCTCTCTATACTCACGACCTGCTGCAACTGGCGCTGGAGAAGACCCGCGATAGCCACGGTGATTACGAGCTGCGGCTGGCACCACCGATGAACCGGGTGCGGATGCGCCAAGCTATGAAAGCCAACCTCTATCCCAACCTGTTCGCCTCCGATTCCCCGCAACCGGCGGCGATCAATGACTCCCTCGATTACGTGCGATTCCCGGTGGAGCTGGGTCTGCTCGGTTACCGCATCTGCTTTGTCAGCCCGCAGCAGGCACAGGCAGTGGCGAACGTGAGTACCCAGGCCCAGTTGCGGCAGTTTGTGCACGGTCAGGGGCGCGGCTGGCAGGATGTGGCCATTCTGCGCAATGCCGACTTGCGGGTGCAGGAGGTCGACAGCTATGAGCGGCTGTTCCGGCTGGTCGCTCGCGGTCGGATCGACCTGTTTTGCCGTGGGGTGAATGAAGTCTTCATCGAGCAGGAGCAGCACGGGGATCTGCCGGGGCTCACCGTGGATCGACACCTGGTACTGCACTATCCCTTCCTCCATCTCTTTTACACCAACAAGGCCAATCAGGCGGCGCTTCAGCGCGTCTCGGAGGGGATCCGGCTGGCCTGGCAGGATGGCTCGCTGCAGCGGCTCTGGCTGCATCACTTCAAGCCCTCCCTTGACCAGGCGAAGCTGGATGAGCGGCTGCACTTCGAACTGCCCAATCCCTTGCTCAAGGAGATGGATTTCGACTACCGCGCCTACTACTACGATCCGCTCAAGGGGCAGTTCGGCCCCGGCTTGCCCTGACAGGGGTTGGCCGCCAGTCATGAAAAAGGGGAACCTCGCGGTTCCCCTGTTTGCATTCGTTGCCGGTTACAGCATCTGCTTGAGGCGATAGAGCAGATCCAGTGCCTGGCGCGGGGTGAGCTCATCCGGGCGCACCGCTTCCAGCTCATCCACCACTGGGTGGCTCTGGGGCGGCAGGACGACCGGGGCCGGACGCGCTTCGCCGGCGGCCACCGGCGTGGCACTCTCCAGCTCCGCCAGCTTGTGGCGTGCCTGGTGTATCACCGATTTGGGTACCCCGGCCAGGGCAGCTACCTGCAGGCCGTAGGAGCGACTGGCCGCCCCCTCCTGCACCGCGTGCATAAAGGCGATGGTGTCGCCGTGCTCCACCGCATCCAGATGGACGTTGGCGAGCCCTTCCATCAGTTCCGGCAACCGGGTCAGCTCGAAGTAGTGGGTGGCGAACAGGGTGTAGGCGCCGATCTTGCTCGCCAGCTGCTCGGCGCAGGCCCACGCCAGCGACAGGCCGTCGTAGGTGCTGGTGCCGCGGCCAATCTCGTCCATCAGCACCAGGCTGCGAGCGGTGGCGTTGTTGAGAATGTTGGCGGTCTCGGTCATCTCCACCATAAAGGTGGATCGGCCCGATGCGAGATCGTCCGACGCTCCGATGCGGGTGAAGATGCGATCGATGGGGCCGATGCGGGCGCTGTCGGCAGGGACGAAGGCACCGATATGGGCCAGCAGCACGATCAGCGCAGTCTGGCGCATATAGGTGGACTTACCGCCCATGTTGGGGCCGGTGATGATCAGCATGCGGCGATCACGGTCGAGGTGGATCGGGTTGGCGATAAAGGGGTCTGTCATCACCTGTTCCACCACCGGATGGCGGCCCGCCTCGATCAGGATCTGATCCTCGTCGATCAAGGTTGGGCAACGGTAGTCGAGGGTCTCGGCCCGCTCGGCCAGATTGGCCAGCACGTCCAGCTCCGCCAGCGCGGCAGCGGACTCCTGCAGATCGCAGAGGTGCGGCAGCAGGGCATCGAGCAGCTCCTCGTAGAGGCGTTTCTCCAGCGCCAGCGCCTGAGCCTGGGCGGTGAGTACCTTGTCCTCGTATTTTTTCAGCTCATCGATGATGTAGCGTTCGTTGTTTTTCAGCGTCTGGCGACGGATGTAGTGAGCCGGCACCAGATGG
The DNA here is from genome assembly GCF_041403185.1 of Aeromonas sp. S9(2024). Classification (NCBI taxonomy): domain Bacteria; kingdom Pseudomonadati; phylum Pseudomonadota; class Gammaproteobacteria; order Aeromonadales; family Aeromonadaceae; genus Aeromonas; species Aeromonas sp. S9(2024). Next base: position 240,199 of record NZ_JBGLRE010000007.1, read on the forward strand.
CTGTTGGCGCGGCTCACCTCGATGTAGAAGCCGTGCACCTTGTTGTAGCCCACCTTGAGGGTGTTGATGCCGGTCAGCAGCCGCTCGCGCTCCTCGATGCGGGCCAGGCTGGCGGTGGCGCCGTTGGCCAGATCCCGCAGCTCGTCCAGCTCTTGGTTGAACCCTTCGCGTATGACGCCGCCATCGCGAATGAGTACGGGTGGCACCTCCATCACGGCGCGTTCCAGCAGGTCATGCAACTCGGGGAAGGTGCTGGCACGCTCGCGCAGCTGCTGCACCGCCTCGTGCTCACTCTCCGCCAGCAGGCGCTGCAGTTCCGGCAGTTGGGCGAAGGCCTGCCGCAGTCGGGTGAGGTCGCGCGGACGGGCCGAGCGCAGGGCCAGGCGCGCCAGCACCCGCTCCACGTCGCCGACCTGACGCAACAAGCCACCCAGCTCGTCATAGAGGTTCTGCTCGATGAGCTCCTTGATGGTGCTCTGACGGCCTTTGAGGATCACCCGGTCGCGGATCGGCTGGTGGATCCAGCGTTTGAGCAGCCGGCTTCCCATAGGAGTGGCGGTGCAGTCCAGTACGGCGGAGAGAGTGTTGTCGTGGCCGCCGGCCAGGTTCTGGGTCAGCTCCAGGTTGCGGCGGGTGGCGGCATCCATGATGACCGCGTGATCAGGCTGCTCGAGGCGCACGCTGCGAATGTGGGGCAGGGCGGTACGCTGGGTGTCCTTGACGTACTGCATCAGGCAACCGGCGGCGCACAGGGCGGTCTCGCTCTGCTCGACCCCGAAGCCTACCAGATCCTGGGTACCGAACTGCTGGCACAAGAGCTTGCGGGCGGTGCCGAGCTCGAATTCCCACTCCGGGCGGCGGCGCAGGCCGCGGCGACCCTCGATGTGGTGCAGGTAGGCGAAGGATTCCGGGTAGAGCAGCTCGGCCGGATTGGTGCGCTGCAGCTCGGCCAGCAGCGTCTCTTCCTTCTCGAACTGGTTGATGAAGAAACGGCCCGAGCCTATGTCCATGGTGCCGTAGCCAAAGCGGCGGCCATCGTGATAGACGGCGGCGATCAGGTTGTCCTGCCGCTCGCTGAGCAGCGCCTCATCGGAGACGGTACCTGGGGTGATGATGCGAATGACCTTGCGCTCCACCGGTCCCTTGCTGGTGGCGGGATCCCCCACCTGTTCACAGATGGCGGCCGATTCGCCGAGTTGCACCAGCTTGGCGAGATACCCTTCGATGGCATGATAGGGCACCCCTGCCATCGGAATGGGGCTGCCGGCCGACTGGCCACGCTTGGTCAGGGAGATGTCGAGCAGTTGGGAGGCCTTGCGGGCATCGTCATAGAACAGCTCGTAGAAGTCGCCCATCCGGTAGAACAGCAGGATCTCCGGGTTCTCGGCCTTGAGGGTCAGATACTGCTGCATCATGGGCGTGTGGGCGCTGAGGTTGGCGCCTGGCGCGGCGCCGGTGGCTTGGTGTTGTGCGGTCATGTGCTATTCCAGAAGGGGCCTCTGCGGGCCTGTGTCTGCGGTGATGAGCCTTGAGCTTGATGGCGCCATTCTACACATAAGCGGCGTGGCGGGGGAGGTCGGGGATCACGACCCTCCGTGTAGGCAGAGGCATCAGCCTTGTGAGTGGCGTTCAGTTGCGGCAGGCGGCGGCGGGATCGCATAATGTGCCTCTTGCACGCATCAGAGAGGGAGTCGCGATGAAACTGGACGCAGAGATAGAGCACCTCGCCATCGAGCTGGGGCGAGCCCTTGGCCAGCGCGGCTGGCTGGCGGCCACCGCCGAATCCTGTACCGGCGGCGGAGTGGCCACGGCTATCACCGACATCGCGGGCAGCTCAGGCTGGTTCGATCGTGGCTTCGTCACCTACACCAACGAGGCCAAGCAGCAGATGCTGGGGGTGAGCGACGAGAGCCTTGAGCGGCATGGCGCCGTGAGCGAGGCAGTGGTGCTGGAGATGGCTCGCGGCGCCCTGGCCCACTCGTCTGCCTCCATCAGTGTGGCCATCAGCGGCATCGCCGGCCCCGGCGGCGCTACCGAAGGCAAGCCGGTCGGTACCGTCTGGTTTGCCTGGGCGGATAGCTCGGGACGTCATCACTCCCTGCTTGCCCGCTTCGACGGCGACCGCCGGCAGGTGCGCCAGCAGGCGGTGAGACAGGCCTTGTCGGGTCTGTTGGCCCTGCTCAGATAAATTGGGCTTGATACTGTATGAATAAACAGTATACTTAGCCCAACTTCACTTCTTACTCACGATTTCCAGCGGAGATTGGCATGGATCAGAACAAACAGAAGGCACTGGCGGCTGCGCTGGGTCAGATCGAAAAGCAGTTTGGCAAAGGCTCCATCATGCGTCTGGGCGACAGCAAGACCATGGACATCGAAGCCATTTCTACCGGTTCTCTCTCCCTGGACGTGGCGCTGGGCATCGGCGGTCTGCCATGCGGTCGTATCGTCGAGATCTACGGTCCGGAATCTTCCGGTAAAACCACCCTCACCCTGCAGGTGATCGCGGAAGCCCAGAAGAAGGGCAAGACCTGTGCCTTCGTCGATGCGGAGCACGCGCTGGATCCCATCTATGCCGCCAAGCTGGGGGTCAACGTCGATGACCTGCTGATCTCCCAGCCGGATACCGGCGAACAGGCGCTCGAGATCTGCGACATGCTGGTGCGCTCCAACGCCGTTGACGTCATCATCGTCGACTCCGTAGCCGCTCTGACTCCGAAAGCGGAAATCGAGGGCGAGATGGGTGACTCCCACGTCGGCCTGCAGGCTCGTCTGATGTCCCAGGCGCTGCGCAAGCTGACCGCCAACATCAAGAACGCCAACTGCCTGTGCATCTTCATCAACCAGATCCGGATGAAGATCGGCGTCATGTTCGGCAGCCCGGAGACAACTACCGGTGGTAACGCACTGAAGTTCTATGCCTCCGTGCGTCTGGATATTCGTCGTACCGGCGCCATCAAGGAAGGGGATGAAGTGGTCGGCAACGAGACCCGCGTCAAGGTGGTCAAGAACAAGGTGGCCCCGCCCTTCAAGCAGGCCGAATTCCAGATTTTCTACGGCGCAGGCATCTCCAAAGAGGGCGAGCTGGTGGATCTGGGCGTCAAGCACAAGCTGATCGACAAAGCCGGTGCCTGGTACAGCTACAACGGCGAGAAGATCGGTCAGGGCAAGGCCAACGTGATGAAGCTGTTTGCCGAGAACAAGGCCATGGCAGCCGAAGTGGAGGCCAAGCTGCGCGAGCTGCTGCTCTCCGGCGCCGTTCCTGCCGATGACAAGGCGGTCGCCGCGGAAGAAGACGAGTTCGACGTCGAAAGCGAACAAGAGTTCGAATAAGAGCAAAAGGAAGGCCGGGTCGATACCCGGCCTTGTCATTTATGGTTGATGAATCCACTACCGAACCCGCACAGCCCAGCTTCGAAGAGCAGCTGGCGGCCGCCCGCAACTTCGCCATGCGCAGTCTCGCCCGCCGCGAGAGTGCCGAATCCGAACTGGCCAGACGCCTGCGCCAGCAGGGCTATCAGGAAGAGGTGATCGAGGCGGTGGTCGACTACTGCCGTGGCTACAACTGGGTCAATGACGAGCGTTATGGCGCCATGGCGGTGCGAGCCGGTGCCGCCAAGGGGCACGGGCCCATCAAGATCCGATTCGACCTGCGACGCAAGGGGCTGGACGACAGCCAGATCGACGCCGCCTTCGAGCAACCCGAACTGGACTGGTTCGAACTGGCTTTTGATCTGCTGGAGCGGCGCGCCAGAGTCGCCGATCTGGCCGATTTCAAGCTGCGCATGAAGTGGCTCAAGTATCTGCTGGGGCGAGGCTTTACTCAGGATCAGGCCCGTTATGCCCTATCTGCCTTGCAGGAGCGGGAGGAATAGGGAAGCGGTGCAGGCTGGCGAGATAACAAGATGTCGGTGACGATAACTGCCAGTTCGTCTCCTGCGCTGACCATAGGGCCGCGTGGCCCCTGAACCTGTCAATTCCCTTTAACCGACTCCTTCTCGCCAGCTTCCCTTCGTCTGACGACTCACCGGGACTTGCTCCTTGATCGCGGCTCACCAGCTTTTTCCTGTTTGTTCAGTGGCTTGGCTACGGATGATGAAGCGGGTCCGGTTTTGTCGCATCCTGCGGTTATTTTCCGCTGCTTTTGGCGCGATCCGTGGCCGGAAAAGCGTGCATTTGCCTCCCTTTTCTTCACCCACCCGTTTATGCGTGCTTTTTCGCCCGTGACGGGCCGGTACGTTTTACTTTACCCCGCAGAAAACTTACATTAATGCGGTTAAAAGTCCGTATTCGAATCAAGCAGGATTTTCCATGTATATGTCCACGTCTGAGATACGCACCGCGTTTCTCGAGTATTTCCGTTCCCAGGGGCACCAGGTTGTCTCCTCCAGCTCGCTGGTACCGCATAACGACCCGACCCTGTTGTTTACCAACGCGGGTATGAACCAGTTCAAGGATGTCTTCCTTGGCGCAGACAAGCGTGCCTACAACCGCGCAACCACCTCCCAGCGTTGCGTGCGTGCCGGTGGTAAGCACAACGATCTGGAAAACGTCGGCTATACCGCTCGTCACCACACCTTCTTCGAGATGCTGGGCAACTTCAGTTTTGGCGACTACTTCAAGCAGGATGCCATCAAGTTCGCCTGGGGTTTCCTGACCGAGGTGCTACAACTGCCGAAAGAGCGCCTGCTGGTGACCGTCTACGCGACTGACGATGAAGCTTTCGACATCTGGGAAAAGGAAGTTGGCGTGCCGGCCGATCGCATCGTGCGCATCGGCGACAACAAGGGAGCTCCGTACGCTTCCGACAACTTCTGGGCCATGGGCGATACCGGCCCGTGCGGTCCCTGCACCGAGATCTTCTATGACCACGGCGATCACATCTGGGGTGGCCGTCCCGGTTCTCCGGAAGAAGATGGCGACCGCTTTATCGAGATCTGGAACGTGGTGTTCATGCAGTTCAACCGTCAGGCCGACGGCACCATGGAGCCGCTGCCCCGTCCGTCCGTGGATACCGGCATGGGTCTGGAGCGTATCTCCGCCATCATGCAGGGTGTGCACTCCAACTACGAGATCGACATCTTCCAGGCGCTGATCAAGAAGGCGGCCGAGATCGTCGGTACTACCGATCTCAGCAACCAGTCCCTGCGCGTCATCGCCGACCACATCCGCTCCTGCGCCTTCCTGGTTGCCGACGGTGTCATGCCCTCCAACGAGGGTCGTGGCTATGTGCTGCGTCGCATCATCCGTCGCGCCGTGCGCCACGGTCGCAAGCTGGGCGCCACCGATGTCTTCTTCTACAAGCTGGCCGCCGAGCTGGCGGTGCAGATGAAGGATGTGGCCGAAGAGCTGATCGCCCAGCTGCCGCTGGTCGAGCGCGTGCTGCGCATCGAAGAAGAACAGTTCGTCCGCACCCTGGATCGCGGTCTGCTGCTGCTGGAAGATGCCCTGGCCAATCTGGGTGATGCCAAGGTCATTCCGGGCGAGGTGGTGTTCAAGCTGTATGACACCTACGGCTTCCCGGCCGACCTGACTGCCGACGTGGTGCGCGAGCGCGAGATAGGCATCGATGAGGAAGGCTTCAACGCCGAGATGGAGAAGCAGCGTGCCCGTGCCAAAGAGGCCTCCAGCTTCGGTGTGAACTACAACGAGATGCTCAAGCTCGACTTCGAGACCCCGTTCACCGGTTACAAGACTCTGAGCGAGCAGACTCGCGTGATCGGCATCTACAAGGGCACCGAAGAGGTGAATGCGCTGATCGCCGGTGACGAAGCCGTCATCGTGCTGGAGCAGACTCCCTTCTACGCCGAGTCCGGTGGCCAGATCGGCGACACCGGTACCCTCAAGGTGGACGACGGCATCTTCGCCGTGACTGACACCATGAAGGCAGGCAAGGCCATCATCCACAAGGGCTACATGGAGCTGGGCACCCTGGAGAAGGGCGCCGAGGTGGAAGCCGTGGTGGATGGCGAACGTCGTCAGGCCGTGGCTCTGAACCACTCCGTGACTCACCTGCTGCACGCTGCCCTGCGTCAGGCACTCGGTGACCACGTGACCCAGAAGGGCTCCCTGGTGGGCGCCGAGCGCATGCGTTTCGACTTCTCCCACTTCGAAGGCTTGACCATGGCGACCATTCGCCGGATCGAAGAGCTGGTCAACGCCCAGATCCGGGCCAACCATGAAGTCAGCACCCAGGTCATGGGTCTGGAAGCCGCCAAGGCGGCCGGCGCTATGGCGCTGTTCGGCGAGAAGTATGAAGACGACGTACGCGTAGTGCGCATGGGCGACTACTCCACCGAGCTGTGCGGCGGTACCCACGCCAAGCGTACCGGTGATATCGGCTTCTTCAAGATCATCGCCGAGAGCGGTATCGCCGCCGGTGTGCGTCGTATCGAAGCGGTGACCGGCAAGGCCGCCATCGATTACATGCACCAGCTGGGTGAGCAGATCGAAGAGACTGCGGCCCTCATCAAGGGTGACCAGTTCTCCCTGGCGGACAAGGTGCGTCAGGTGCTGGACAAGGCCAAGATGATGGAGCGTGAGCTGGAGCAGCTCAAGGCCAAGCTGGCTGCCCAGGCCGGAAACGATTTGCTGAGCCAGGTTATCGAGATCAAGGGGCAGAAGGTGCTGGTTGCAGCGCTGGAAGGGGCCGATCCCAAGTCCCTGCGCGGCATGCTGGACGAGCTGAAGAACCAGATGAAATCCGGTGTCGTACTGCTGGCAACCAGCAGCGATGACAAGGTCAACCTGATCGCCGGTGTCACCAACGACCTGACCGGCAAGGTCAAGGCCGGTGAACTGGTCAATCTGGTAGCCCAGCAGGTGGGCGGCAAGGGCGGTGGTCGTCCGGACATGGCTCAGGCGGGTGGTACCCAGCCAGAGGCCGTACCGGCAGCGCTGCAATCCGTTCACTCCTGGCTGGAAGAGCGCCTGTAATAGGGCGAGGTGATCTGTGGCACTCTATGTACAGAAGTACGGCGGCACCTCGGTCGGCACGCTGGAGCGGATCGAGGCGGTCGCTGAGCGGGTTCAGCAGACCCGCGCCCAGGGACACGATGTGGTGGTGGTTGTCTCCGCCATGTCGGGCGAAACCAACCGGTTGCTGGGCATGGCCCAGCAACTGGATCCTGATGCCAACCGGCGCGAGATGGATGTGCTCGTCTCCACCGGTGAGCAGGTCACCATAGCGCTGTTGGCGATCGCGTTGAACAAACGCGGTTGTCCTGCGGTCTCAATGACCGGTGATCAGGTACGCATTCACACCGATTCCGCCTATGGCAAGGCGCGCATCACCCATATCGATACCGAGCTGGTTCAGGCAGAACTGGCTGCGGGCAAGGTAGTGGTGATCGCCGGTTTTCAGGGCCGTGATGAGCACAACGCCATCACTACCCTGGGCCGGGGCGGCTCGGACACCACGGCAGTTGCCGTGGCGGCGGCCATCGAGGCCGATGAGTGCCAGATCTTTACCGATGTTGATGGGGTGTACACCACGGATCCGCGCATTGAGCCCAAGGCTCGTCGTCTCGATACCATCACCTTCGAGGAGATGCTGGAGATGGCCAGCCTGGGGGCCAAGGTGCTGCAGATCCGTTCGGTGGAGTTTGCGGGCAAATACCGCGTTCCGCTGCGGGTACTGTCGAGCTTTATCGATGGAGAGGGAACCTTAATCACATATGGAGGTGAGAGGATGGAAGCTCCCCTGGTATCCGGGATCGCTTTTAACCGCAACGAGGCCAGCCTGACCATTCTGGGTGTGCCTGACAAACCGACCGTGGCCGCGCAGATCCTGAATCCGATCAGCGATGCCAACATTGATGTCGACATGATTGTGCAAAACACCCTGGGTGACGGCACCGCCGACTTCACCTTTACGGTGAATCGGGATGATTACCGCCGTGCCCGCGCACTGCTTGAGGAAACGGCCAGCGAGCTGGGCGCCTCCTGTGTGCAGGGAAATGGCGAGATCGCCAAGGTTTCCATTGTCGGTGTCGGCATGTGGAACCACCCCGGTGTTGCCCGCACCATGTTCAAGGTATTGGGCGAGGAGGGGATCAACATGCAACTGATTTCCACCTCTGAAATCAAAATCTCTGTGGTGATTGACGAGAAGTATCTGGAGCTGGCGGTGCGAGCCCTGCACGCCGCTTTCGGGTTGGATCAAGCGCCCCAAGAGCAGCCCCTGGGCTAACAATCTCTGATTGATTTAGTTTCAACCATTTACCATATCGGTATCTTTGTTAGATAATGTCGCATATCGATATAAAAACAAAACAGGATACAGGAGCAAGCGAATGCTTATTTTGACTCGTCGTGTAGGGGAAACCCTGATGATTGGTGACGAAGTGACTGTCACCGTACTGGGCGTTAAAGGCAACCAGGTTCGTATCGGCGTGAACGCACCGAAAGAAGTTTCCGTGCACCGCGAAGAGATTTATCAGCGTATCCAGGCTGAGAAGGTTCCGGGCCAGCCGAACTTCTAAGCCGGATTCCAGGCAGTGACAAGGCGACACCTCATGTGTCGCCTTTTGTTTTTTTATGGCCTGTGAAATCGGCTGCACGGCGTAAAACAACGGGATAAGTGTCGATATTGCTTGAATATTCCACGCTTTGACCAAATGCTGAGCGAACGCTCTTTTTTCTCCAAAAAAGTGTTTGACTAAAAATCCCTGTGAAGTATTATCAGCCCCGCAAACGGAGAGGTGGCCGAGAGGCTGAAGGCGCTCCCCTGCTAAGGGAGTATGCGGCTTATACCCGCATCGGGGGTTCGAATCCCCCCTTCTCCGCCATTTGCGCCCGTAGCTCAGCTGGATAGAGTACCTGGCTACGAACCAGGTGGTCAGAGGTTCGAATCCTCTCGGGCGCACCATATTAGACTCTCGGAGTCATGTGTTGACCATCAGCAAGTCGGCACTAGAAGAAGGCTTACTGTTGAGTAAGCTTTTTTTATCGTTTTAAAACAGGGCGCCCGTAGCTCAGCTGGATAGAGTACCTGGCTACGAACCAGGTGGTCAGAGGTTCGAATCCTCTCGGGCGCACCATTTTAAAGCAATACAAAGATTTATGAGCGCCCGTAGCTCAGCTGGATAGAGTACCTGGCTACGAACCAGGTGGTCAGAGGTTCGAATCCTCTCGGGCGCACCATTTTCAAGCAGTACAAAAATTTATGAGCGCCCGTAGCTCAGCTGGATAGAGTACCTGGCTACGAACCAGGTGGTCAGAGGTTCGAATCCTCTCGGGCGCACCATTTTCAAGCAGTACAAAGTTTATGAGCGCCCGTAGCTCAGCTGGATAGAGTACCTGGCTACGAACCAGGTGGTCAGAGGTTCGAATCCTCTCGGGCGCACCATACAGACAGCCTCGACTCAGGTCGGGGCTGTCTTTTTATGGGCTGGATCCGGTCTTGGAAATACCCAACACCTGGTTGCCACCCTCTTTTCATTCGCTTCTTCTTTCCTCTGACCGGCTCGTTGCTGACGCCTCTGCCAGATCCCCTGCATGGCCGCTACCAACACCCTGACGCGCATTTCTCCGCCAGAGAGGGGGCTCCTGGCTGTCATCTATCTCCTTTTTGCTCTGGCGGGTGCTGGAGGCCTGTCATGGGCTGTGGGATCACGGGCAATAAAAAAGGATGCCGCAGCATCCTTTTTCACGTCGCTCGTCTTTAGCTTCTCAGCCATTTGCGAATGCGGTTGGCATCGCCGACCGGGGTGAGCTTGCCTACCGAGTTGAGCAACACGATGGCGAGCTCCCGGCTGTCCGGTTTGGCACGCATCACCAGGCAGCGGCCAGCCTCGTCGGTAAAGCCGGTCTTGGAGAGACGTACGTCCCAGTCCGGATTTTTTACCAGCGGGTTGGTGTTGTTGAACATCAGGCTGTAGGAGGGGGCCTGGAAGCGCATCTCCCTGTGCTCATCCTGGGTAAACTGGCGGATCAGCGGCTGGCGATAGGCTGCGGCGACCAGCTTGCCCAGATCCTGGGCGGTGGAGACGTTGCGGGTGGAGAGACCGGTGGCGTCGTAGAAATGGGTCTGGCGCATGCCCAGCTGTCGGGCTTTGTTGTTCATGGCCCGGATAAAGGCGCTGCGGCCGCCCGGGTAGTGACGGGCCAGGGCCGAGGCCATCCGGTTCTCGGAGGACATCAGGGCCAGGTGCAGTGCGTCACGACGGGTCACCTTGGTACCCATGCGAATGCGGGAGTGTGTGTGCTTCACCCGATCCAGATCTTCCTTGTCGATGGTCAGGGTCTGAGCCAGATCCTGTCTGGCATCCAGTACCACCAGCGCCGTCATCAGTTTGGTGATGGAGGCGATGGGACGCACCTTGGTGGCATTCTTCTGGTAGAGAGTCTTGCCCGTGTTGACGTCAACGACCAGGGCACTGCTCGAACGAATGTCCAATTTGGCGGGGTTGGGGGCGGCGCTGACCGCAGGCAATCCCAGCATCCCTATCAATCCGAAAACCAGCGCAACTGCGCGAACCCGACACCGCATACTACCGACTCCGTTCACATGGAAAAAAAGGCGGTAGATTCACGCATTTTTACCCTGCATTGACAAGGGGCTCTACAGACTATTTCTACAATTTGCGCAAATGCGAGCCTCAAAAAAGCCCTCTTTCGAGGGCTTTTTTGAGGTGGGTGTCAATCCCGGGATTTTGCAGCCTTGCGTTTGCTGAGCCAGCGCCAGAGCAGGGCGATGATGCCGCTGACCAGCAGCACGATCGGCAGGTAGAGGATGATGCTGAGAAATTGGGACTGGTATTCGGCTGCCAGCTTGGTGTGACTCAGGTAGTAGCCGAATCCCACCAGCGGGCAGATCCACATGATGGAGCTGATGAAATTGACGACGAGAAAGCGTCCCTGCGGCAGCTCGGTGGCGCCAACGATATAGGGATAGGCGGTGCGCACGAAAGCGATGTAGCGGGCGGTGATCAGGGTCAGGATGCCGTACTTGTCGAGCAGGTAGTAGACCTTCTCCTTGTGGCGATCCTCCACGTGAGACATCAGGCGATGATACATCTGGGTGTGGCCGAGAAAGCGCCCCTGCATGTAGCCAAGCCAGGTGCCGACGAAGGTGGCCATGATCAGCAGCGGGATCACCGCCAGTGACAGCACATCCTGATAGATGAGCACGCCGGTCAGGATCAGCAGGCTATCGCCGGGCAGAAAAGCGGTAGGGATAAAGCCATTCTCGAGCACCAGAAAGGTCAATAAGACGGCACAGACCATGAAGGCCATTTGGGGATCAGACAGGGTCACCAGATCCTGATGCATAAAGGCGTGGGCCAGTTGGTAAAACCGCTCCATTCTTGCAAACTCCGCAGGTTAGCTGGGTTGATCGGTCAAGGGCATGGCGAGCACCTTGTCGATGCGCAGACCATCCATGTCAACAATTTCCAGTTGCCACTGTTCCAGGGTGACCAGGTCGCCGGTCTGTGGAACACGACCAAGGAGCAGCATGATAAGCCCTCCGAGGGTGTGATAGTGATGTTTTTCTTCCTCGGGCAGGCGAACCAGCTCCAGACAGTCCTTCAATTCTGGCAAAGGGATCAGGCCATCGAGCAGCCAGCTGCCATCGGCGCGCTGGAATGCCCAGTTGTCATCGCCGTCTTCCTGCTGAAAATCCCCCGCCAGCGCCTCCATCAGATCCTGTTGGGTGACCAGTCCCTGCAACTCGCCATACTCATCCACCACCAGGGCGATCTGTTCGCTGTGGGTGCGGAAGTGGTTGAGCAGCTCGACCCCGTTGAGGGTCTCGGGCAGCAGGCTTCCCTCCTGGGTCAGGGCGGCCAGGTCGATGGGCTCCCCCTTGATATAGGCATACAACACCTGGTTGACGTCGATGATCCCCACCAGCTCGGAGAGGTTGCCGTCACAGACCGGGAAATAGCTGTGACGCTCCTCCACTAGGCGCTGCAGGTTGGTTTCCAGCGGCAGCGACAGATCCAGATAGCGGATATCGCTGCGCGGCACCATCAGGGAGGAGAGGCTGCGCTCGTCGAGACGGAACACATTGCGCAGCATGGTGTGCTCATGATCCTCGATCACCCCGGCTTCGGAGCCCTCCACCAGCATGGCGTGGATCTCCTCTTCGGTGACGTTGGCGCCGCTATCCTGCTTGGCCCGCAACAGGCGCAGGGTAGCATTGGTGGAGACTGACAGCAGCCAGACGAAGGGACGGGTCAGGGTGGCGAGCCAGTGCATGGGGAGCGCCACCAGGCAGGCAAGGCGTTCTGCGCTGAGCTGGCCGAGGCGCTTGGGCACCAGTTCCCCCACCACGATGGAGAGATAGGTCACGGTGACGACGACGATGACGGTGGCGATCGTACCGCTGCTCTTGGGGGATAGCCCCCATTCCTGCAGCCAGAGGGAGAAAGGTTGGGCCAGCAGGGATTCGCCGTAGATACCGTTGAGCAGGCCGATAGTGGTGATGCCGATCTGGACGGCGGAGAGAAAATGGGTCGGGTTTTCCGCGAGTTTGAGGGCGATGGCGGCGGAGCGACTTCCTTCACTGGCCATCTTGGCAAGGCGAGCCTTGCGTGCGGTCACGATGGCAATTTCCGACATGGCGAAGACGCCATTGAGCAAAATCAATCCCAACAGGATCAATATTTCCATACTGCGGCAGCACTCCTAAGTAGAAAAGATCGCTGGCAGTGTAATGAATTTGGCCGCGATGCGCTTGTGAAAGCAGGTGATCCGGTTCGCTAATTTATCACGCCCCTGGCTCTGGGCAGGCGAGGGATCCCTGTCAGGGGAGGGGAGCCAAAAAAGGGCGGAAATCCCGCCCTTGCTGTGATTGCCTGAATTGATTCGATCAGAACTGCTGGAACCAGCGCTGGATCTGGGCCGGATCCTTGCTCTGGGTCAGGGAGAGCATCAGCAGGATGCGCGCCTTCTGCGGGTTCAGGGTGCCGGCGGCCACGAAGCCGTACTTGGCGTCGTCGATCTCGGCATCCAGGGTGGTGGCGCCGGTCGGCACGCGGGCGGAGCGCACCACGCGAATGCCGTCCTTGCTCGCCTGAGCCAGGGTGTCGAACAGGCTGTGGTAGAGGTTGCCGTTGCCTACCCCGGCGCTGACGATGCCATCAAACTTGGCATCCACCATGGCCTTGGCCGGCAGTTCGGTGGCGTTGGCATAGCTATAGACGATACCGACCTGGGGCAGCTTGTCGAGTTTGCTCACATCGAACGGGGTCTTGCTGGTGTGCAGGCGAGCCGGGCTGCGCTGATAGTCGATCTTGCCGTTGTGGATGTAGCCGAGCGGACCGAAGTTGGGAGCGGCAAAGGTCTGCACGCCAGTGGTGTTGGTCTTGGTGACGTCGCGGGCATCCAGCACGGTATCGTTCATGGCGACCATGACGCCACGGCCTTTGGAGGCGGGATCGGAGGCGGTGACCACGGCGTTGTAGAGGTTCATCGGGCCGTCAGCGCTCATGGCGGTGGAGGGGCGCATGGCGCCGACCAGTACCACCGGCTTGTCGCTCTTGACGGTGAGGTTGAGGAAGTAGGCGGTCTCTTCCATAGTGTCGGTGCCGTGGGTGATGACGATGCCATCCACATCATCCTTGGCCAGCAGCTCGTTGACCCGCTTGGCAAGCTTCAGCCACACCTCGTCGTTCATGTCCTGGGAGCCAATCTTGACTACCTGCTCCCCCTGCACGTCGGCCACGTTCTTCATTTCGGGTACGGCGGCGATCAGGGTTTCGATGGCTACCTTGCCAGCCTCATAGTTGGACTGGGTGGCAGACTGGCCGGCGCCGGCGATAGTGCCACCGGTGGCCAGAATATGCACATTGGGCAGGGCCATGGCCATGGGGGAGAGGGTCAGGCCGAGCACGGCGGCGAGCAGGGTCTTGCGGATCGGTAGGGTCATGCTGCAAATCCTTCTGGTTGGAATAATCGCAGCAAGTTTGCCCATTTAATAATCGATGTCTGTGATAAAACTCACCAAAAGACAGGTGAGTACAGATTTTTAACCTGTTTTATACCTCTATAGAGATAAATTAACTTGCCGAGAAGCCCTTGGCTTCAATCAGGGCGATCAGCTCCGCCTTGTTCAATTCGCTCTCGATGATCGCCTTGCTGCTGGCGAAGTCCACCTGAGCAGCGGTCACCGCCGGCTGGGCCAGCAGGGCTTTTTGCAGGCTGGCGGCGCAACCGCCGCAGGACATGCCGGTCACTGTCAGTTCAATAGTCATGATGAGTCTCCTTTTTGGGTGTAATGCAAGCCTAAAGCTGCCGCTCGCGGCAAGGTCAAGTCACCCGTCAATTCGTTGTTACCCCATCAAGCCCAGATAGTTCATCAGGGCTGCACCCAGGCTGGTGGTGAGAAGGGAGCCCAGCGTGGTGGTAGCGATGATGTTCGCGGCCAGTGAGCTGTCACCCCCCATGGCGCGGGTCATCACATAACTGGCGGCGGCAGTCGGGGTGGAGCTGATGAGAAACAGGATGCCGAGTGCCTGCGGGCTGAAGCCAAGCGCCCAGGCCCCCGCGACCAGCAGCACGGGAATGCACAGCAGCCGGTTGGCGGTAGCCCAGCCGGTCAGCATGGCGCCGCCGCGCAGGGCCTTGAGGTTGAGGCTGGCGCCGGTGCACAGGAGCGCCAGCGGCAGCGTCATGTTGGCAAAGTAGTTACCGGTGGTGGTGACCAGCTGGGGTAGCTCTATGCCGAGCAGGCCAAACGGCAGTGCTGACAGGATGGCGATGATGAGTGGATTTTTGGCGATCCCCTTGAGGATGGGTTTGACCCCCTTGTTGCCTCCCAGACTGCGGGTCAGGGTGACGACGGCGAGGATGTTGTAGAGCACGGTGACCGACCCCACCAGCAGGGCGGCGGCGCCGATCCCTTCCGGCCCGTAGGCGTTCTGCACATAGGCCAGCCCCATGATCCCCATGTTGCCGCGAAAGCTGCCCTGCACGAAGACACCACGTTGGCGCCGCTCGTGAATGAAGCGGGCCGCCAGCAGCTCCAGTATCAGGAAACCGGTGAGCGTCCCGAGCAGGCCGTAGAGGATGAGCCAGGGGCTCGGCATGGTCGAAAAGTCGGTGCGCACCATGCTGAGGAACAGGAGCGCCGGCAGGGTGACCTGGAACACCAGACGCGAGGCCGATTCGACGAAGCTGTCGGGCAGCAGGCCCAGCTGTTTGAGCCAGATGCCGAGCAGCAGCGCCACGCAGATGGGGCCGGTAATGGAGAGGGAGAAGTGCAGACTTGCCAACAGATCCATGATGCGCGTCCTGTGCAATGGCGGGTGGCACGGCGTTCGCCGGGGCCAAAAGGGCATTCTAACGCCATGGGCTTGTATTCAAAGGGCTTAATAACAACAATGTGGGCAATTTCCACTGCCGAGCCTGACTTATGGACAAGAAGCTGACCATCCTCGATATCGCCCGCCTTGCCGGTGTTGGCAAGTCGACCGTTTCCCGGGTGCTCAATCAGGATCCCAAGGTCAAGCAGGCGACCCGTGAGCGGGTGGAGCAGATCATCGCTGAGCATGGCTTTGTGCCGAGCAAGTCGGCGCGGGCTATGCGCAGCCAGAGCCAGCAGGTGGTGGGCATCATCGTCTCGCGGCTCGATTCAAGTTCCGAAAACCAGGCGGTGCGCGGCATGCTGGAGACTCTCTATCAGCGCGGTTATGACGCCGTGCTGATGGAGAGCAAATTCTCCCCTGCCAAGGTGCAGGAACATCTGGCGGTGCTGGAGCGGCGCGGGGTGGATGGCATCATCCTCTTTGCCTTCAACGATCTGGATTATGACGCCATGGCGCCGCTCAGGGAGAAGCTGGTGCTGGTGGCGCGCGAACATCCGGGCTTCTCTTCGGTCTGTTTCGACGATGCGGGAGCGGTGCACACCATGCTGACCAAGCTGGTGGCGCGCAATATCCGCGATATCGCCTATCTCGGGGTGGATGCCTCGGATCTCACCACGGGTCAGCGCCGGCTCGACGCCTATCTGGCCTTTTGCCGGGAACAGGGCCTGGCGGCATGCAGCGCCCTCGGTGACCTCAGCCTGCAAAGTGGCTACCGGCTGGCGGCTGAGCTGCTGACTCCCACCACCCAGGCGCTAGTCTGTGCCAGCGATACTCTCGCCATTGGTGCGGCAAAATACTTGCAAGAACAAGGACGTAGCGAAGTGCTGGTGACCGGTCTTGGCAACAACCCCATGCTTACCTTCCTCTTCCCCAACGCCCTCAGCCTGGATCTCGGTTACAAGGGGGCGGGGGAGCAGGCGGCCCGTCAGTTGCTCGGTCAGATCGAGCAGGAGTGCTGCCCGCTGGCGACCATAGCTCCCTGTCATACCCTGTGAACCCCATCACTTAGCACTGCACAAAAAACGCGCTTTTTGTGACGCTGACCACGAAATGGGAACGTTCCCATTTTGATCTGGCCAAATTGCCGTCATGCTGATTGGGAACGATACCAATAACGCTCGAGCTGGCAGACTGGCTCAGAAGGGCGAGGCAGATCACTATCAATGGAGTCACAGAGGGAAGGCTCATGTCCAAGATCAACACACAACATCTGGCTCAGCTGATTGACAAGATCGGCGGCAAGGAGAATATCGCCACCGTCAGCCACTGCCTGACCCGGCTGCGCTTCGTCCTGAACGATCCGGCCAAAGCCGACAGCAAGGCCATCGAGACCATCCCGGCGGTGAAGGGGAGCTTCACCCAAGGTGGCCAGTTCCAGGTGGTCATCGGCAACGAGGTGGAGCAGTGGTACAAGGCGCTGACCGAAGAGATCGGCGTCAGCGGCGGCAGCAAGGAGGCCGCCAAGCAGGCGGCGCGCCAGAACATGAACCCGCTCGAGCGCGGCATCT
Source organism: Aeromonas sp. S9(2024) (assembly GCF_041403185.1). Lineage (NCBI taxonomy): Bacteria > Pseudomonadati > Pseudomonadota > Gammaproteobacteria > Aeromonadales > Aeromonadaceae > Aeromonas > Aeromonas sp. S9(2024). The sequence continues at coordinate 257,021 of NZ_JBGLRE010000007.1, forward strand.
CCCACCTGGCGGAGATCTTCGTGCCCCTGCTGCCGGCCATCATCACCGGCGGTCTGATCCTGGGTTTTCGCAACGTTATCGGCGACATCAAGATGTTCGACGACGGCACCCACACCCTCACCGAGATCAGCCAGTTCTGGGCCCAGGTCCACGCCTTCCTCTGGCTGCTGGGTGAGGCCATCTTCCACTTCCTGCCGGTGGGCGTCTGCTGGTCGGCGGTCAAGAAGATGGGCGGCTCCGAGATTTTGGGGATAGTGCTGGGTATCACGCTAGTGTCGCCCCAGCTGATGAACGCCTATGGCATCGGCCAGCAGACCCCCGAGGTGTGGGACTTTGGCCTCTTCGTCATCCAGAAGGTGGGCTATCAGGCCCAGGTCATTCCGGCCCTGCTGGCGGGTGTCTTCCTCGCCTGGGTGGAAACCAACCTCAAACGCATCATCCCGGCCTATCTCTACCTGGTGATCGTGCCCTTCGTCTCCCTGTTGCTGGCGGTGATCGTGGCCCACGCCTTCATCGGCCCATTCGGCCGCTGGATCGGTGACGGCGTCGGCTTCGCCGCCAAGGCCGCCATGACAGGCTCCTTCGCCCCCATCGGTGCGGCCCTGTTCGGCTTCCTCTACGCACCGCTGGTCATCACCGGCATCCACCACACCACCAACGCGGTGGACCTGCAGCTGATGCAGAGCATGGGCGGCACCCCCATCTGGCCGCTGATCGCCCTCTCCAACATCGCCCAGGCGTCTGCGGTCGTGGGGATCATCCTCATCAGCCGCAAGGAGAACGAGCGCGAGATCTCGGTGCCCGCCGCCATCTCCGCCTACCTGGGGGTGACCGAGCCGGCCATGTACGGCATCAACCTCAAATACAAGTTCCCCATGCTTTGCGCCATGGTGGGTTCGAGCCTGGCAGCCCTTATCTGCGGCTTCGCCGGGGTGATGGCCAACGGCATCGGGGTGGGGGGTCTGCCCGGCATCCTCTCCATCCAGCCGCAATACTGGGCCATCTACGCCGTGGCTATGCTGGTGGCCATCATAGTGCCTGTGGTGTTGACTCTGTTGGTCTACAAGCGCCAGCAGGCGGCCGGCAAGCTGGAACTGGCCAGCGCCTGACCTCACGCATCAGGGCGACCCGCGGGTCGCCCTCTCCCTTTTCATTCGAGACAAGAGCAAGACCCATGAGCCAAACACCCTGGTGGCAGAATGCCGTGATTTACCAGATCTACCCCAAGAGCTTTCAGGACAGTGGCGCGCGCGGCACTGGCGATCTCAAGGGGATCATGGCCCGCCTCGACTATCTCAAGACCCTCGGCGTCGACGCCCTCTGGCTGACTCCGGTGTACGTCTCGCCGCAGGTGGACAACGGCTATGACATCGCCGACTACCTGAATATTGATCCCGCCTACGGCACCATGGCCGATTTCGAGGCGCTCTTGGCCGCCGCCCACGCGCGCGACATCCGCATCGTGATGGATATCGTCGTCAACCACACCTCCACCGAGCACGCCTGGTTCAAGTCGGCGCTGGGGGACAAGAACAGCCCCTACCGCGACTACTACATCTGGAAAGACCCGGTGGATGGTGGTGTGCCCAACAACTGGCAATCCAAGTTTGGCGGCAGTGCCTGGGAGCTGGATAAGGCCACCGGCCAGTACTACCTGCATCTCTTTGCCCGCGAGCAGGCGGACCTGAACTGGGAGAACCCGGCGGTGCGCGCCGAGGTGAAGAAGATCATCCACTTCTGGGCCAAGAAGGGGGTGGACGGTTTCCGTCTCGATGTCATCAACCTCATCTCCAAGGATCAGCGCTTCCCGAGCGACGACAGTGGCGATGGCCGCCGCTTCTACACCGACGGGCCGCGCATCCACGAATTTTTGCAGGACGTGAGCCGCGACGTGTTCGCCCCGGTGGGCGCCATGACGGTGGGGGAGATGTCCTCCACCAGCCTGGAGCACTGCCAGCGCTATGGCGCGCTGGATGGCTCGGAACTTTCCATGGTGTTCAACTTCCACCATCTGAAGGTGGACTACCCCAATGGCGACAAGTGGACCAAGGCGCCGTTCGATTTCCTCGAACTCAAGCGCATCTTCAACCACTGGCAGAGCGGCATGCACGGCAAGGGGTGGTCGGCGCTGTTCTGGTGCAACCACGATCAGCCGCGCATCGTCTCCCGCTTCGGTGACGAGGGCGAACAGCGGGTGGTAGCGGCCAAGATGCTGGCCAGCACACTGCACGGCTTGCAGGGTACCCCCTACATCTATCAGGGGGAGGAGATTGGCATGACCAACCCCGGCTATCAGCGCATCGATGACTATCAGGACGTGGAGAGCCGCAACATCTTCGCCATCAAGCAGGCCGAAGGGATGGGCGAGGCCGAGATCCTGGCCATTCTCGGCGCCAAGTCCCGTGATAACTCGCGCACGCCGATGCAGTGGAGCGCCGCGGCCAATGCCGGCTTCACCAGTGGGACGCCCTGGCTCAAGCCCGCCGCCAACTATCCCGCGATCAATGCCGAGGCGGCGCTGGCCGATCAGCACTCGGTGTTCTGGCACTACCGGGATCTGATCCGCCTGCGCAAGGCGCACCCCATCTTCACTCAGGGGGATTATCAGGAGCTGCTGGCGGGGCATCCGCAGATCTGGGCCTATGCCCGCCGAGCCAACGGCCAGACCCTGCTGGTGGTGAGCAACTTCTATGGCGAGCCGGCCACCTTCGCCCTGCCGGAGGAGCTGGCCACCGGCAAGGGGCGCTTGCTGCTTGGCAACTACCCCGATAGCCCGGCCCGGCCGCAATCCTGTATGCTGCGCCCTTATGAATCCCTGATCTGGCTGGTGGAGTAGGCGATGAGCGAGGTGATGATGAAGGTGGCGGTGCGTGGCCCCGAGTGGCAGAAGATGGTGGCGGGGGAGCCCTATGATGCGGGCGACCCCGAGCTCAAAGCGGCGCGCGAGCGCTGCCGCAGGCTCTATCACACCTTCAACACCAGCTGGCAGGAGAAACCGGCGCGCGATGCCCTGCTCCATGAACTGCTGGGCGGCCGTGGCAAGGAGTGCGCCATCAACCCGCCCTTCTTTTGCGACTACGGGGCCAACATCTTCGTGGGCGAGAACTTCTACGCCAACGTGGGCTGCACCATCCTCGACGTGTGCGAGGTGCACATCGGCGACAACGTGCTGCTGGCGCCCGGGGTGCAGATCTACACGGCCGCTCACCCGGTGGCGGTGGCGCCGCGCATCAAGGGAGTGGAGTTCGGCAAGCCGGTGCGGATCGGCCACAACGTCTGGGTGGGCGGCAGCGTCGTCATCTGCCCCGGCGTCACCATTGGGGACAACAGCGTGATCGGCGCCGGCTCCGTGGTGACCAAGGATGTGCCGGCGGGCGTGGTGGCGGCCGGCAACCCCTGCAAGGTGCTGCGACCAATGACGCTTGAGGAGCTGGCAGGAGAAACCGGGTCTGTCATGGAGTAAAGCGTTGACGATGACCCTATCTGATTGATGCAGCGCGCTTTTCAGATTGTTTTATATTCAGTGCTCATGTTTCGGGTGGGCTGGCCGATACTATTGAAGGCAGGAGGTACTCAATGGATATATCTAGTTCTGCATCTACATCTGAAGGTTATGCTTTGCTGGCGGCCAGCCTGGCCAAAAAGCAGCAAACCCAGAACGGGCAAGCCGCACTGGAGTTGATCCAGACCGCGGTACAGCCGGCTCAGGCTGCACCAACATCGGCCAACGCTTCACTGGGAAGCAAAATCGATATTCGTGTCTGAAACTGATACAAAAGCCCCCATCATCTGATGGGGGCTTTTTTTATTTGTGCCTTATACCGCGAAGGGTGCGGGTGCCTCGAAGGTCATCCGCTCGCCGCTGCGGGGGTGGCTGATGGTCAGACTGGCCGCATGCAGATAAAGGTGCGGTGCCGCCGCCAGGGCATCCGGATTGGCGTAGAGATTATCCCCCAGGATGGGGTGCCCCAGCTCCAGCATATGGACCCGTAACTGGTGGGAGCGACCGGTAATGGGGGTCAGCTTGATCAGGCTGTTGCCGTTTTCCACCTTCAGCTTCTGCCAAAGAGTCAGGGCATGGCGTCCCTCCTCGAAATCCACCTTCTGCTTCGGCCGGTTGGGCCAGTCGACGCAGAGCGGCAGATCCACTTCACCCGCATCCTGCTCCGGCTCGCCCCACACCCAGGCGAGATAGTGCTTCTCGGTCTCCCGCTCGCGAAATTGCCGGCTTAGCTCCCGGTGGGAGTTGGGGTTGAGGGGGATCACCAGCACGCCTGTGGTCGCCATGTCGAGACGATGGGCCGCCGCCGCCTTGGGGTGCTGCTGCTTCACCCGATGGAGCACGCTGTCTTCATTCTCGGGGCCGCGCCCGGGTACGCTCAGCAGGCCAGTGGGCTTGTTGACCACCATGATGTCCTTGTCCTTGAACAGGATATCGAGCCAGGGTTCCAGGGGCGGTGAGTATACAAACATAGCGTCTCGCATCTTTGGTCAAAGCGGGGGCAAGCCCCCATCAGTTATGGGTAACCACATCAAAGCAGGGTATGTGCCCTGTCAGTGATGGGTGACCAGGATAAAAAGTGCATGGCATCCAACTTGCGTTGGCTCTGGTCGTTATCAACCAGATGATGCCTTCACAGCTTCATCAGTTATGAGTGACCACGATAAAGCGGATGGCATCCAGCTTGAGCTGGGTCTGGTCGATCAGGTGGTGCAATTCTGCCTGCAGATTGCGCAGATAATCCAGTTCGCTGTCGCGCACGTTCGGATTGACCGCCTTGAGCGCCTCCAGACGATCGAGATCCTGTTGCAGGGTTTGAGCCATCTGGGCACGGGCCTTGTCGACGATCTCCGCCTTTAGCTCCTCGGCAATGGCTTGCCCCTGGCCGATGAGGCCGTGGATCACCGGCTGGGAGGCGGTCACCAGCTTGCTGCCAAGATGGCGGTTGACCGGAGTCAGCTGGCGGTTGAAGGCATCAAACGCCACCTTGTCGCCCAGATTGTTGCCGTTCTTGTCCATCAGCAGGCGAATTGGGGTGGGCGGCATGAAGCGGTAGAGCTGGGGATGAGCCGCAGATTCGGCGACGAAGATCAGCTCCAGCAGGATGGAACCCACCGGCAGTGCCTTGTTCTTGAGCAGGGCAACCGAGGTGGCGCCGATCTCGGAACCCAGGATCAGGTCGATACCGCCGCGCATCATGGGGTGATCCCAGGAGAGGAACGACATGTCGTCCCGCGACAGGGCAGTGGTGCGATCGAAGGTGATGGTCATGCCATCCTGGGGTAGCCCCGGGAAGCTGGAGACCAGCATGTGATCGCCCGGAGTCAGCACCAGGGCATTCTCGCCACGATCGTCCTGATTGACGCCGATCTCGTCGAACATCTTGAGGGCGAAGGAGATCATACCGGTGTCGTCATCTTCGGCGGCCAACTTGTCGACCAGCTGCTGGGCGGCTTCGCCACCGCTGGAGTGGATTTCCAGCAGGCGATCGCGACCCTGTTCCAGCCTGGCCTTGAGCGGCTCATGCAGCTCGCGAGTCTTGGTCAGAAGAGCTTCCAGTGCTTCCTGATCGCCGGTATTGGCGGCCAGCAGCTCGAACAACTCGTCACGCACCGCCTCGAATACGGGGCGGGCGGTCGGGCAGGTTTGCTCGAATGCATCGAGACCGTCGTGATACCAGAGTTGCAGGGCGCGCTGGGAGGTGCCTTCCAGATAGGGGACGTGGATCTCGACCGTGTTCTGCTGGCCGATACGATCGAGACGACCGATACGTTGTTCCAGCAGATCCGGGTTGAGCGGCAGATCGAACAGCACCAGGTGGCTGGCAAATTGGAAGTTGCGACCCTCGGAGCCGATCTCGGAGCAGAGCAGCACCTGGGCGCCCCCCTCGGCCTGGGCGAAATAGGCCGAGGCCTTGTCCCGCTCGAGGATGGACATCCCCTCGTGGAACACGGCACCACGGATCCCCTCGCGAGTACGCAGCGCCTCTTCCAGGGCGATGGCGGTGGCGGCTTCGGAGCAGATCACCAGTACCTTCTGCTGGCGGGCAGAGAGCAGCAGCTCAAGCAGCCAGTCGACACGGGGATCAAACTGGGTCCAGCTGGCGTTGTCGCCCTCGAACTGCTGGAAAATCTTCTCTGGATAGAGGTAGCGCAGGGCGCGGGTCTGCAGATCGCCGCCGTTGCCTCCCATCATGCCCATCACCTTGATGGCGGTCTTGTACTGCTCCGGCAGCGCCATGGGATAGACGTTGAGGTGACGCTCCGGGAAGCCCTGAATGTTGGCGCGGCTGTTGCGAAACAACACGCGGCCGGTGCCGTGCTGATCCAGCAGCTTGGCAACTGCCTGCTGACGGGCGGCGGCATCGGTGAGATCCAGTCCTTCCAGCTGGCCAGCCAGGGTCTGTTTGGCAGCATCGCTCAGGGTCTCGCCATCCAGCAGCTCCTGGGCGGCGCTCGCGACTTGACCGTAGGCCTGCTCCTCGGCGAGGAAGGCGTCGTAGTCGTAGAAGCGCTCGGGATCCAGCAGACGCAGGCGGGCAAAGTGGCTCTGGTGACCCAGTTGATCCGGGGTTGCGGTCAGCAGCAGCACGCCGGGCACCTGCTCGGCCAGCGCCTCCACCATCTGGTAGGCACGGCTCGGGGCCTCCTCGCTCCACTCCAGGTGATGCGCCTCATCGACGACCAACAGATCCCATTCTGCTTCAAGGATCTGTTCGAAGCGACGACGCTTCTTGCGCAGGAAGTCGAGGCTGCAGATCACCAGCTGTTCGGTTTCGAAGGGATTCTCCGCATCAGCGAAAGCCTCGATGCAGCGCTCCTCGTCAAACAGGGAGAAGTGCAGGTTGAAGCGGCGCAGCATCTCGACCAGCCACTGGTGTTGCAGGGTCTCGGGCAGCAGAATCAGCACGCGATGGGCGCGGCCGGAAAGCAGCTGCTGATGGATGATCATGCCTGCTTCGATGGTCTTGCCGAGGCCAACTTCGTCGGCCAGCAGTACGCGCGGGGCGTAACGATGACCCACCTCATGGGCAATATAAAGCTGGTGCGGGATCAGGCTGACCCGGCCACCGGCCAGGCCGCGGGTCGGATTGCGACGGCGCTTGTGCTGATTGACCAGGGCCTCATAGCGCAGGGTAAAGCGGGACATGCGGTCGATCTGCCCGGCGAACAGGCGGTCCTGCGGCTTGTTGAACTTGATAAAGTTGTTGAGAAACACCTCTTTGAGGGCAACGGGCTCATCATTGTCGGTGCGAACACCTACATATATAAGCAGGCCGTCTTTCTCCTGCACTTCTTCGACCGTCATGGTCCAGTCTTCGTGACTGGTTATCTGATCGCCCACATTGAAGCTGACCCGGGTAACCGGCGCCTCTTCTTTGGCATACATACGGTTTTCACCGGTAGCCGGAAACAACAGGGTAACCATGCGTCCTTCAACAGCAACGACAGTCCCCAAACCCAGATCCGTCTCTGTATCACTAATCCAACGCTGGCCAAGTGCAAAAGGCATTAAACTCTCCAAAGCCCAAGAGTGTGTGAATCGCAAAGGGGCGCTATGTTACCCGAAGGCGTGAGCCTGATCACCATGGATATAGAGGAGGTCACCGTAAATCGCTACAAGCTTGATCTACCCCCTTTTCGAACGATATCCCGTAGTCAATACCGAGGCTGTAGCGGGATTAATGAGCGATTTGGTTGATTGGTGAGCGAACGATTCAAAAAGATGAATTTAGTTCGAAAACACCCTTGCCAGAACGAATTCACTCCCTATAATGCGCCTCCATCGACACGGCAAGCGGCAACGCAAACAGCCGGGTCGGTAGCCTCGAAAAGCCTTTGAAAATAAGGCTTGACTCGAGAAGGCGGTTGAGTAGAATGCCACTCCCGCAGCAGCTAAAAGCTGTGTCGCTCTTTAACAATTTGAATCAAGCAATCTGTGTGGGCACTCACAGCATCGAGCATCAAAAACAATTTTTGATTTTCAATGTCTGATGAAGTGACCAAAGCAACTTTTAAGTTGCAGCAGTTAATTCAGCAATTCATTGAGCCGCTTTTCGAAGCAACCAAACTTAAATTGAAGAGTTTGATCATGGCTCAGATTGAACGCTGGCGGCAGGCCTAACAC